>CAYURR010000065.1:0-15446 GCA_964446745.1 uncultured Defluviitaleaceae bacterium | reverse complement strand
CCTTCTGATCCGTAGTCAGACGCTCTATCCAGCTGAGCTACGCGTACACATATATCCCCTGTTACATTCTCTTGCGAGCATGTCTCGCGGGAACGTTCCATATATTATCACATACAAAAGTATTTGTAAAGATTCTTTTTTTTGATATATAATAATTTTATAAAAAATCATCTTACAGATGGAGGGATATGCATGATTTATAGAGAATATCATACCACACCGCTGTCCGTGATAGGCTTCGGAGGTATCGTTGTATCGGGCGAGACGCAGTCCGACGCGGATCGCTATGTCGCGCAGGCTATCGATGCGGGTATCAACTATTTCGATGTAGCACCGAGCTATGGCAACGCAGAGGAACGCTTGGGCCCCGCGCTGCGTGGCAAACGCAACAAGGTCTTTCTGGCGTGCAAGACCGAGAAACGCTCCGCCACCGAGGCACAGGCCGCATTAGAAAACTCATTGCGAGTGCTTGAAACAGATTGCTTTGACCTGTATCAGCTGCATGGTGTCTCAACACTCGAAGAGGTAGACACCATCCTCTCACCTGGCGGTGCGCTTGAGGTTTTGACAAAGGCTCAAAAGGACGGCAAGGTCAAGCACCTCGGCTTTTCGGCACATACCGAGGCTGCCGCGCTCGCGCTGTTTGACGCATTCCCGTTTGCATCGGTGCTGACCCCGATCAACTGGGCTTCACTACTTGTGGGCAATTCTAACGGCCATTACGGAGACGCGATCATCAAAAAGGCACAGGAGAAGAACGCCTGTGTGCTCGCATTAAAGGCCATGGCAAAGAAGAATTGGGATGCGTCCCTACCCGAAAGTGAACGCCCATATCCGAAGTGCTGGTACGAGCCTATCGACGACGCCGAGCACGCACGCTTAGCGTTGATGTTTTCGCTATCGCAACCCATCGTGGCCGCTATACCACCCGGCGACGTACGCCTGTTCGACCTCGCCGTAAAGATCGCACAGGATTTTACATCGGAGATTAAACTCTCCACCGACGAGATCGAACGCCTAAAGGCCTACGCCTCGGGTTACGGCTCAGTATTCCCGCAGAAATAATTAATAGCCGATAGCCTTTAGCATTTCGTTTGCTATGATCATGTGCCCGGTCAGGTTCGGATGCACCCTGTCCCAAGCCAACGCGTTCGCGTTATAGTGCTCGAGATGCCGATCAAATGCGGCCTGCACATCCACGAACACTGTATTGTGCTTTTGGGCGATCTCTTTGACGGCTTGGCCGTAGCCATCCATCATCGCGCGCATAGTGTCCGCTTTGTTCGGCTCTATGTAATACGGCGTCATCAATATCATACCGGAAACCTTGGGCAGCGTTGTCTCGACGAGCGCGTCCAAGGTTTTTTTATACTCATCGAGTGGCACATGGAGCTCGGTCATATACGGCGCATCAAAATGACGCCATACATCGTTGATACCTATCATCACCGATACCCAGTCCGGCTGCAGGTCAAACACATCGGTCTGCCAGCGAGATTTCAGGTCTCTGACGTTGTTGCCGCTGATACCCATGTTGACTACCCTCACTCGAGACTCGGGATACTTTGTATTGATCATGGCGCTCACAAGGCTCGGATATCCCTTGCCCAACGCCTCCCCCAGTCCCTCTCCGATTGGACGCTCACGATTCACATCCGTTACGGAATCCCCCATCATTACAAGCTTACTGTTGTTTTGAAAAATCATAATCTTCCCCCTGTCAGTTTAAAAGAGACGGCTCATGTTTAAGCCGTCCCTAATTATTACATACCCATATTCATGATCATGCCGGAGTTTCTGATATAAGAGTTAACGACACTCGTGTTCAAACTGGATCTGTCCGTTCGCATAGCCGTATACGCGCTATTATCAGCAGTCCTTGCAAAGCCCGTTATCATCGACTTGACCGAATCCGGGTTCTTTTCAAGTGCCGCCGCGAGCTTCTTCTGATCAACATTCATTGTGCCGTCCTTATTGAATCCAATGCCCATTTCCGACATGCGGCTGCCGTTATAAGCAGATACAGAGAACGAGGACTTGATACGTGAGACATTCGCGTTATTCGGCATCGAATTGAGGCTTGACATCGCAGCGTTATACTTATTTGCGAATTCTTTAACCGCGCCGGTCACTGTGTCGGCATTCAGCGTCGATGTGATCGTCGCTGTGCCTACCGTTTTCAACTCGGCTGTCACCTTGTTTGTCTCCTTGCCGTATCTGTCCTTATCACTCGCTATCTTTACATTATTCGAGGACGAGGTATAATCCGTGCCGTCTACACTGTATTTTGCATCCTGCGCCTCGGCGGTCTTGTTGTTTAATCCCAAGGCATCAGCGGACGCGCCCGTGATGGAAAATCCCTTCGATGCTCCTGTCTGGCCCGTTATGCTCAGCGAGGATTTACCGTTTTCCGTGACCACCTTCGCGCTCAGCCCGCTGCCCGAGTTGTTGATCGAGGAGGCTATCTTACCCAATGCGTCCTTGTTTGTATCGTTTGATGAGATGTATGTGGAGAAATTTACTGTCTTATCGCCTGTCGTGATACTGAAGCCCTGCGTACCAGATGCAATGCCGCCCTTTGCATTCGTGTCGAGGGCTATAGATTTATTTGTCTGTGCTGTGGCTACTTGCTTGACATCCACGTTATATGATGTGTTGTTCTTGCTGCCTGTCATGCTCGCGGTGAGCACCTTGCTGTCCGAAGACTTTGCGGCCCCGGAGCTCCATATCGTGTTGAACGGGTTCTTCATCTGCGATGCCGATTTGGATAGTTCCTTCATCGAACCGAGCATCAGCGTCGTTTTTTTGAGTGACGAGTTATATATATCCGTAAGCTTTGACAGATTGGTCGAGTTGATGAATAGATTTCTGGTCGAGTTTGATCCTGAACCTATATACGGTCCCCCGAAATAACTATTACTGCTTACACCTATCGATCCTATCATGTAAAATCCCCCCTTCATTTTATCGAGACGTTTACATAGTGTATTTTACTCTCGAGCGCAAGTTATGTAAACAGATTCTTAGTATATTGTATTTTGCCATGATATGGGTTATATTCTCATACACATTCAACGTGGGGGTAGCAGTATGCCAATCTTACTTGCCTGTACAACACTCTCGTTTCTTTATTGCATTTTGCTATATATGTTCAAGAAGTTAAATATAAAAATACTGCTTGATTACCATGTCTACATTTGGGCTTCAATTGTTTTGTTAGTGGCTTTGTTCTATCCCCATAGTTACATCAGAAACTGGCAATTCGATTTTTTATATTATGGTTTTCTTAAGGATTTTGCATTGATATGTATCTGCGCGGTAATTTTGTCTCGTTTTTCCGGCTATGCTAGTGCAAGCAAAAGGTATAACTTTAACTTCATTTTTATTTTCCCACTGTTTGAAGAAATATTATTTCGCGGAACCATCCTACCTATGCTTATACATACCGACATCATTAGTGTAAACATTGCCGTTGCCATATGCGCGTTATTGTTCGGGGTCATGCATGTCCAATATTTCGGACTTCACCAACGTGTTATAGCCAAGGTTATTATTGCGATGATAGGCGGATATTTCTTTTCCAAGATTACATATGGCACCGGCTCGATTATTCCTTCGTTTATTATTCACATGATATTCAATTATTCCGCTATTTTATTTTCTGAAAGCAAAGACAGAAAGCATATGCCAACATAATAAGAAAGACGGAGGGGTTGTTTATATGGATGACTTTATTATCGCTGATTTAAAAGACAGCTACGGTATAACATGCAATCAGATATCGCCTGTAACGGGCGGCTGGATGAATCAGAAGTGGAGGGTCTCTACCGATAAAGGCGAGTTACTCGTAAAGCAATTTAGCTACAAGCGGTTTAATAAAGATAGATTGGATGCCATCGAGGCTGCTCTGCAGCGCCAGATCATTCTGGAAGGCTGTGGCGTACCCTGTCCTAAAATCCACACTTACAACGGACAAGCCATACGCCATTTAGACAGCGAAACGGCCTATATGGTTATGGATTTTCTACCGGGCAAGATGGAAGGCCCAGATACGATCACGATAAAGCAAATGCGTAGCCTTGGCAGCGCCTGCGGCTTAATGCACAAGGCCTTTTCGCAGCTCCCCGTGCATTTCGCTAAGGGTTATCCCATAAGTAGCAGAATGTTAATAGACGCATTATGGACAAACTTTCATACCCGCAAGCAGGAATGCACACCGGATACCCCCATCGAATACCGCAATGCCGTACTTGCGTTAGAGCCTATATTAAAAACACTCACGGAGGATTTCTTTGATAGACTGCCTAAGGGGATAGCCCACGAAGACTTTTCTCCTGATAATATGTTGTTCGATGCGGATGGCATTTCCGCCATCATCGATTTCGACCGCAACCAATACAGCTTCATCTGGCATGATATCGGCAGGGCGATACTATCATTTGCATTGGATGATAATAAAATAACCCTTGAGAAGGTAGATGCCTTTCTCGAGGGCTATACACAGCATTTAGCACTGACTATGGGTGATATATCAGATTCCTTGCGGCTTTCATGGTGCTTAGAAACAATATGGTGGATTCAACCTGAATTCTTTGGAGCAAAGAAAGCAAAGGTACTGCGTTTCAAAGACGAAATGCTTTGGCTCACCGATCACTGGTTCGAGATAGACAGCATCAGCCGATGAAGATACAGATCTTGGCTTTAGCATTGCTAAAGAGCTCGAAGAGGATTATTTAATGGTATACTGTTATTCTACCTTTGCAGCGGCAGTTAGCATATCCAGACACAGCGAAACCATTGCGCCTGATGCTACGATCTTGTCCTTATTATAGAACAGCAAAACACCTGTGGTTTTACGTTTGCTATGTCTGGTACGTATAGTTCCAAATTTAGCTATGCTCATCAGATACAGCCTCTTACCCGAACGTTCATCCACCAGGTAAACAGCTCCCCTCGGGTTCAATTTATCCGGCCTCGATATCCAATACCGCACATCCACAAAGCTTCCATCCCCGCTCAGCAAGGCTTCATTAATAATCAACCTGGGTTTTCTAAGCCCATACATGCACAAACGCACAATGTCCTTTATTTTCTTGAGTAATCCCATCTCCTATTACCTCGACTTGTGGGACATATGCGTATGACCATCAGGGGCATCTGTTTGAATAAATGTGAGCTGCCCGCCCGGATATGAACTGGAGGCTGGGCTTTCAAGCGTATTTGTATTTGTAATCGTATATTCCGAGTGATTATGCATCGGATAAAACTGCGGGAAAAACCGGCATTCATCGCATAGATCAACGTAATTGACTGTATTTACATTTCCGCACGATACAGGCTCCGTGGGTATCTTCGCGATTAAATCCTCGGAGATATTATTGAGTTCGGCCATTTGTGAGCACATAGACGGTATATTGTCCTGTCCCCTGAATATATATCTTGAATACAGCGGTCTTATATCTCTGGCCTCTATCAGCAAGTCATAGGTCTCACCCGGGCTGATCGTCAATGTAAAGCCCATATCCATAACATTATGGTTATGCATATTAAGAGCCGCAGCAATCTCCAAAAATGGGCTCTGATGTGTATCCTTACCTACAATAGTATAGTGCCAACCGTGGACATGCCACGGCACTACCTTGTACCCTATGTTTATCATCCGAAGCAAGAACTTTTGGCCGGTCTTTACGTGAACATACGACTCATAATTTAGCTGTGTCAGGTTCGCGCTTTCGTTCGGATTTGGGGTCTGAGGATGTGGCAACAACGTATCCGGGTATGCGCGTCCGTTTAAAAGCCAAAAATTAGGATTGAAATCCGCTGCATTAAACTCTATACCGGTTTGCAATGTTGTCTGAACGGTTTGATGCCATTTCAGATCGATTTCCGATAGCAGCATGATATATTCCTTGTCATAGAAGGTATCGATTTGATTGTATGCAAACTGCCTGTGGCTCGCATACTTGGGTATCTGGCATTGCTTGACCCCGTTCAATTGCCAAATGCCACACCGGTTCATGGTAATGCCGGCTGCCGCCAAGCTGTCTACCGACGGATAAATGATCAGTGCGCCATACATACCCATTTGAATATGCTCACTCGCCTCCACATGACAATGATATATATACGACCCCGGGTTCTCGGGGCAAAAATAGTATGTTGCGGCAGGTGGTATGCTTGTGCTGCCAGCTTCCCACACGGGCACGGCAAAGGAGGTCTGCGGGAACCCGTCAATCTGCGTCGCTACATGCGCCCCATGCAAATGTATAGTATGCGGGTCGTCCAGACCCGAGATAGCCATACCCAAGTTTATCAGCGTTATATAGATGTGCTCCCCTACCTCACCCCAAACAACGGGCGAAGGAATGGTTGCGGTCGATGTGAGACTTCGTAAATAATCAAAATTGCCGGGATCCTTCCAGTTGAGCTTTCTGTTTTCAAATGTCGTGACGCTATTTTCAATCACTTGATATAACCCGCCGACAAAGCCGAATACATATACCTGCTGCCTCGTTTCGAGTGGAGAGCATAATTCGTCTGTGGTTGGCAAATATATAAATCCGTCCGTTGCAAGTAAAACGTAATGCCGTATAGTCGGCTTTCTTTTCTTGTTTTTTTCATTAACCTTTCGTGCTTCCATAAAACAAACACCTTTCAATATTATTGTCAAAAGCTTGTATCAGTTGTTATTTTTAGTATATGCATAGGATGAATAAAGTGGACTTGCCAAGCTCCAAAACATGACGTGTAGTTGGCATATTTTATGTGATAATATAATGGCAATGTATTAAATGATTGAATTATCAAGTAGACAATAAAGAGAAGGATGGTATATACAATGCGGCTCATTTGACGATGAACCGGCCACAGTTGCAAAAATGGACAAGTATCTAATAGAAAACAGTTATTCGTCATCCAATAAAAAAAATATAACTGGAGGTAACAACAATGTCTGACTGGAAACCAAACCTGTACTTAACATTTGAAAAAGAAAGAACCCAACCATCAATCGACCTTGTCACTAGAATTAACATTGAACTGCCAAGAAGGATAATAGATATCGGTTGCGGTCCCGGTAATAGTACCAATATATTACGATCAAGATGGGGTGACGCTGAAATTATAGGATTAGATAACTCTATGACAATGATTGAGCAGGCAAAAAGCAAGTATAAAGATATGAATTGGATGCTTGGTGACGCATCAAATGACATATCTGATTTAGGATTGTTCGATATCGTTTTTTCAAACGCCGCTATTCAATGGATGCCCAATCATCAATTATTATTATCTAATCTGTATAATGCCCTGAACACGGGCGGCGTGCTCGCCGTCCAAGTCCCGTGTACCAAGGATATGCCTATGCATACAGAACTCATCAAGCTTATTTCAACACCGAAATGGGAAAGTCAATTTAGTTCGATTACCTCGACATACTCTATGTTTACTGCCGATTTCTATTACGATATTTTAAGTGATTTAACTGAGGATTTCGATTTATGGGAAACAGATTACTATCATGTGATGAACAATCATCAAGATATTGTAAAGTGGTACAGCGGCTCCGGCTTAAGGCCATATTTAGACTGTATAACAGATGAAAATGTAAAAGCCGAATTTTTAACTGATTACGAAGATGTTTTGAAAAATGCATATCCTCTACAAAGAGACACTAAGGTCATATTTCCATTTACAAGAATATTTTTCACTGCTCAAAAATAACCTATTGATCTTTACGCGGAGGAATGGTCTATACTCCTTTTCAGAGAGGAGGGATGCTACATGCTTAGAATCGGAGAGGTGGCAAAGCAATTTGACATATCCAATCGGACCCTGCGATATTGGGAGGAGATGGGTATACTCAAAAGCTCAAGAACAGAAAACGGCTACAGATTTTATGATAACGAAAGCGCAGCGCGTATTAAACAAATCGTGCTATTGCGAAAACTCAAAATGCCTTTAGCAGATATTGAGCGGGTGTTTTTAGAGGCTGATTACGGTGTTGCAATAGACGCGCTTAATAGTCATCTGGAGAGCTTAAAACAAAACGCGGCTGTTTTTGATTCACTGGTTGTATTAGTTGAAAAACTAATACAACATATCAAGGAATCTAAGTGCTTTGATCAAGTATTTTCAAATCTTGAAGCACAGGTCTCAGTCATTAATTCGTATCATGTAAACGCACCTAAAAATAAACTCTCTGAAAGGATTGTTAATATGTCAGGTAAGGAACAGCAGCTGGATCTACTCGAACCTATTAAAGTGATATCGTAATTAAAACGGCCGTCTTTTGTTAAAACGAAAGACGGCCGTTTTATTATGACATTTCGTAAATAAATGTTGTGTTCATATGATTTTTTATGTATACTCTCAACAATTCTAAATGAATGCTATATGGACTGGTTCTATATAGTAATTCAAAACAAGGGGGCATCCTATATGATTATGGATATAAAAACACACGACGGCCTCGTATTGAAAGGCAATCTCTTGTTACCCGACGGCAACGGGACTATTTCTAAACTAATCATTTATATTGGAGGAGCAGGCCCCTCTACATACAACAACGGCTTCCCCGCCAATCTTTGCACCGATAAAGGGATTGCTCATTTTTCATACAACAAGCGCGGCGTTGATATAAAAGACGAATCCCCGTTTTTCACAGTAAACTACGATGAGTATAAGACCTATCTGCCGTCTAACAGTGTCGAGGACATTCGCAGCATTATTAGAACATTAAAGGAAATAGACCGTCTTGCAGACTGCAAGGTATTATTAAACGGCTGGTTTGACGGTGGCAGCGCTATGCTTGAGGAGTGTTTTAGCGCGATCGATCGAAAAGATGACGATTGGTTAATGGAACGCATGATGTTAACGCCAGGATGGTTTACGGAAAGCTACAATCTGTTGAGTAATAACGATATGTTACCTACTTTGAACTTGCCTATCTATATTTTTAACGGTGATATGGATGGTTTTTGTGATATACAGGGCGTGTATAAGATAAAGGAAGTGTTTGCCGGACTCGGTAAAACAAATTTGACAGTCAATGTTTTTGAGCATCATGGGCATGGTCTTGACCTAGTTGATTCGTCGAGTGACGAAATATCCGAAGGGATGAGAGCGCTTATTGATGCGTTCAATAATTTTAAAGTAGCGTAAGGCAAGGTCCAAGTCATGTTAAACCGGGGGTAGCAGTGTGAAGGTTACATTTAAGACCATTACCTTACTTATTATTACACTTGCGGGTATTGCAGGAGGATTACTGCTATATTTTATTTCGATAGATAACGTCCTCACTGAGCAAAACGATCATGAACTGCACGAGATTATGCAGCAACAGATATTCAACTTTGATTTAAAGCTACATAACGATAAAATGATGCTAATAAATTTTGCATCATTTATATCAGACACAGGAGTTCCCCCTGAAAACATTGTTCCAGTCATTAGAAAATTAGCGGAAACCAGTGATTTCGAATTCATTGACTATATTATGCCCGATGGCAGCGCAGTTACAATAGACGGGCGAAAAATGCAATTGGACGACCGTGAATACTTTAAGCGCGCGATAAAGGGTGAAGTGGTTGTATCAGAGCCTTTCGTATCACGCATCAGAAACATCACTATAGTCCTTATAGCCGCGCCAATATATAAAGATGGTAATATTGTTGGTGTATTGACCGGCTCATATGACTCAAATATGCTCAGTAAGTTATTTTTACCTGCATTTGAGGGTACGAGTTACGCATATGTCATTACTAAAACAGGTGAAATAATAGCAAAAAACTCAAATGAATATACTTTAACCATAAGGAACAACCTACTGGATGATTTTAAAGATGCGGATTTTAGAAACGGTTATACGTTAGAAGACATTAAACAAAATATCTATAACGGCAGCAGCGGTCATATCTCTTATTCTTTGCGCGGAGAAAATCGCCGCGCAAGCTATGGGGCGCTGGATGATAATGGATGGACATTATTTGCCATGGTTCCGGACGAATTCCTTGCCAAATCATCAAATACTATCCTTTCATACTCGGCGTTTTTGATAGTTTGTATAATGTCGTGCGCATTAATATTTACAGTGTTTTATGTAATGACCTCTAACAATGCAAAAAATAAGGCTATGCTCAACGAAAAATGTTTTAAGGCTCTTTCCGAACAAAGCGGTAAGGTTGTTTTGGAATGGGATTGTAATGCAAAAAAGTTGACTCAGATAGCAGGAAATACTGTGCAGGGTATCTCCGTACAGGATCTTGTGAGCAATACTATTCATGAGGATGACGATGTCACTTATAAAAAAATCTTTGATAATCTATCAAATGGGATAAGCTTTGATGGTATACGATACAGGGCGCAAATGCCAAATGGCGAGTTTAACTGGATAGAAATCTCCATGGCAATTATCAAAGACGAAAAAGGCAAGCCTTTTAAAGGGATTGGAACAATACAAAATATACAAGAATTGATACAAAGAGAAGAGTATCTGCGCCAAAAGGCGGAGCGCGACCAGCTTACCGGGCTATATAATAAAAAGACAACCGAGCTGTTGATTAAACGTATACTGGCCGATCGCAGGTATATAAGTGGCAACCACGCATTGATTATTATTGACGTTGATAATTTTAAAAGTATAAATGATAAGCTGGGGCATTTATACGGTGACTTGGTGCTGTCAAGTCTTTCTGAGAAACTAAAGCCTATTTTTCGTGCGGACGATGTTATAGGTCGAGTTGGCGGCGATGAGTTTTTTGTATTTCTCAAGGGATTTAACGATATAAGCCTTGTCAAGGCAAAGGCGAAGGAAATAGGCGATCTATTCCGTAACACCTATACAGAGGGCGATGTAATAGTTAATATTTCCTCAAGTATAGGTATAGCCATTTCCCCTGAGCACGGTACGGATTTCGATTCACTTTATAAAAATGCCGATATTGCTTTATACAACACCAAAGCCAAAGGCAAGAATAATTATACGGTGTATGACGGACAAACCTCATACAGCTATCAATCATCAAGGACCGATGCCCTAGCTCTTTAAAAAATGGGCTGTAGCAGAATACAAATTCTGACTACAGCCCATTTTATATGTAGACATTTTAATACTTATAATTTTTCATCCACAAACTGCCCCACTTCGCCCATAGACTTTAACATTTCATTTTCATTCTTAGCATTCTGCTGCTCAGCTTCTTTTGACTTGCCTTGATTCTGGCTTTCAATCTGTTGAAGCTTCATTTGCAGCTGTTGAATTTTTTTCTCAATTTCCGCTTTTGCTTTTGCCTCAGCATCCTTCGAAGCTTTCTTCGCTGTCTCAGGATCGTTACCGTTTTCATCTTTAGTTTCGGCATTAACAGAAACACTTGCTTTTTTTTGGCGCAAACGATCAATTTCGCTTTTTATTTCATTGATTTGTTGCTCTACATCACCATTTGGTTTTTGAGGCATGCCTGTGCCACTGCCATTGCCTATACTGTTGATCTGCATACATATCCTCCACATTCATTATTTGACTACATGTGTTTTCGATTGTATAGTATCTTTAAACGAGTGTCAAGAGATTTGAAAACAAACTTAGTCTTTTATTCTCCATGACATTATGTTATTATTTTTACTAGGAGTGATGGCTTTGAAGAAAAAAATAGGTATTACTGAAAGTGAATGGATGGTCATGAAGGTTCTTTGGGACAAGAAATCAGCAATGGCATCTGAAATAGTTGAGGCTATTACAAAAGAGAAAAAAACGTCTGATCGAACAGTAAAGACTCTGATTCGCCGACTAATTGCCAAATCCGCGGTATCTTATGAAGTGGATAAACAAGACATGCGCGTTTATCATTATAGTGCAACGGTTACTAAAGATGAATGCGTTTCATCTAAGAGCAACGAATTTCTAAACCTGATATTTGGCAGCAATGCCTTCGATTTATTAACACATTTTACCTCAAACTCTCGTCTTTCAAAAGAAGAGATTGAAGAGTTGGAGGCTTTATTGGAACAGAAGAAAGGTGAAATCAATGGATAGGCTTGTTAGAATCGCGGACGATGCATTTTTTCTGACATCTATATCATTTGAATACATTTTTCTTTTGTCAATTATATTTACCGTATGGTATTTACCTATGCTTTTATTTGGCAAGCTTTCGAGATTGAAACACTATCAATGGCATCCTTTGATTTTTGTAGGAACCATAGTGATTTCCATGTTTTTGGGCTTGGATAAGATTATTACTACGTATGGTCAACTATTTTTTTCGTATCTTTATCCCGTCAATGTAGCTTTTAGGTATTTGAGTATTATTTGGTTAATCGTTGCTTTGACAATACTTGTTCAAGTCACTGCACAGGCATTCCGCTTTTCATTAGTAAATCTTAAAGCGAAATATATACAAATCGCGGATAAGCAATTTTCGTCCCTAAGCACGAAAATAGTAGGCAATCGCCCTGTGTGCCTGTTGCAAGTAGATTTTGTTGATGGTATTACATCGTGGGGATTAGTAAACGCGTATGTTTTCGTGCCCAAGGGTTTCTATGAGCTGTATGATGAAAACGAACGTGATTTATTATTCACACATGAGTTGATACATATAAAAAATTACGATTCCCTTAAATGTACTGCTATAGCTTTTATTAAATCAATATTTTGCTTTTGTCCATTTATTATACATGCAATGGACAGAATTCGATTGCGGTTTGAAATCAACTGCGACGATAGCGTTATGCAGAATTTCAACTCTAAAGAGAAACAGTATTTATTAATATTATTAAAATCTATAAGCAAGCCTTGCCAATTACTTACCGGTATTTCAAGCGATTATGCAGACATAAAATGCAGGATTCTAACGATACAGCAAAGGAGCAAACAAAAGAGTGGGTTTAGGCAAGTTATCGTCTTATTGATAGTTGCCATATGCTTATTTTCATTTTTTTTATTTCCGTATAGAAACATGCCCATATCTGCTGTGAACTATAAAAGTGATGCAAATATTACGTTCATGTGGCAAGGGCTGTTTGGCACATATTCGGTTTGTGAGATCCGTAAATGAATTATTATTTAGAGTTTATATAGTAGGAGGCGGAGCATATGAAATACTATAAGAAAATCATTGGAAAACGAATATATCTATCACCCATCAACACTGAAGAAGTTGATAGTTATTTAAAATGGATGAACAATAAAGCTGTTGCTATTGATTTTGGACAGTATCATCGGTTAGTTTCATCTAAGAGTGATATGAAATGGCTGTATGAACCGAGCAGTGACATGCACCGCTATGCTATGGTACTCCTTGACGGTGATGTATTGATTGGCAGCATTAGTCTTCACAACATCGATCACTTAAATCGTAATGCTTTTATCGGTATCTTTATAGGTGATGAAGAATACCGGAGCAAAGGATACGGTGCTGAAGCCATACGTTTAATCCTCAACTACGGATTTAAAACAATGAACCTACACCACATCATGCTCACAGTCCACGCGGACAATTGTGCAGGCATCGCTTGCTACAAAAAGGTGGGGTTCCAAGAAACCGGGCGACTGCGTGAGTGGGTATTCAAAGACGGAAAGTACATCGACAAGATTTATATGGGTATAATGGAAAGTGAATTCGAAGAGGATCTATACCAGCTGATGCTTAAGCGCTAGATGACCCCCACAGATAAGTAGTATTAATAATTATCGTGATACCATGCTGTAAAGGCGGCCGGGTAATTTGTCTTAAACCCGGCTATGCCGAGACGGCATATGGTCTGCCAATGCTCCGGATAATCTCCAAGGTTTGAAAATACTTCAATGCCTTTGCAGTTTAACCATTCAACCTCCGCCTTACTAATAAATCCGTCATTTAGCCCCACTTCATACAAATCATATCTGTTTATAAAATCCTTGGCCCGGTCATCAAGTGCTCGTATATTGGCCCCAAATCTAAGTCTCTCCGGCTTGCCATTTTGAGCCGCATACCGTTGAATCTCATCCACATATGCCGGATTACCGGAAAAAAGAATGCATTTGTCCATGATTTCAGGACGTGACAAAATCGGCATCAGCCGAGGCATCATTCCACCGGCTTTATATTCTACTTCAAAAATAACATTCTTGTAACGAGCGCAAGCCTCTGTCAGCAGATCATCAAGCCGCGGTATCTTTGCCGTTCGGTTATCGATGTTCCAATCACGAGCATAAGGATGCTGCTCGTCTTGGCCCAGAAGGCGTATAATATCATATACCGCTCCCTCGTCTCTGACACCTTCTAAAGGAAATGGCTTTAGTAAATGATTGACGAACGGTAGTTCAATCATAGAGACTTCATCCCAAGTCATTTCCGAAATTATGCCGTTTGAAGATTTTGTAGGATGTCCGAGGGTTAGCGCGGTCAAATTGCTGTCATGAACTACAACGATCTCACCGTCTCGTGTCATTCTGATGTCTATCTCGACACCCTCGTATCCGGCATCTAACGCGGCAAATATAGCTTCGCGCGTATTTTGAGGAGCAACGGATGCGTATCCGCGATGGCACAGACGCATCGGTCCATCGTATTGACGGCTGCTACAAGGTACTGTATTCATTATCTTATTCCTGCCTTTCCCAAACTCGACCCTTCATATTGGTGTAGATATAAATTACCGCCGATACCATGCACAGCAAAAACATTATTACGGATAATGCTGCCGCTCTCTCATACTGTGTCTTGTTGAACTGCTGAAACAGTGAGATACCCAGCATTTGCGGATAATTGGCTCCCATGAGATATGGTGTCGTAAACGAACCGATATTACCCATAAATATAAATGTAGCAGCTATCATTATGTCCTTTAGTGTCAATGGAATTATTATAGTTCTCAAGATACTCCATTTTGAAGCTCCTGCGTCCCTTGCCGATTCTATTAACGCATCCTGTATACCTGACAAGGCCGACATCAGCAGCATGGTTGCAAAGGGTATGTTAAACCAGAGATTCATCAGAACGATTGCTTTTTCATTAAACATCCAACCGAGATTGAATGATAAGCCCATGGAACCCGCCGCCCTGCTTACAAGTCCGCCATCCCTTATGATTGTAATAACAGCGTTGACTGCCACAAGACCCGGTATAAATCGCGGTATTATATACAAGGTTCCGATAGCCTTACTCGCAAATGAATTTGAAAAGCGCAAATACAAGGATATGCCGTACGCTATCACGGTAGATAAAATGACTGTGACGAATACAATGCCAAGTGTATAAAACAGATTTGCCAAAGCCAATTTATCTGTAAAAAAGAACATATAATTTGCTATTCCATATACGCCGGGTTTACCTTTTATTTGAAAGCTTCGTACTATAGAGTTGATAATGGGATATGCGATTATTCCGGCTATAAGTAAAAACGATGGCAGCACCATTAGATATGCAAGAGCTGTTTTTAATACCTTATTATCATTCTTGATCATATAT
>CAYURR010000064.1:0-15579 GCA_964446745.1 uncultured Defluviitaleaceae bacterium | reverse complement strand
CCGGTATCCCGCAGGACAGGATCATCAAGGAAGAGGATTCGCATTCGACATATGACAACTTTACCTTTTCCAAGCGGATAATCGACAGACTTGTATCCGAAAAGATTTTGCCGGAGGATTATAAAGCCTGCTTCATCACAAACGACTTTCATATACTACGCGCGAATACCTATGCCACAAACCTCGGGTTGATTACAACGCATCTACACGCCCCCACAAGGCTCTACTTGGTACCCGTAGCCTATATCCGCGAGTGTTTGGCTATGGTGAAGATGGTACTCGTGCTGATGTGAATGCTTCATGCTAATGTGATTGACAAGCCTCTGTTCATGTGTTAGTGTTGAGACAACTTAATATTAATCGCAATCGGTGCGCATGGGGATCGACCCCGTGCGATAATAGGGAATTGGGTGAAAACCCCAAACAGTCCTGCTGCCGTGATGACTGCATCCCCCAAAATGGGATGTTGTATACCTGTAATGCGTGTTAAAAACGACGCATGCCACTGGGTAAAGCCCCGGGAAGGTCAGGTATACAGACATATGTCTGTCAGAGTCGGAAGACCTGCCATTGTGTATAGCCATGAACTTCACAGGATATGGGGTTAGGCCGATCAAAGCAGCTGTTGCGCTCGTCATCGTTGCGTCTTGAGTTGCGCTGTTATCGTTATTAACCCCGATCCTTTGGATCGGGGTTTTATATTTTGTTAAAAATATTAATATTCATCCGGAGGTAATATGAGACAGTTTAATCTACGGGAAACAATATGCGGTATCGAGCCCGCAGACAAAAGCATACTGCAACAAGCCAATGCACGTTTGAATGTGCTTGCAAAACCCCCCGGCAGCCTCGGGCAGCTCGAGGAGCTTGCAGCGCGATTATGTGGCGTAAGCCGTAGCCTTTCGCCCGACATCACAAAGCGTTGCGTGGTTGTCTGCGCCGCCGATAACGGTGTTGTCGCAGAGGGGGTTTCATCAGCTCCGCAATCCGTGACCGCCGCGCACACCATCAACATCTTGAACGGATCAACCGGCGTCGGCGTACTCGCAAAGCGTTTCGGAGCGGAGCTTATGGTCGCCGATATAGGTGTGAACGCGGAGCTTAAACATCCCTTGCTCATAAACCACAAGTTGCGCCTCTCGACCGGCAATATCACAACGGAACCCGCAATGACTCTGTCCGAGGCACAACAAGCCGTCGAGATCGGTATCGAGCTCGCGCATATCGCATATGAACGCGGATATAGATTGATCGGGGTCGGCGAAATGGGTATCGGCAACACGACGACCTCAAGCGCGGTCTTGGCTGGACTTTTGGGTCTCGGTGACGATGAGATCGCAAGTGTCGTTGGGCGTGGGGCCGGGCTCGACGACGCCGCATATGAAAACAAGCTGCGTGTGATTAAAGACGCGCTCGCGTTGCATCGTCCAAATAAGGACGATGTCCTCGGCATATTGGCGGCAGTGGGCGGGCTCGATATCGCCGCGATGACCGGAGTGTTTCTTGGGGCCGCTCTTTTGCAAATGCCTGTAGTCATCGACGGGTTCATTTCTATCGTGGCCGCACTCTGCGCGTTTCGCCTGAGTCCCGTGTCGAGGGATTACATGTTCGCATCACATATTTCATATGAGCGCGGATTTAGGCTCGCAGCCGACGCGCTTGGAATAAAACCCTTGTTGGATCTGGACATGCGTCTCGGTGAGGGTAGCGGCTGCCCCATACTATTTGGGTTGATGGACGCATCGCTGGACATACTGTTACATATGGCTACCTTTGAGGAGGCTCATATCGATGAGGAATATATCGAAAGGATCGATGAGGTGAGATTTTGAGGGTATTCGTGTCCGGCGGTTGCAAAAACGGCAAATCCACTTATGCAGAGCAGATCGCATGCGCAATGCATGAGCGGAATGCCATGCATGCAACACATTCCACCCATACCCCGTGCAAGCCGTCTTTATACTATATCGCCACAATGAGCCCGACCGACGATGAGGATCACGCGCGGATAGATCGGCATCGGACAAGCCGCGCGGGCCTCGGCTTTGAAACGGTCGAGATAGCCCGAGATATACGCAAGCTATCTGAGATATGCGACACGCGCGGCACGTTTTTGTTGGACAGCACTACCGCGTTGCTCGCTAACGAGATGTTCAGCGCCGATACCGTAAATATGGAAGCTCATATAAAGATATCCAATGAGTTGAATGCATTATTTAACAACCTCGAAAACATTGTGATCGTCTCGGATTACATCTACTCGGATGCCGCTGTATACGACAGCCTAACCGAACGTTACAGGCTTGCGCTCGCGTTTATCGACAGGACCTGCGCTGCTGCCGCCGATACGGTACTTGAGGTTTGTTACGGTCAGGTCATCACCTACAAGAACAAGCTGGGATTCAATTGCGGAGGGCTTTGTTTGTGAAGCGGCTCACGAAGGGCTTCGTTATGTCCGCATCGATGTTTTCGGCTATACCCATGCCTCAGATATGGGATGACGATGCATTTCCGCTAGTTGTTCCGTTTTTACCCGTTGTTGGTCTTTGTATAGGCCTCATTTGGTTCGGGCTTGGTTTTCTACTCTGTGCTCTCAATGTCCACGTCATGCTTAGTGCCGCGCTACTAACGTTCTGCCCACTGTTTCTGTGTGGATTTATACATATAGACGGATATATGGATACCTCAGACGCAGTGTTTTCCCGCGCCAACCTCGAAAAGAAACGCGCGATACTGAAGGATTCGCATGTCGGAGCGTTCGCGGTTATAGCGTTGCTTGTGTACATCCTGATCGCTTTCTCGTCAATGTATGCGTTTATAGATCGCTTCAATACATTTGTCCCTCAGCGGTATGTTGCCTTTGTTTTGCTGCCCGTACTGTCGAGAGCAATATCCGGGTTTGCGTTACTGACCAACGAGCCCATATCAGAAACAGGCTTTGGCGCAACCTTTCGCAAGAATACTAAGACCGTACATAAAGCCGCGCTGATATTATATGCTTGCATATGCATTGTCACAGGATTTGCCATTACTGCACTCACAAGCCAGATGAAGACAGCCTTGGCGATCAGTGCGGTCTGTTTAGGCGGAATATTTGCCACTCCATATGTCACCAAGCAGCTAAACGGCATATCGGGCGATCTATGCGGGTTTATTATCACGGTCTCGGAGCTCTGCGGACTAATATTATTGGGACTGTAAAAAGGGAGGATTATAGTGACGATCATCATAGGCGGTGCGTATCAGCGCAAAACGGCGTACGCGACCGAACAATACGGACTAAACGCGGACGATATCTATAACTGCGAACATGAAACAAAGATCGACTTTTCAAAACGCTGCATAAACGGCTTTCACCTACTCGTGCTCGCGCAGCTACAGTCCGGGATCGATCCGGTCAGCTACATCAGCGATCAATTGAACACACTCGACACCGAGGATCGGATCATCATATGCGACGATATCTCATGCGGTGTCGTGCCGATGGATCCACTGATGAGACAATGGCGAGAGGCACTCGGGCATACGCTCGCTGTGCTTACGCGCCGCGCGAGTCGGGTCCGGCGTATCTTCTGCGGTCTTGCAAGTGACTTGAAATGAGCAGTCTGCTTATTCATCTGTTGCGCCACGGAAAGACCGAGGCAAACGAACACCATCAATACTGCGGTTCAACGGACATGGTGCTATCGGTAGCGGGCATAGAAGAACTGAACCATTTTAAACAGCGCATTCACTATCCAAAGGCTGATATCTTTTTCACAAGCGGCATGCTACGTACCGTTCAGACGTTGAACATACTCTATGACCACCCGCCACATACCCCCGTATCTTCGCTGCGTGAGATGGACTTCGGCGCGTTCGAGTTGCATTCATACGAGGAACTCAAACATGATCCGGATTACCTCGCGTGGATATCCGACATAGAAAACGCCCGCCCTCCCCGCGGCGAAAGAAAGATCGAATTTACTCACCGCGTGTTCACGGGCTTTGACGGGATAATCAATCATTACTTGGATAATGAGCAAGTAAAGTGCTGTTGCCTGGTTACACACGGAGGGGTTATCGCGGCATTGATGTACCGCTTTTTCCCCGATCATGGGGGCTTCTTTGATTTTCGGCCCGAATGCGGACTCGGCTATAGCATTGACATAATACAGGATACCGGCGGATATAAGGCTACCGGATATCAGAGCATAGGAGAGAGATATAATACATGAGCAATATCAAACGATTTATCGGCAGCGTTATCTGCGTGGCATTATTAATAACGAGCCTTTCGGCATGCGGCTCGACCCCAAGCGGAGCGGCAAACGCAAACCAGAGTGATACCGCACATTCAATTGTTTCGCAGCGAATTATTTCGCAGCGAATTATTTCGCTTACTCCGGCCATCACTGAGATATTGGTGGCCTTGGGCTTGAGCGACAGCATCATAGCGGTGGACGCGTTTGCAACGAACATCAAGGGCATGGCAACGGATCTAAAGCTGCCCGAGTTTGACGCGATGAGCCCCGACAACGAACGCATATTGGCTATGAAGCCCGACATCGTATTTGTAACGGAGATGAGCTTCGCGGGTGGTGACGACCCATTTAAGCCGCTGACGGAGCTCGGTGTAAACGTCGTATACATACCGAACTCCACGAGTATCGACAGCATCAAGAACGACATCCGTACAGTCGGAAAAGCCACCGGCACAACCGACAAGGCCGAGCAAGTCGTCAAGCAGCTTGAGGACGAGATTGCACTGATACAGTCTGCGATCAAGGCCTCCGGTGAAAATGGGCCGAGTGTATACTTCGAGATAGCCGCCGCACCGGATATTTACAGCTTTGGACGCGGGACATTCCTTAATGAAATGCTGGAGCTTCTGGGTGCACAAAATATTCTCTCGGACATGGACAACTGGGTCAATGTCTCGGAGGAGATCGTGATCAAGCGCAACCCGGATGTAATACTTACAAATATCGGCTATCTGGAGGACCCCGTTGTCGAGATCATGAATAGGAACGGCTGGAACGTCATCGAAGCCGTTAAGAATAACCGCGTGTATAAAATAGAGAACGACGCTAGCTCCCGCCCGAATATGAACATCATCATCGCGTTCAGAGAAATGGCGCGCGCATTATATCCGGAAGTTGACCTCCCATGAACAAGGCCTTAAAGCTAATACTGATCATAGTGTTATGCGCTGTGGCTATACCGATATCGATCGGTATAGGCAGCGTGAGGATACCGCTAGCTGATACTCTTGGGCTCCTTACCGGTAATATCACCGATGAGGTATCTGCCGCGATCCTGCTGAAGATCCGTATACCGCGCAGCATACTCGCGTTTGCTGCTGGCAGCGCGTTGGCCGTGAGTGGCGTGATCATGCAGTCTCTGCTCCGAAACCCGCTCGCATCCTCGCTGACCCTAGGCGTGTCCTCAGGTGCCGCGCTCGGTGCAAGTATTGCGATCATACTGGGTATAAATATATTCGGCTTCCTAACATTGCCCATATTCGGGCTCTCTGCGGGGCTGTTAACGGTGTTTCTATCTATTACACTGGCCTCACGCATCGACCGGATGATGCAGAGCAACACGATTATACTGATGGGTATGGCCTTTTCGTTGTTTGCTAATGCGATGATCACGATTATCATGTCCACCTCGGCTGATCAATTACAACGGCTCGTGTTCTGGCAGATGGGTAGCTTTGCGATGAAAACCCCTACTGATGCGGCAATGCTTGTACCCGTCGCTGTCGTTGGTTGTGTCGTGGCGATGTGCTTTTCGCGAGAGATGGACATCATGACCCTCGGCGACGAGCAGGCGCAGACCTCCGGGGTCGCCGTAAAGCAAATGAAATGGTTGCTGCTGGGCCTGAGCGCAGTTATCACAGGTGCTACGGTGTCACTCGTGGGCATCATCGGATTTGTGGATCTGTTCACACCACACGCGGCGCGAAAGCTATTCGGCGCGTCACACAAATACGTACTGCCGGCCTCGGCGCTTTTAGGCGGATTGTTTATGCTAATCTGCGATTTGGCCGCGCGCACACTTGCCTCCCCGCTCGAGTTGCCCGTCGGCGCCATTACCTCCGTGATCGGAGCGCCGTTCTTTATCTATCTTTATTTCAACGGACGCAGGAGGAGGGCCTAATGATAGAGATTAAAAATCTCCGGGCCGGATATGATGGCAGTGATGTTATTAAGAACATCAACCTGCAGATTCACTCCGGTGAAAACCTCTGCATCCTGGGGCCCAATGGTTGCGGAAAGACCACACTGCTGCGTATCATAGCCGGTGTCCTGGGTTTTCAAGGCGAGGTGCTTCTGGACGGGGTTGATATACGTCGGATAAAACGTAAGGTGCTGTCGCAGAGGGTCGGTCTGCTGAGTCAGAATACATCTGTGTATTTCAACTATTCGGTACTCGAAACGGTCATGATGGGACGCTACGCACACAGTGGCAGTGAAGCCTCCGTACGGGAGGCCGCCGTTTCGGCGATCGAACGCGTCGGCCTTACCGCACAAATGCATCGAGAGATCGATGCCCTATCGGGCGGGCAGCTTCAGCGTGTGTTCTTAGCCAAGCTCATAGCGCAAGACCCCGAGGTGATCCTGTTGGACGAGCCCACAAATCATCTGGACCTCGGCTATCAAGTCGAGCTGATTAAATTTTTGCATGAGTGGTCCGTGCGAGAGAACAAGACTGTCATCGGCGTGCTGCATGACATCAACCATGCCGTCCGCTTGGCCGACCGTATCGTGTTGATGTCCGGTGGCGAAATAAAAGCCGCCGGAGACACGAAAGAGATCGTGACTTCGGCGGCCTTGTCCGAGGTGTTCGGGATGGATATAAAGGGATATATGAAAGAGAGCTTATCACTGTGGGTATGATGTCTACCTTATGGCCTCCCATAACGCACGCCCGTCGACCGCTACTTTCTCGACGGGTATTTTTATTGCATCCTGTATGTCCTTAAGGTTGATGTCGTCCAGCATAATATCCTCGTCAGCCTTAAACGCGTTGGCCGGGATCAAAACCTTGGTATATTGGATATTCAGATGTGAGCTGAGCTGCTCGGCGAGTTTTTCGTGAACCTGATCTATGATGTCTCTACCCGTTAGTAAGCCCGATACCGTTATACTGCTTCCTAAAAAGCGATTCTCGATCGGGAACACATCGACATGCTCATATGAGTGTAATAAATCCCGTAGAAACGCATCAGCGGCATATCCGGTCACTATCGCAATGCGTCCAGTGTTTCGGGCATTGTCATGGATATCTTGTTCAGCCATATGTTTAGCTTGCTCGAATTCATCACGAAACGAAGCGAGCATACCCACACCGTTTTCTATCTGTGGAAAGTCATCGTAGTATGCGATATCCGGTATCCCCTGCCCCGCAAGCAGGTAAAATTCGTCTGCCGCGTAAACAAAGCCAGGGCTTTCGGACCGGTGTCTGTCGATCATTGCGATTGCATCTATCGCATCCTGTTTTGTAAACGGCTTGAGGCATGGCAAATGATCACGGTGCGCGCTGAGCCCGACCGGCACAACAGAGAGGCTGTTCGCATAAGGCATAAATTTACGCAGATCGGATATGCTTCGCTCAAGCTTCTCCCCGTCGTTTACCCCTTTTACGAGCACGATCTGCAGATTCATCATGATACCCGCATCTGCGAGCCGTGCGATGATGTCCATGATATTCGAGGCCTTTTTATTTCCGAGCATTTGTACGCGCAAATCCATATCGGTTGTGTGCAGCGATATATTTATCGGAGAAAAACGGTAATATATGATCCTATCGATATCGGCTTTTGAAGCGTTCGTCAGCGTCACATAGTTGCCGGTCAAAAAAGACAGACGCGCGTCATCATCCTTGAAATACAGGCTCTCTCGCATGCCACTCGGCAGCTGATCTATAAAGCAAAAGATGCACTTATTAGCGCACGCGCGCGGCTTGTCCATTAACCCGGTCTCAAACACGAGACCCAGATCTTCATGCTCGTCCTTTTCGATCTCGAGCTCCCATTCCTCGCCATCCGGCTTTTTGATCACGACGGTCATTTCTTCGCTCATCGAAAGAAAACGGTAATCGAAGACATCCTTAATCTTCTTGCCGTTTATCGAGACTAATATATCTCCGGCCTCGATGCCCATCTCCTCGGCTATGCTATTTGGTGTTATAGATACTATGTTATTCATGCTTTACCCCACCCCGAACGCATCCACTATATGCGTGATCTCGGGTTCCTTTCCGGCTCTCGCAAATATCCCCACTACATCTAAGCGCATATCCGCGTCATGCAATCTGTTTTTGTAGATATACTCATTCGCAGCCGAGATCATTCGCTTGCGCTTGCGGTAATCCACGGCCTCTGACGGATACCCGTGTGACAGTGCTTTACGCAGCTTGACCTCGACGAAGACAAGGTATGCTCCGTCCTTTGCGATGATATCAATCTCGCCATGACGCGCATAAACGTTACGCGCGACGATCTCCATGCCCTTCTCACGCAGATATTCCTCGGCGATCCTCTGACCCTCTCTGCCGATCTCGACATTACTCAATGCGGGCTTCATCATTTTCGCCACTTTTCTAGCTTATCGAGATCTGATATAAACAGTAGAATCTGTGCAACCACCTCATACAATTCGGGAGGGATGCTCTCGCCGAGATCCAAGCGCGTGAGTTCATTCACGAGCGCGGCGTCCTTGTGTATGGGGACATCTGCGGCTTTGGCCTTTTCTGCGATGCGATCCGCTACATAACCAGAGCCCTTTGCGGTGACCCTCGGTGCTATGTCGGTCTTTGTATATTTTATTGCCACGGCGCGCCGCTTTGGCTGCCTATTATCTTGCTGCATATCCGTGGTCATGTCCTTATCCCCTTCAAAAACGATCGCCTATGTATCGGGCATATCCCATACCTTTCGATCGCCTCGTAATGCTGCTTGGTACCATAACCCTTATGCTTATCAAATCCGTATTGTGGATACATTTCATGATATCGTTGCATCTGCCAATCTCTCAATACCTTCGCCGCGATGCTCGCGCCGCCTATAACGGGCACGATTGCGTCACCGCCCTTTATAGCCTTGCACGTGAAATCTGTATGCGGTACATATATGCCATCCACCAACGCAAAATCTGCATGTTCACGTATAGCCTCTATTGCCAAGGCCATCGCCTTTAAGGAAGCCTGCAAGATATTGATCCGATCGATCTCCTCCGGCTCTACTATGCCTATGCCGATCTTTAATCCCGCATCCATCATCCGTGCGTAGAAGCGTTCCCTCTTCTTTGGCGATAGCTTTTTGGAATCATTAACGCCCATGTAGTCAAATTCCTCGGGAAATATGACCGCACAGGCGTATACGGGCCCCGCAAGGGGCCCGCGTCCCGCTTCATCCACGCCGATCAGTCTCTCTGCCGGGATGTCGGCGGTGTTAATATGCATTTGCTACACACCATTCCTTGCGTAGTGTATCCATCTGAGTCATTATCCGCAGTGTATCCGAGGGCTTAAGTTCGTCCGGTGCCACTCGAGTCTCTACGAGCTTTGCAAACGCACGATACTGATATTCGTATCCGTTTAACTCAAACGGGCCGTCGAAACGCTCGACCTCGTTACCTGACGCCCCGCTGCGTGTGACCGTATAGTAGGTCGGTGCAAAGCACGGTTCAAACTCGATGCGTCCTTTAGTACCATATATAATGTTATTGTTTATACCGGTTACATCGATAGCCGTATGGACATGCGCTATGCAGCCGTCTTCGTATTGCAATAACACACTGCTGCGCAGGTCTACGTTCGTTTCGCCCTTATGCACCGCCGACACGATCTTTATGGGTTCTGAACGCATCACCACATCGGCCATCGTCAGGCAATACACCCCGATATCCAACAGCGCGCCACCGCCCAATCCTGGATCCAACAGCCTCGAGGTCGTGTTACTCAAATCAGATGCAAACGATAGTTGAAAGTCCATCTGCCTTACCTCGCCGATGATACCGTTATCGATCGCACTTTGCATCTGCTTTACAGCAGGCAGAAAGCGCGTCCACATAGCCTCCATCACGCACAGGCCCCGCTCGTCAGCGAGTTTAAACAAGGTTTCCGCCTCTCGTGCATTCATCACGAATGGCTTCTCACATATTACATGCTTGCCGCTTTTGAGAAACAGCTCCACGTGATCGAAATGCAGACCATGCGGTGAGGATACATATACGCAGTCGAGTTCGGTATCCGACGCCATATCCTGTGCCGTATAGTATCGCTTAGCTATGCCCATCTTATCCGCGAATGCGTCTACCTTTTCTTTGGTACGTGCGCATACCGCATCCACGCTCATGTTGTCCTGCGCCTGTATAGCCTTTGCATTACGCTCAGCTATCCAGTTCGTACCGAGTACTCCATATCTTAACACCTTATCACCTCACGCTGATTTCCCTGAGCCATTGCTGTGGAACCCAGAGCTTTAGGTCATAACCGTTTACCGCGCGTATCGTTATGCTCGAGTGCGGCGGTACGGCAACCGGACCCGAAATCGCAACGGGATCCTCATATGTTGTCGTTGTGGTATTGTTGCGATATTCATATTTAGGCATATGCAACCCGTCACCGCTGTTGTTGCGGATCTGATATGCGGCTTCTGAATTGTTGTAGATCGTGAGCGTTGCTCCCGGGCTGACCGTATAATGCGCCAATGCGGTCTGCGCAGCAGGCTTTATTTTCAACTTCGTCGCGTTCTCAGCCGGATACCAGAGCTTTAACTCCGAACCCTCATTTACAGTTAAAAGCGTACGCCCTGCACTCAATACCGAGAATACATCGGCCTTGTTTTCGGACGAGAAATCCTGCGCCTTGTCACCCTTCATGAATACGAGGTCGTATACGGGGCTGAGCATTCCGTTATTCGGGTTCGCATTTGTGTACACAGCATAACCGTAGCTCAGATCGCTGTTTTCTATCTCTATGCTATCGCCGGGCCTGACTGTGAATTGGTTCAGCACCGTACCCGTGTTCTCGATCCGGATACTGTCCTTCCATTCATACGGCAGAAGCATCTTTACACTCGAGCCGTTGCGTGCGGAAATGCTTGACGTTCCGCCCGTTTCCAAATATAGGCTGTGTGTCGTGTCATCCGTCACACACTGCCTGACGGTGCTATCACCGCTCAAGATAAGCTTGTCATAGCTGATACCGTCTGACATGTCATACACGGGTATATTGAATGACATATCCGTCCTCAGATTTGTTAATTTTAAGCCGCCTCCGGCCGGTATAGTTGCGTAGTACACAGCCGGGCTATCCGTTTCCGTGAATGAGATTCCGCTGTTCTCACCGATCCAGTCGGTCGGCACAAATAGCTTTAGGCCCGAGCCCACCGCCGTCACGATTGATTGCCCTCCGGCGCTCACGCGGAAGCCCTTCACTAATGTATTGCCGGACCAGCTTGTAATTGTGCCGTCCTTATCCTTCGATACACTCTCAAGGCCGATACGGTCCATTTCGCTGTTTGTTATTAGCTTGCGTTCCTCGGTTCCGGCGTTCTTTATTACGATGCCCTTGCCGGACGGCAGGGTCATCGTGGTCAGCACCGGACGATCCAATGTCTTTACCGTCAAAACCTTGTCTTTCTGCTCGACCGGTATAAACACGCGCAGGCGATTCGTTCTGTATGCCGATATCTGCAGCTTTTCGCCGCCCGTCAACAGCAAACGATCCGACATTGCCCCTTCCGTGTCTGCACAGCCGATCTCGTCGTCGTTCAGGTATTCGTATACCGGCTTGTTGGCTTTCTCGGCGTTTTCCACACCTATATAGAAGCTGTCGTTTTCGCTGCCGGCTGCTGTGATCTCAAGCCCATAATTCGGCGAGACATCATAGTAATGTAACGCTTTGCCATCTGCGGTCTCTATGCTCAGGTTGCTCCAGCTCGTCGGATAATACAGTCTGAGCTTGTAACCGTTGGCCGCCGTGATCATTGTCTGGCCCTCCGGATATACATCCGTGGTTGCGTTGCTCGTGGTGCCAAAGCTGATGGCTTGGTTGTATTTATCCTTGCAGAGGTATTCGTAATCGGATATCGCCTGACCCATGGTCTTTGCCGAAACGCTGACGGTCTCGTCATCGCTGTTTGCGACGTTTACACTCATACCACCCTCAAGGTCATAGGTCATGAGCGCTTTCGCGTCTGTAGCTTCGGTCTTTATCACCGAGCCCTTGTATTCACTCGGGTACCACACACGCAGATTATAACCGTTCTTTACCGTCATATGGATCGTGTTTCTCGGGTTCAAATCAAAGCCGTCATACAGATCCTCGGTGCCATATGCGAACACATAGCCGTTTACATCTGCGATGCTGTAGTCGAAACGCGGAGCTGTATCCAAGATGCTGCTGTTCGTTGCTATTCGATACATGTTTTCTTCGTCCGCATTCGTAATCGTGATCGACGAACCTACCGAAACCGTCTGAACATACAGCGCGGGCGAAAGCTGTGCAACGAGACTGAGCCCCGTGCCCATCAACTGATGCGGAAACCACACACGCATACTGTTCGCGGCATTCGCCGTGACCGTTACATTGCCGCCAGCCGGAATCTTTATCTCACCGGTATAGGCTTCGCGTGTAAAGTCAATAACCTTGTCATTTATATCCCGTCTCACGATATCGTAAACAGGCATACCATATCCACCGTGGTTACTGACATTTACAGTCTGTTCACGCTCGGGATCAACGTTATTTATCTTCAGCGATTGCGAAGAAGCGAGGCTGTGGGTATATATCGCGGGGCTGTCGCTCTGCTTTGCGGTCACGGACTTTGCCCAGGGCGAGGGTATATCAACTGATATCGCGGTCTTTTTTACCGGCGTTATGATGGCCTTGCCGCCCTCCGGGATGCTGATCTCCGAGCTTGTTTCGCCTGCTGCAAAGCGTAGCACCGTACCGACGGAGTTTGTATACACGCCGTCATACGACAAAAACCCGGCCCCGTTCAGCTTTATGGCATAGGGTCGGTCAATATCTACATTTTGCAATACGAGTGTCTTGCCCTCGGCGATCTCAACGCGCTCGAGTGCGGCTGATTTCATCTCAACGACGGACACGTCATCCTTCGGATATGCGATCTCTATGTCCTTGTCTAAGACTGTGAGAAGTGTATATCCGGATTTTTCGACCGTGATCTTGCCTCCGGCCTGGCCGTAGGATACGACACTGCCGTTCCTGTCCACGTTCACATAGTCGAATTGCTTGCCGACCAGCGACGTGGTATTTGAGATATCTACATTGTTGGTTTTATTTATAGCGTTAAACCTGTATGACATGCCTGCCTTTAACGTCATGTTCGTATCATTCGACAGAAGAAGCCCGCCCGCCGTAAAGCAAAATACAGCCACGAAGCATGCTACAAACACGATAGTCTTATACACGGTATATCTATCCTTCATGTCTGATACCCCCGTTCTCATGCAGCACACGCTTTAAGAAGTTCTTCGCGCGATCAGTCTTCGGATTGCCAAACAGCTCCTTCGGGGTGTTTTGCTCGACGATTACACCGTCGTCCATGAACAAGACCCTGCTGCCGACATCCCTTGCAAACGCCATCTCGTGTGTGACCAACACCATCGTCATACCTTCATCGGCCAACGACTTCATAACGTCTAGCACCTCGTCGACCATCTCGGGATCGAGCGCCGACGTAGGCTCGTCAAATAACATGATCTCGGGCTTTAATGCCAACGCACGCGCTATCGCGACACGCTGTTTCTGCCCGCCCGATATCTGCGACGGGTAGTTCTTGGCTTTCTCAGCGACACCCACGCGCTTAAGAAGCTGCATCGAATAGTCCTCGGCCTCGGACTTGCTCATGATCTTGTGATATACAGGCGCGAGAGTGAGATTTTGCAGCACGGTCAAATGCGCGTAGAGATTGAACTGCTGAAACACCATACCCATCTTACGCCTGACTGCGTTGATGTCGCAGCTTAGGGTATTGATCTGCTCCCCGTCTATGTATATCTGACCGCTCGTTGGTTCCTCCAACAGGTTTATGCAGCGTAGAAAGGTACTCTTGCCCGAGCCCGATGGCCCTATCACTACGACCTTTTCGCCCTGCTTTATTTCCTCGTTTATGCCCTTTAATACATGCAAATGCTTGAAGTGCTTATGTAGATCCTTAGTGACTATCACTCTTGCGCAACCTCCCCTCGAGCCTGACAAGGCCGATAGACAACAGCTTTGTGATCACGAAATATATAATCGCAGTCGTGATCAATGGCGGAAAGGCCTTGTAGGTACGGCTGATAATAAAGTCCGCAGCCTTTGTGATATCGACGATCGCGATATAGCCGACGATGGCCGTTTCCTTTATCAGCACGATGAACTCGTTACCGAGTGCGGGCAGGATGTTCTTAACAGCCTGCGGTATGATGATCATGCGCATCGTCGCCCAAAACGACAAGCCGGACGAACGTCCGGCTTCCATTTGACCGCGATCCACGGCTAATATACCTGCTCTGAATATCTCTGAGACATACGCTCCGCTGTTGATGCCAAATGCTATGATTGCGATACCGGTCTTCGGTATGCCCGTATTGACCAGAACAACCATGTAGAGGATCAACAGCTGCACAACCACGGGCGTACCCCGGATGATGTCTATGTACACGTTTGCGATCTTTGTGAGCGCGTTAAATAAAATATCCCTGCGCGTCTTTGAAGCGGGCCGCAGCTTTAAAAGTGCTATGAGCATACCAATCAACGTACCCAGCGTAATGGCAAGTACAGAAATCATGATAGTAACCCAAAGCCCGTCCAACAACATCTTATAGCGGTCGGCTTCTATGATAGTGTTGTAAAAGTCGTTATATATCTGCGTGAACATTTATTTTTCCTCGAATATAATTTATTTTTCTTCGATATACTTCCCGATCAGATCCGAATAGATGTTATTTCCCTTGATATTTTTGAGCGTCGTGTTAATCCCGTCAACGGTCTTTGTGTCGCCCTTTTTGACAGCTATCGCGTATTCCTCAATCGCGATCGGTTCCTCTACGATCGTGAGGTCCGGATTGATCTTAACGAATTCCCTCGCCGGATTAGCGTCGATGACTACAGCGTCACACTTGCCGTTTTTTAGCTCCATGACTGCATCCACGCCCTTTTTAAAGCGCGAAACATCGATACCCTCGTAATCGTCCGTGCAGATGAAATCGCTCGTTGTACCCTCTTGAACCGCTACCTTCTTGCCGACCAGGTCGTCGCCTGTGTTGATCGTGGTATCATCGGCCTTCTTGATGATCACGATAGTCGCGGTGTAGTACGGATCAGAGAAGTCCACGCTCTTTTTACGATCCTCTGTAACGGTCATGCCTGCCGCGATCATGTTGATCTGGCCGGTCTCAAGCGCCGCTATCAGGGATTTGAACTCCATGTTTGTGATCTCGATCTCAGCGTTTAAGGTCTTTGCGATTTCCTTTGCGAATGCTATGTCAAAGCCGTCTATCTCGCCCTTGTCGTTTATGAACTCAAACGGCGGGAACTCGGCGTTTGTACCCACAACAAGCTTTTCGGCCGGTT
>CAYURR010000063.1:0-15591 GCA_964446745.1 uncultured Defluviitaleaceae bacterium | reverse complement strand
CGTCAATGTGGGATAAAACCATGAGTGAAATCTACGGCCTCAAATTTATTGATGGCTTTCTAACAATGGATAATATCAATGATATGCTTAGAAGTGTTGTGAGCTCTGTATTTAATAAAGGCAGGAAAAATTTGCTCTACGCTATAGAGGATAACGATGAGTTGTACTTTGAAGCGGCTATGGATGTAGGATTCGTAGTGAAGGATTGTTATCGCTGCTATAAAATATAAAAATACCACGGATAAACACGGATAGAAACAGATTTACACGGATAAAACATTATTTAGGTGTTATCCGTGAGAATCTGTAAAAATCCGTGCCAATCCGTGGTATATGTTTTTGTTCTATTATCCTACCTCTACGATGGTATCACGCGTATGATTTCCTCGCTCGGCTTTCTTGCGCGTTTGCGGAGCTTGTCGTCCTTTGCGTAGCCCACGGCCAAAACGAGTCGCGGCTTTACATCCTCAGGGATCTGCATAAGCTCCCTGAGTTCGGGCTCCAAGAACGCACCGATGATGCATGACGACAGACCGAGTGCGGTCGCCGAGAGCGTGAGCATAGCCGTTGCGATGCCGAGATCCATTTGCGCGTAATATTGTTCGTCGACCGATGCGCCCTTCATGAGCTTGGCTTTACCCTCGCAGATGACTATGTACGCGGGCACGTCGTCAGCGAATTTATTGAAGCCGTAATGCTGTAAGATGGGAGGCATCTTACCGACCACCTCGGGCTCGTTAGCAATGATAAAACGCCAAGGTTGACTGTTGCAGGCCGATGGCGCGGTAGCCGCAGTCTCCGCTATCTTAATAAGCATCTCCCTCGGTACGGGTTTATTATCGTATGATCTGCAGCTCTGCCTGTTGTTGACTACGTCAAAGAAATCCATATGAAACACTCCTAACATTCTTTTCTGTTCATCATAACAAGAATTAAATCCAAACGCAATGCATGCTTAAAAACGGGGCTGTTGAAAGAATTTCAACAGCCCCGTTTTTTATATTAAACGGAGAGCTCATCCGTGAAGCCGTACGGTATAGCTTTGAGTGTGATATCACAATGTAATTATATTCACGCTTGTATATTGTGTGCAAATAAGCTGACAAGTTTATTCGGGTAGATTAAATAAGGAAAATGATTGACAAAACTACTAAGAAAACATACTATATTGAAAAGTTTGTGAATAATTACTTAATAGGAACGGCGAATGTATAGATACTCTCGCTAATAGGCAATACACCTATCGTTGAGCCGACGGGATACGTCAAAATGCACAATTTATCCGCGCGTATCTTTACAAGGCTTGAATGTTTTAATCCGTTTGGTTCTGAAAAGGATCGTGTCACATTTGCGATGATGCAGGCTGCCGAGGAACAGGGCAAGCTAAACCCGGAAACGGTGATCATAGAGCCCACAAGCGGTAATACATGCGGCGGCAACGCTCGCGGGACGGGATGAATATAAGCACAAAAATATCGTGGTGATATTCCCCGATGGAGGGGAACGTTATCTGTCCACTGATATATACAATTAACTAAAAAATGGGAGGTTCCAAGGTATGAAGATATACACTTCCGAAGAGATACGCAATGTGGCCGTTTTAGGACACAGCGGATGCGGTAAGACCACCATTATGGAGGCTGCGTTGTATTTGACGGGCGCTACCGGGCGCATGGGTCGCGTCGAGGACGGCAACACCGTATCCGACTACGACGCGGAGGAGATCCGTCGAAAGGTCTCTGTCAGTGCATCCATTATTCCCGTTGAATGGAAGAACACCAAGATCAATTTCATCGATACACCCGGATACTTCGATTTTGTAGGTGAGGTCAAGCAGGCCTTATCCGTGGCTGATCTTGCGTTGATAGTTGTCTCGGCCAAGTCCGGTATCGAGGTAGGTACCGAGATGGCTTGGGAATATGCCACCGACCTTGGAATACCCAAAATGATTTTTATAAACGGCATGGATGATGAAAATGCAGACTTTGACAAGACCGTCGAGTCCTTAAAGGAAAAGTTTGGTGTGAGCATAGCCCCGATGCAGGTGCCGATCATCGAAAACAGCAAGCTTACGGGTATCGTAAACGTGATCACCTCCGATGGTATGAGGTACACGGGCGGCAAACCTGAGCGTATCCCTATGCCTGCGGGCATGGAAGACACCGTCGATACGGTTCGCCTGATGATCGAAGAGGCTGTTGCCGAGACAGACGATGCGCTGATGGAAAAATTCTTCGGTGAGGAACGCTTTACACAGGAAGAAATCGCACAGGGACTTGTAAACGGCATAAAGAGCGGTAGCGTTACACCTGTAGTCTGCGGTGCGGCAGTCAATCAGGTCGGTATACTGCTGATGATTGAGACGATCATAAAGACCGTACCGTCGGCCGGTAAGATGAGCGCCGAGACAACGGCAAAGAAGCCCAAGACCGGTGATAACGTTACGCTCAAGTGTGCAGACAATGAGCCGTTTGCGGCATTTGTATTCAAGACTATAGCGGATCCGTATGTAGGACGTCTGAGCTTGTTCAGGGTATATTCGGGCGTAATCAAGCGCGATTCGATGTTATATAACCCCAAGCAGGACACGACCGAAAAGGCCGGACATATTTACATAATGCGCGGTAAGGAGCAGATCGAAGTAGACGAGATAAAGGCCGGTGACATCGGCGCTATTGCAAAGCTTTCGAGCACCTCTACACAAGACTCGCTCTGCGCGAAGGAACGCCCCGTGTTTGTAAAGGAAATTAAGTTCCCTGTTTCGCTGCTATCGATGGCTATCGTACCAAAGGGCAAGGGCGATGAGGACAAGATTTCGCAGGCTCTCTCCAAGCTGTCTGAGGAAGATCGCACCCTGCGCTTTGAAATCAATCCAGAGACTAAGCAGTCCGTAGTATACGGCCAGGGTGACAGCCAGTTGGACGTACTCGTAAACAAGCTTAAGAATAGATATAAGATAGAGGTGGAGCTGATCACACCGACGATCCCGTATCGTGAGATGATCAAGTCCAAGATCCGTGTGCAAGGCAAATACAAAAAGCAATCGGGCGGGCATGGTCAATACGGTGATGTACATATGGAGTTCGAACCCTCGGGCGATCCCACGAAACCGTATGTGTTCGAAGAAAAGATCTTCGGCGGTTCGGTGCCAAGGCAGTACTTCCCGGCTGTCGAAAAGGGCATTCAGGAATGCGTAAAGGCTGGCCCGCTCGCTCTGTACCCTGTCGTAGGTATAAAGGCTACGCTCGTGGACGGATCGTATCATCCGGTTGACTCGTCCGAAATGGCGTTCAAGATGGCTACGACGATGGCATTCAAGGATGGTTTCATGAAGGCGAAGCCCACGATACTTGAACCGATCGCTAAGGTTGAGGTCTTTGTACCGGACGATTACACAGGCGATATCATGGGTGACATGAACAAACGCAGGGGTCGTATCCTCGGTATGGATAAGGTAGGCAGCAAGCAGCGCATAGCCGCAGAGGTGCCGATGGCCGAGATGAATAAATATACAACGGATCTGCGTTCGATCACACAGGGCAGGGGTACATTCATGATGAGCTTTGACCGCTACGAGGATGCTCCAAACGACGTACAGCAAAAGGTCATCGAGGCGCGTAAGAAAGAATTAGAGAAGTTAAAGGATAAGGAATAGTACACAAAAACCCGCACTGTCAAAGCAGCTGCGGGTTTTTATATCTGAAAAGAGGAGAGGACATCATGGCAAGATCGGGAGCAATCATTATACAGGATAATAAAGTGGCCTTAATTGAGCGTGTTCGAGAGGAGAAAGTGTATTATCTTTTTCCGGGTGGAAAGGTTGAGGAAGACGAAACACTTGAAGCAGCATGCAAAAGAGAAATTATGGAAGAGCTTGGATTGGATGTGACCGTCAATGAATTGATAGCTGAGGTGATTTTCAACGAAAATCATCAATATTTCTATTTGTGTAATGTCAATAGTGGCATCTTTGGAACCGGTGACGGCGAGGAATACAGCGGCAACATAGCTGTTGAGAGGGGAACATACAGGCCGGTATGGATGGAAATATCAAAGCTTATGACAAATGATGTCCGACCTAAATGTGTTTGCGAAATAATCATAAGCGGCATAGTAATTGGTTTTCCAAAAGAGGCTATAAGGGTTAGAGATTTGATAGCCATTCAATCTGTTTAGCAAATTATTTTCGAATCATTCTTGTATACTTTCATTAAATATGTAACAATAGAGGGTACATGCAAAGAGACGTTCCATCTTAGCAATATCACAAACGGGGGTATACATGTTTATATCGATAGACGGGCCGGACGGCTCGGGCAAGTCAACGGTTGCGCGTAGGCTATGCGAGGTTATATGTAAAAGAGACGGCAGCGATGCTGCGCTATATACTTGTGAGCCGACTGATTCGGCGCTTGGTCTTGAGATCAGGCGTATACTGAGAGCTGGTGATGAAGACGAAAAGGCACAGCTTCGGAGCTTATTTCTTGAGGACAGGCGTCTACATATAGAAGAATTCATACTGCCGCATTCGCAGAGTGGACAGGTTGTAATTTGCGATCGCTACAAATACTCGACCGTATGCTATCAGCACCTGCAGGGACATCCTATTGAGGAGCTTATCGCTGAGGGCAGGAGGTTCTTGTCACCGGATTTTGCGTTCATACTCTGTACGGATGATATAAAGACATTGGTCGGACGTATCGCGAGCAGGGGAATTCAACGGGATTTCTTTGAGACTGAGGCTTTAATCAAAAGATCTGCGTATATATATATGCAAATGTCCGGCTACTTTCCGGACGAAAACATTGTCTTATTGGATTCGCGTGAGCCTGTCGATCGGACAATAGAAATTATTTTGGAGATGATATCAAATGCAGCTTAAGGAAAGTATTTTATCGGCTCTGCGCAGTGTCGCGGGCAACAAGATGCGCTCGGTACTAACGATGCTCGGCATCATCATCGGTATCAGCGCGGTTATCATGATTACCTCGATCGGTCAGGGCTTCCAGGCTTCCGTAACTGAGCAGTTCAATCAATTGGGCGCAACAAGCCTACAGATCTCGGTTAAGTACGATGATCAACTGTTATCGAGCGACTTGCTCACGATGAGGGACATAGATGTGTTAATGACACATCCGGAGGTATCAAGCGTTGCCCCGTTGTTTCAGACGAGCGGGCGTGTAAAACTAAAAAATCCGGCACAGTCGAGCCGATGCTATTTCTTTGGCAGCACCGAGGCATATAAGAATGTGCAATCACTGGATTTGCGTTACGGCAGGTTTCTGACGGCACCGGACGTCACATCGAGTAGTAAGGTCGTAATTATAGACGAAACACTCTCAAAGAAGATCTTTGGGCGCGCGAATTCGGTGGGTGAGACGATCAAGTCGAGCTTTTGGTTCGGTGAGGCGGAGCTGACCGTTGTGGGTGTATATAGGAATGCGGACTTTGGTACGGCTATGTTTGAGATGCCGACGATGGCGTATATGCCGATCACAACGATTATGAAGATGCATAACACAGAGTATGTGGACAATATCTTCGTAAACGTAAAGGACCTGGAAAACATCGACCGCACAGCATTAGAGATATCTAAGATACTCTCGTTGAGCCACAACAATACAAACAAATACAATGTCCAAAACCTCATGAAGCAAATGGATACTGTCAACAGTGTCTTGGGTAATATCACGGCGTTTGTGGCACTGGTTGCATTTATATCGCTCGTGGTCGGCGGCATCGGGGTTATGAACATCATGCTGGTTACCGTTACGGAACGTACGCGTGAGATCGGTATTCGCAAATCCTTAGGCGCAACCGATGGCAATATCAAATTCCAATTCCTCGTCGAGGCGATGATCCTGACCGCAATCGGTGGTATCATCGGCATCGCATTAGGCCTTGCTGGTGGTTTTGCTCTCGGTAACGCGATCAAGATACAGCCTTATGTCCATATCCCTTATATGCTTCTGACGGTCGGCATATCCTGTGCGATCGGTATTGTATTCGGGGTCTATCCCGCGAGCAAGGCTGCAAAGCTCGATCCGATCGAGGCATTGAGATACGAATAACATTAGTCGTTAAATTCCGTCATATTACCCCTATACCGCAATGGCAAAAGGTTGCGCTGGAGCCTTGGGTTCAAGCGCGCCTTTATGCCGATGGTATTAAAAAAGGTCTTCCATAACGCCTGATAATTCGGCTCGTCCTCGGACAGATTTACCTGTGCCTCGGGCGGGACGGGTGCTATTACATAGTCAAAGCCGTCATAAACAGCGGCCATATGATGGGTTTTATCGTGTATGATCCATGCCTGGTCCATCAGGCGGTCGCGAAAATGCTCAGCCAATATCGGCAGCGGGAAGTTTACGGGCGTGATCACCGCATAGTAAATACCTTCTGCTGTCTTTGCAAAACGGCAAAAACCTTTCAACAGATGTGCCTCCCGCGAGACATATCGCGCGAGCTTGTGCACGCCGAGTACCGTATCGTCATGCATATGTGCATCCACGTCGGCGCCGAGCTTAAAGCCTTTTATTAAGTATCTGTATAAAAGGTCAAAGCGCGTCGGCTCATGTGAATAGAAGCAATGATAGACATGATATTCGGCTCGTTCGGATATCTTTTTTTTGATCGCATTAAAGACACGGTGCGCCTTTTCGCTGTCGGATGATATAAACATGTATTCGGTATCGATCTGCGGCTGGTAATCGGCCTCTATGCATATATGGCCAAAACTCAGCTTTTGATAATAGTGCGCAAATATTACACACATAAAGCCCTCTATGCTGCCGTCAAAGATCGCACCGATCGCAGACGCTTCGTTCATAATGGATTCCCTTTCAAATCAAATATAGGTTTAGGAGGTACATATGAAGCTGTTTCTATGTAATAACAAGCAGGCGATCTACAATGCCTACACGCCCGAGCAAATAGGGGACGCAGCGGTCATAACGGGTCAGGAGCTTTTGGAAAGCCCGAGGCCGGACATAAGGTTTGTATTTTCGACATGGGGGATGCCCGCGTTGTCTGAAGAGGAAATAAAGACTGTGCTGCCGAACGTGGAGGCGGTATTCTATGCGGCGGGCTCGGTACAGCATTTCGCGAGGCCGTTTTTGAACAAGGGCATAAATGTAATAAGCGCATGGGCTGCAAACGCCATCCCGGTTGCCGAATACACGGTTGCACAGATCATCCTCGCAAACAAAGGCTTCTTCCAGCTCCATAACCGCTATAAGCATGACGGGCACAAATCAGCGTTCGATTATTCAAATACTTTCCCGGGGAATTATGACACGAAGGTAGGGCTAATCGGCGCTGGCATGATCGGGCGCATAGTGATCGACTTGCTCAAACCGTTTAACTTAAATCTCTGCGTATATGATAAATTTGCATGTGAGGCTGATATATCTGCGCTCGGAGCGAAGAAGTATTCACTCGAGGACATATTTTTAGAATGCCAGACGATATCCAATCACCTCGCAAACAACGCCCAGACCAAGGGGATGCTTGACTATAGCCTGTTTTCATTGATGAAGGATAACGCGACATTCATCAACACCGGAAGGGGTGCCCAGATCGTAGTTGAGGATTTATTCAAGGCTATGAAGGAAAAGCCTACCCGCACAGCTGTATTGGACGTGACAGATCCGACGGAGCCGTTGCCGACGGATGCTGAGTATTTCAGCTACCCGAACATCATCATCACACCGCATCGCGCGGGCTCTATCAATAATGAGATCTACCGTATGGGTGCGTATGTGTTTGAGGAATTTGACAGGCTGCAAAAGGGTGAAGCCCTGCGTTACGCGGTCGATCTGAAGATGCTCGAGACGATGGCATAAAATTAAAGAACCTACCGTGGTAGGTTCTTTTTTATTTGCCGCCTCTGAGCTCCTGCCTGTTCGAATACAGTACCTCAATGATATCTGAGAGGTATTCGTCGGTGATACGGTATTGTTGTTCGAGGTTTAGCATCGTCTCACGGACCTTGTCCTCTATCTTTGAGAGTATTTCATCGGCATAGTCCATTGCGTTTAGGCGCATGTCGCGTGCCGAACGCTTTGCCTCCTCCATGATCTCGGAGGCCTGCTCCGTAGCCATCTTCGTTATCTCATGACTGTTGGTCAATATCTTCGCGTTCATCTCGGCCTCGCGGATGATATTGCCACCCTTGGCGTTCGCGTCGTTTATGATTTTGTCATGTTCCTCTATGATACGCTGAGCCTGACGTATTTCGTTTGGCAGGTTCAGCCTTATGTCCGATATAATGTCAAAAATGCGTTCCTTCTCCACAGAGATTTTATTTGAAAACGGAACCGGTTTGCACGAATCCAATAAATCCTCAAGCGCATCGAGATAATCTAATAACGACTCCATTTGTATCCTCCATTCAAATCGCCTGTCGGCAGCTGTATAAATCCTCTACGACACAGCCCGGTACCATCGACCCTATATCTCCGCCGAAAAACAGCAGATTGCGTACAGCCGTAGAGCTGATATGCGCGTATTGCGGATCGGTAAACAGGCTTACAGTTTCACACCTCGGGTTTATGGATTTATTAAGCATAGCCGATTGGTATTCAAAGTCAAAATCGCCGTATCGCAAACCGCGTATAACGGCCTCTGCACCAATCCTATCCAGATAATCCGCGAGCAATCCCTCATAACTGTCTACATTTACGTTTCCATATGACTGTACAGTCTTTTTCAGCATGGAAATACGGGTATCTAAATCAAACATACAGGTCTTCTGAGGGTTTATCATCACGGTCACGGTCAGTCTGTCGCAGAGCCTCGCGGCGCGTTCGATAATATGGGCATGTCCGAGTGTCACCGGGTCAAATGTACCCGGATATACGGCCGATTTCATGAATTGATCTTCCTTTGCATCAAGCATGCTTATATATTAAAAAAGCGGTGGTCTTGAATATACGTTCCTTATATATAGTCAGTCCGAGCGCATCGAGCTCGTCCTGTTCGGGTATATAATCCTCCGATGACTGCTCGATTACAATCAAGCCGTCCTCCGAGAGCAAGTGTCCATTATATATAGCCGTCAAGCACGGCATCACATGGTCCCTGCCATATGGGGGATCCATGAATATCAAGTCAAACGGCGGCTCGTTATTAGAGCTCAGCGTATTAAGTGCCGCGAGAGAGTCGGCTGTGATTAGCCGCGTGGATGCGTCAAGCCTAGTCTTTGATAAGTTTTGCCGCGTACAGGCAATGGCAGTAGGGGACTTGTCCACGAATACGGCTGATGCTGCGCCACGGCTCAGCGCCTCCACTCCCAGCGCTCCGGAGCCACAAAACAGGTCCAGGCACCGCGACTGCGGAATATATGCGGCTATGATGTTAAACAGCGTCTCCTTGAGCTTGTCTGTAGTGGGACGCGTCTTGTTGCCGGGTGGCGTACACAGCGGTACGCTCCGTGCCGAACCCGCGATTACACGCACGATCTATATCCCCTTGCTATATGGAATTGATTATAATAAAGTTTCGTAGATTTTACAATGCCTATGTAAAGCATCTTGCTCAGCTGGCATTATAGAAATTGTGCCGTCTCTGACTGACATTACAGCCTCTGAGACATCTTTGAGTATGTCTGTATCGGTATAGAGATTGGCTATCCTTAAAACAGGCAGTCCATGCTGTGCGGTGCCGAAGAAATCCCCGGGACCCCTTATGCGCAGGTCCGTCTCAGATAGCTCGAATCCGCTGTTTGTCTGGGTCATGGCGGTCAGGCGTTCCTTTGCGGGCTTAGATTTGGTATCGGATATCAATATACAATAGGACTTTGAAGAGCCGCGACCTACGCGTCCACGCAACTGATGCAACTGGGACAGCCCGAAGCGGTCTGCGTCCTCTATGAGCATAACCGTCGCGTTCGGTATATCCACACCGACCTCCACGACCGTTGTACTGATCAACACATGGATATCGTTATCGGAAAAGCTCTGCATGATGGCCTGCTTCTCGGCTGCGCTTTGCTTGCCGTGGAGTATCTGCGCTGTTATGCCGGTTCCGGGTGGAAAATATTCCTTTGCGTAGGATACGACGGATTTTAGGCCCTCGCTTGGCTGCTCGCCACCGATGGTTGCGCATACTATAAAGGCTTGATGGCCCTTGTCTATCTCCTTTTTAATAAACTTGTGTATACGCTCACGGTACGAGCCGTCTACGAAAAAGGTATCTATATGCTGTCTGCCCGGGGGCAGGCTGTTGATCACGGATATATCCAGATCGCCGTATAGGATCAACGCGAGCGTCCTTGGTATCGGTGTCGCGGACATTATCAGTACGTGAGGGGATTCGGATTTCTCGGAAAGGGTTTGGCGTTGCTTGACGCCGAAGCGGTGCTGCTCATCCGTGATTACAAGCGCGAGACTTTTATATAAAACCCCGGATTGAAACAGTGCGTGCGTACCCACGACCAATTGCGCTGAGCCGTCTTTGATCTTGGCTATCGCGGCTCTGCGTTCGGCGGCGGGCATATCACCCACGAGTAAGGTCACATCACATCCAAGCGGTATAAACAACTTGCTCAAAGACAAGAAATGCTGACGTGCGAGCACATCTGTTGGGGCCATGAATGCGGCTTGATAACCGTTTTTTATAGCTAAATACGCTGCCGCAGAGGCCACAAAGGTCTTTCCGGAGCCCACATCTCCTTGAACCAATCGGTTAGCGGCGAGCCCGCTCATAAAATCGGATAATATATCTGTAATAGCCGCCTTTTGCGCGTCCGTCGGTTCGTAACCGAACTCACGCGTAAGCGGTGCAATATCGAAATCAGAAAAGACATATTCGGTTGGTTTACGTGCGCTGTCCTTTATATCAAACAACGCGTATTGCATAAAGAACAATTCCTCGAACACCAGACGCTTGCGTGCGCGATAGAACGCGTCCTCACTCTCGGGGAAGTGGATATTTCTGACTGCGTACTTGCGTTCACAGAGATCATATCTGCTCATTACGGAGACCGGCAGGTTCTCGGGTAACAGTATGTCCGCATCCGGTTTATTCAACACATCGAATAGGATGCGTCTGAAAAACTGTTGCGTGAGGTTTTTAGCAAGAGAGTATATCGGTACGATGCGGCCCTGAGACAGCAGATGCATGTTGTCCGTGCATTCAAACTCCGGGGCCTCCATCTTCAAGCGGCCGCGAAACGCCGTTATGCGTCCCGTAAAGATGTATTCCTTGCCGACTGAAAAGGTACTCCGTAAATATGGCTGGTTGAACCATACAAGCTCGATCGATCCCGTATTGTCAAATATCATGAGACGTACAATCGTAATCTGGCCGGTTCGAACGATCTCGGCTGGTGCACTCACATAGCCGCGTATCGTTCCGGTCTCGCTGACGGTGAGTTGCTCGATCTCGGTTATCTTACTGCGGTCGCTGTAATTACGCGGATAATAGGTCAGCAGATCCGATATCGTCTCTATACCCTTTTTGCTCAGGGACAGTGAGCGTTTTGCGCCTACCGACGGTAAAACGGAAACGGGATCCGAGCTCTTCATAGATTATTCTACAGAGAAGATATAGTGATATACGGGCTGGCCGCCATTGTATATCTCGATCTCGGTATCGGGAAATGCTTCGGAAATATCCTCGGCAACCTCACGAGCGGCATCTTCCGTACTGTCTGCACCATAGTAAATAGAAACGACATCGCCGCCGTCCTCGAGCATACGCTTCAAAAGGGCCTTGGCACCGGTTTGAAGGTCTGCGTCGACCGCCGTGATCTCGCCGTCTTCCATAAACAGGAAATCTCCTTCGGTTATAGACATATCATTTAATGTCGTATCGCGAACTGCAACCGTGCACATACCGGTCCTCACAGCTGCCATGGCTTCCTTCATAGTCTGTTCGTTCGTACTCGCGTCATCGGCATCCGAATAGCTGATCATACAGCTGATGCCCTGCGGGATCGTCGTGGTCGGGATGACCGTGGCGGTTTTAGAGGAGCCTAATGCGGGATCGAGCATCATGGCCGCCTGCTGTGCGGCGAGCACGATATTTTTGTTATTTGAAAGTACAAACACACGATGGGCATTTACAGCGTTGATCGCGGCGAGTATATCCTCGGTAGACGGGTTCATCGTTTGACCGCCCTCGACAATATAGTCCGCGCCCAAACTCGTAAATAGCTCGCTCAAGCCGCTACCTGCAGAAACAGCCACAAAACCGATCTCCTTAGGGGGACCGACGGGTACTGGTTGCGCTACGGGCTGACTTTCTGAGCTGAAGTTTAGCATACCCGTGTGTTGGTTACGCATGTTCTCGATCTTTATATTGGAAAGGCTACCGTATGTCAGAGCCTTTTCGAGGGCTTTGCCCGGGTTATTTGTATGCACATGCACCTTGATCAATGCGTCATCCATTACAACGACTACCGAATCGCCGATACCGGATAGGAAGCGCTTGAGCTCGTCCTCTGTATGCAAGCTGTTGTTTGAACCCTGCTTGTGTGCGGTGGGCGGGATATCTACGATGAACTCCGTACAATAAATGAACTTGATATCTGTAGGGGAGAAATGTGAGGCTGCGGGCGCAGTAGGGCTGGGGGTCGAAGCGTCCGACAGCTCGATCTGAATATCCTCGGTGCTATGCAGCTTTGCAAATGCCCCTTCGAATATCAATAAGAGCCCTTTGCCGCCCGCATCGACGACGCCGGCTTGCTTTAGCTCGGGCAGCATGTTGGTGGTTTTGGCGAGCACGGTACGTGTATTCTTTATGAGCGCTTCGAATATAACGTCAATATCGTCGGTGTCTGCGGTCATCTCGAGAGCATATTCGCCGATCGCGCGCCCTACGGTCAGCATCGTACCCTCCTTGGGCTTCATAACGGCCTTGTAAGCGGTTTCGGACGCCTTTGTGAGTGCAAACGCGAGGTTGTCCGCATCGGCGACAGCCACGTTTTCGAGACCCTTTGCAAATCCTCTGAATAATTGAGACAGTATTACCCCCGAATTACCCCGCGCGCCGCGCAGGGAACCGTTCGAAGCGGCCTTCGCCACGTCATAGATATTAGGGGTGCGCAGGTTTGCGACCTCGCGTGCGGCGGCCATGACCGTCATAGACATATTGGTCCCTGTATCTCCGTCGGGTACGGGAAAGACATTCAGTGCATCTATGTCATGCCGATTTCTATATAGCTCATTAGCACCGGCGATGATGAGTTTACGCAGTAAATTTCCATCGATACTTGTAACGCCCAAGCTGATCCTCCTATATATAAAAATGCTGTTATATAATATATTTTATACCCTGACGCCCTCTACAAAGATATTGACTGCGGAAACGGTCAGTCCGGTGTTTTCCTCTACTTTGTACTTGACGGCCTCGATAAGCGAATCTGCTATGGCGGGTATGTTAGTCCCGTATTCGACTATAATATGCAGGTCGATGGCTATGAATTCATCGGAGAGGTTTAGGCGTATCCCCTTGGTGAGGCTCTCCATCTTGAGTATCTGCACGATACCGTCACGCACATTCTTTGCAGCCATACCCACGATGCCGTAGTTCTCCATCGCGGCCAGTCCGGCTATACGTGCGATAACCTCATTCTCGATCACGATATGACCGTATTCGGTCTTTATTTTCAATGACATAAATTACCTCCCACACATATTCTGTGTAATTATACAATAGAATCCTTCCGAATACAAATCTTATGAGCGCGTACAAGGCCGCTCGAGTCATGACATATTATGGATAAACCAACGTTGAAAATTTTTCCTTGCATTATGTAAAAGATTGTTATATAATACGACTCGTTTCGGACAGCAGTACAAACATTGGGCCGTCGCCAAGCGGTAAGGCAATGGACTCTGACTCCATCATCCGAAGGTTCGAATCCTTCCGGCCTAGCTCATAATATCACTATGAAATCAAAAGCCTGTATGTCAATCGACATACAGGCTTTTTGCTTACCACGATGTATCTATGGACTTATCAGCTTTCTGACACATCCGCCTGAGGTGCTTTTTCTTTTACCAAGAACGCTACCACGAGATTTACGCAGGACAGAGCCGCAGCGAGGAAGAATATCCACTGCGGGCCGTAGGCACTCCAGATGAGGCCGCCGAGCGTGGCGCAGACGATCGAGACGATATGGTCCATGCTGATACCGAGCGATAATGTCTTTGTGATATCCGAGGGCATGACTGCTATGGATTTCAAATATACAATCTTGATAAATCCCATCTGCATAGACATACGATCCAATATAAACAGCCCGAATATAATCATTGCGGGCAATCCGAATGTAGCGAATGAACCTGAAGAGAAGCCTGCGCTCATCGCTCCATAGGCTATGTAGATGACGATGAATGAGAGCGCATCCGCGAATAACATCTTCTTTATACCGAATCTGTCTGTCCAGTGTCCTAGTGCGGGCATGAAAAAGATGCCGATGAATGCACCGATGATGCCCAATATCGCCATCGTGTCGGCCTTGCTACCCAAAAGCTCTATCAGGACCCATGGTCCATACACGGCCATGATTTGCTTTTGAACTCCGTGCATAACCGCGAGTATGTAATAGTATTTATATTCCTTACGGAAAATGAATTTGTTTTTCACAGTAGAGTGATCGGGATGTTGGTCTGGATCCTTTTTTGATGCCTTGATCATGTTGTAGAGCTTAATAAACAGGAAAAAGATAAATGCATAAACGATTGCACCGATAACGAACGGGAATTTAATAGGGGATGTGAAGCTGAAAAAGCCCATGCGAAAGCCTGTGAATACAAGCAGGCTCGCGAGCATGCCAAAAGCGGTTGCGACCCCCTTGTACTGGCCCATGCGGCGGTTTACGCTGTCGCCCTTTTGGACGAGGTCCATACCTATGCTGTCTTGCAGCGGAAAGAATGTATGCATACCCATCGAATATGTAAATAGGAATATCAACATAACATTGAACGGGGGTGTCAAAAGGCCGAGGGCTGTGAGGCCTATGGCGCACAACGCCTGCGCGAGTATGGACATACGGATGTCGCCCATGAAACTCAGTAACGATATGACGATAATACAGACAAGCCCGGGCAATTCACGGGGGAATTCGATAAAGCCACGCATCATCGCTGTGACATCATAGGCATCCTTAAAATAATTTGAAAACAGCGCATCGGACAGCCCGCTTCCGAGTGCCGTTAATGCGAGGATCACGAAAAATATCTTCATTTCGTTTGTCATTGTCCCCGCGGATTTCTTGGTCAACTTGTTATCCACATATACACATCCCGCAAAAATATTTTCCTCAGTATAGCATTCGGTACATGATAATTCAAACGAACTTTCCGCATATATTGAAACGACAAAGCAAAAGGCGAGGTGTTGGCATGTCGCTATTAACTATAACCACACGAAGATATAAGGACGCACTTGTAGCATTTATAAAGACGCATCCGCAATGCGAATTAGTAAAAGAATGGGAAGAAAACGGCTGCTTTAATGCGCGTATAAAGAAGCATGTACCGATATATGAGGAACTGCTTACATTTCTGTGTACGATACTGTTCGAACAAAACGCGGCCATGCAGAGCTCACCCAAGGTCAAGGAGATCGTGATGAATCACG
>CAYURR010000062.1:0-15708 GCA_964446745.1 uncultured Defluviitaleaceae bacterium | reverse complement strand
TCCCGCACCACTTCATTTGAATACGGAAAATCTAAAACATAATCGCCCAAAAAAACAAAATTACTTACATCCTCCGCCCGAGCGTCTTCCAATACCTTTATCAGTGCGCGATAATTCCCGTGTATGTCAGATATAATAGCTGTACGCATTTTGTCCCCCCAGTGCTTACGCTTATCGTTCAATTCAATCAATCTTCAGAGCATTTGATTTATAGTAGCCGTAATGTGTTGTAAACGTTAACTTAGTGCTTCCAATAATATCATAAAGTCTTCTAATTGAAACTTCGCTTAGTTGTTCGTCCCTTGTAAAAGGGTGAGTGAGTAGTTTGTTATTACTTACCCTAAAACAATCTCCTGTAAATAGATAATCTTTGTCAACTAAATAAGCCATAGAGCCTGTTGTATGGCCTGGCGCTTTAATGCCTTTTATAGTGTGTTCACCAATAGTCACTTCCTGTTCATCTTCAAGCAACATAATGTTGTTCAGCCCTATGGAATTAAGAATTGAATTACTGTTATTCTTACCTTGCTTTATTTCACCGTTTACCATCTGCAACTCATCTTCACTCATATATACAGACGCATTAAGGAACAAGCTCACAGCAGCTACATGGTCAGCATCGGAATGAGTTAAGAATATGCTCTTTACGATTTCGGTTGATATGTTTTCTTGCTGTAACGTTTTTTCAAGCGCTTTTACATCTGAACCAGCGTCTATTAAAATATATCCTTCGTCTGACTGTATTGCATACATAGTGCCCATTCTATCTTTTACAGCCAATACTTCAGTATTTGTAATTACCCCTGTAGCTACGGGTTTCATAAATAACAGCGGGTAAAAATTAGTAAGCATAATAGCTATAGCAACTAAAAATAATGTAATCACTATCAATAGCATTTTTTTCTTTTTCAATGCATTTCTCCTAATCGCTTTGTATTATGGATATTAATTGTTAATGCCAGCGTTTATTAAGGCAATTATTATAAAATAAATAGTCAGCCCCCTTAATTCTGTATTATATAAGCATACGGCGCATATAGCATATATCCCGAGTTCAAGCGATAGTCTTGCTATACCTTGTAACTGACTTGTAGCGGCAGGAGCACCTCAAATACGTCCTTAACTGGAATTAGCATTCATCAGCCGCTTCGCGGCTCACCTCACGGCAGACTGCGCTGTGAGGAATATTCGCACATTTTGCTTCGCAAAATATGCTCATAAGACTTCAGCCGCTTCGCGGCTCACCTCGCGGCAGACTTCGCCGTGAGGAACGAAAAAAAGACGCCTACGGCGTCTTTTTTTCGTGAAGTCTTACATCATTCCCATTCCGCCGCCGCCTGCGGGCATTGGAGGTTCGGGCTCTTTGATATCAGCAACTACAGCCTCGGTTGTGAGCAGGCTCGATGCTACGCTTGTAGCGTTTTGGAGCGCTGTACGTGTAACCTTTGTCGGGTCGATGATACCCTTTTCGATCATGTCTACATATGTGCCGGTCAGTGCGTCAAAACCTGTGCCTTCCTTTGTCTCCATGAGCTTGTTTACGATGATGGAACCTTCAAGACCTGCGTTGTCCGAGATCTGGCGAACCGGAGCTTCAAGTGCCTTGCAGATGATCGCAGCGCCTGTCTTCTCGTCACCCTCGAGGCCGTCGACTATCTTTGCAACTGCCTTCTGAGCGTGGATGAATGCGGAACCGCCGCCGCAGATGATACCTTCCTCTACAGCTGCTCTTGTAGCTGCCAGAGCGTCTTCCATGCGGTGCTTCTTTTCCTTGAGCTCTGTCTCTGTCGGAGCGCCAACCTTGATCAGTGCTACGCCGCCAGCCATCTTAGCCAGTCTTTCCTGAAGCTTTTCTTTATCAAACTCGGATGTTGTCTCCTCGATCTGGGACTTGATCTGACCTACGCGAGCGTTGATGTCCTTCTTGTCGCCTGCGCCGTCGATGATGATGGTGTTTTCCTTCTCAACCTTAACGGTCTTTGCTCTACCGAGCATGTCAACGGTAGCATCCTTAAGCTCTGTGCCGAGCTCGGAGGAGATAACCTGACCGCCTGTAAGGATAGCGATATCCTCGAGCATAGCCTTACGTCTATCACCAAAGCCCGGAGCCTTTACAGCAACGCATACGAATGTGCCGCGCAGCTTGTTTACTACAAGTGTCGTGAGTGCTTCGCCCTCGACGTCCTCAGCGATGATCAGAAGCTTTGCGCCGGTCTGAACGATCTGCTCAAGTATCGGCAGGATGTCTTGGATCGTGGATATCTTCTTGTCTGTGATCAGGATGTACGGATTTTCAAGTGTAGCGACCATCTTTTCCATGTCTGTGCACATATATGCGGACAGGTAGCCACGGTCAAACTGCATACCTTCAACGAGCTCAAGCTCGGTGTTCATGGTCTTGGATTCCTCAACCGTGATAACGCCGTCGCTTGTAACCTTTTCCATTGCGTTTGCGATCATCTCGCCGACTTCCTCGTAACCGGCCGAGATAGCCGCTACGCGTGCGATGTGGTTCTTGCCGTCTACCTTCTTGCTCATGCCCTTGATCGCTTCAACGGCTGCCTGTGTAGCCTTGTTCATACCGTTTCTGAGGATGATCGGGTTTGCGCCGGCTGCTATGTTCTTGAGGCCTTCCTTGATCATTGCCTGAGCGAGAACTGTTGCTGTGGTTGTACCGTCACCCGCTACGTCGTTCGTCTTTGTAGCGACTTCCTTAACAAGCTGTGCGCCCATGTTCTCAAACGCGTCCTCAAGCTCGATTTCCTTGGCTATTGTAACACCGTCGTTTGTGATGAGCGGTGTGCCGTATTTCTTGTCCAGTACTACGTTTCTGCCCTTAGGGCCCAGTGTAACCTTTACCGTATCGGCCAATTTGTTTACGCCCGCTTCTAATGCGGTGCGTGCTTCTATGCCGTACTTTATCTGCTTTGCCATGTATATCCTCCTTCTTTATGCTGGTTATTCGGTCTTACGCCTCTACTATCGCCAAAATGTCGCTCTGTCTTACTATGATCATTTCTTCGTTATCCATCTTGACTTCGGTGCCCGCATACTTTGAATAGATTACGCGATCGCCGACCTTTACTTCCATCTTTATTTCCTTGCCGTCTATTACACCGCCCGGACCTACAGCGATGATCTCCGCTTCCTGCGGCTTTTCCTTAGACTGGCTCGGTAATACTATACCGGATTTGGTCTTTTCCTCGGCTTCAAGCTGTTTGATGACTACCCTGTCACCTAACGGTTTTAACTTCATACCTTCGTTACCTCCTTGATGATGTGTGAGATTATTAGCACTCACTCGAATTGAGTGCTAATCGTGGTTATAGTTTATTCTCGGAACGGTTCATATGCAAATGCACCGTTGGCCGGATTTTGGCTCTATATCTATCTTTTCCGTATAAATATGGTTATATACTCACGCATTCTTCTCATTTCAATATTTTTAGTGAATTTTATACGATTTTAGTACCTCTCGCATAAGCGAACAGGTATTGCTGTGCAAAGCCCGCGTATTCCCCGAAGCGCTTTGCGGCGAGCGCGTGTATGTCCTTTATATGTGTCTCCTGACCGGAGAAATAGAAATGCTCCATGATACGCTTTATCCATACATCTGTCGGGAACACCTCTTTGTGCCCATATGCAAACAGCAGCACGCAGTCGGCTACCTTTATGCCCACGCCCTTTAGCTTCATGAGCTCGCGGCGTGCGTCGGCCGTTTCCATGCGCCCTACGGCCTGAAGGTCGAGAACGCCGCTGGCGACCGCATCCGCAGCCCCCTTCACATATCCGGCCCTAAATCCCATCTTGCATTCAAACAGCTCGGCCTCGCTCAAACGTGCAAGTGCTTCCGTTGTAGGAAATGCGAATTGATCATCGTTTACGGGCTCACCGTAACGCTCGGATATGGTCTGTATGATGCGCTTTATGCGCCCGATGTTATTGTTCTGGCTGATGATAAACGAGATCAAGGTCTCCCATGGGTCTTGATTGAGTATCCGTGTTCCGGTTCCGAAATTTACCGCGTCGCGCATCACGAAATCGTTTGCGGTCACGATGTCTTTTATCTGACTGTAGTCCCTGTCAAGATCGAAGTATCCCTGCCAAATCTGCGTAAACTCCCGCTCCGTGGTCGGATAGAATTCCATCCGATCTTCATACTCGCTGATGAACAGCGTCCTGTTGTGTGCGACTATACGGTATTTGACAGTATCCCCGGCCTCAGCTGAGCTGGCTCCCTCTTCCATTCGCACAAACCGGAAGCATTGCCCACATTCGAGCGTTTCTGCTATATCAAAACTGTTAATGTCCGTCAGTATGGCTCTATCTCCACTGTATGTAATAATCATTTCCTTTTATTTCCCCCTTTACGCTTTACAAGAATCGTTCCAAAGCCTTATACTAACGTAAAACCATTCGTTCGTCAAAACTTAGAGAAATCGAGGGTCTCATATGGATGAAAAGATTTATACGATACCGGTGACCGAGGGGCTAAAATCCGAGGCGGCCTGCGCGTTTTGCCACATGAAGGCGGATCTCGAGCGCCGCGCGATAGATTTTATTCTCGGCCCATCATATATGGAGGAGGACTTTCGCGAACAGACCGATAAGAGCGGCTTCTGCCCGAACTGCTATGACAAGCTGTTCACCGAGCAAAATCGCCTCGGGCTCGCGTTGATCTTGCATACGCATGTGCAGCGTATTAATAAGGAACTCGCTGAACGCTTCGACGAGGTTAAGAAACAAGGGTCGAAGGACGGCTTTATGGATGGGCTTAAGCGTAAGCTCGGAAATAAACCCAAGCACGATCAGACGGATCATAAAAACACCTGCTTTATCTGCAATCGCGTCGTGGACACATTGGAGCGTTATGTGGATACCTTTTTTTATATGTGGCAAAAGATGCCCGAGGTACCCGGGCTCGTGCAAAACGGCAGGGGCTTTTGCATAGAGCATCTGTATATGCTCATGCGCTCGGGTCAGCAAAAGCTCACTCCGAAGCAGTATGAGGCATTCGTGAGCACGGTTGCCAGTGTACAGACATCCGCGATGAAAAAGGTCGAGCAGGATCTGGATTTTTTTATAAAGAAGTTTGACTACCGCTACAAGGATGAGCCCTGGGGCGATGCAAAGGAAGCCGTACAGAACGCCATTGTGAGGGTATGGAAGGGATAAACATGGAAGGGATAGGATATTACAAATGAGTGAAAAGAACACACGCGTAAAGAGATGGGCCTCCGACGAGGGAGCCAAACTTAAGGACATGACACTAAAGGAAAAATGGGAATATATATGGGAGTATTACAAGCTGTTTATCATCGGTGGCGTGATACTGGTGCTCATAACTATCAATATCGTCAACTACATCACTAACCCGCCCAAGAAGGCGTTTGTGACGTTTGCGATATTGAGTACCTATTTGCCCGAGGAATGGACTAATGCTGCATCGGAAAGACTGAACGCAACGATCATACCAGACCCCGAGCGTGAAGAAGTGTTGTTTATGTCCTTCTTTGCCACGCAAGACGATCCGCAGATGTTTAATCTGATGGGTCAGAAATTCGCAGCGATGACCGCCACAAAGGAGTTGGACCTGTACCTGTCCACCGAAGCAGACATACCGAACCTAAATGAGTCCGAGCTCATCCGAGACCTCCGTGAGGTTTTGGACGATGAGACCATCTCGCGTCTCGGGGATAAGGTTAAATATATCGACGGAGTTCCTTTCGGGATCAATCTCGACGGCAATGCATTCTTGAAAGAGTGCGGCTTTATGGATATGCAGATGTATCTATCCGTGCCTATTGCAACGGACAGGACAGACAATATCCGCAGCACCATAAGCGAGATCTTAAAATAACACCATATGAGGTGAAATATGCAGAGAACCTATCGTCTTTGGCACTATATTACCATACCTCTTAAACACAGCACACTGCCTACGTTATTGGTTATGCTCGAGCGCGTTACACAAGCTTTGATTCCGTCGTTTCAGGTTGTTCTGACAGCACGGTTTGTGGATACGGCTATCGGCATCTTTAACGGGAAGTCAGACTACGATATGATCTTCCCGCCGCTTCTATTGATACTGGCCTCCATAGCGTGCCAATACCTACTCGGTTCGCTTGCGGCTATATTCAAGCAGCTCGTCAACGCGAGCCTCACAACGCATTTTCGCACATCTATGCTCGAGAAGCGTTCCGCACTCGAGTATAGGCATATTGAGAACAACGACTCATGGGATCTGATCAGCCGCACATGTAAGGATCCTGTTGATAAGGTTATGAACGGACTGGATCAGATCATGGGTGCAATGGATTTGATTGTGCGCGTTACGTCGTTGTTGGTCATCCTCGTAGCGTCCGTGTGGTGGGCCGCGATTTTGATCATGGTCGTTTCTGTGCCGCTGTTTTTGGTGTCTCTGAAGGCCGGTAAAACGAATTACGAGGCCTTTCAGGAGGCTGAGAAGCACAAGCGTCGTGCGGACTATATCGGCAAGGTGCTCAGCGATCGTGAATATGTCGAGGAACGCTCGCTGTTCGGCTATACAGAGCATGTCAGTAAACAATGGCTCGAGAAGTTTGAGATCGCACGCAAGATCAAGCTCAAGGCCATGCTCAATAACTTTATCCGCATGAAGGGCTCATCACTGATCACGATACTTATGAGCGTTGTGATCGCGGGTGTGCTGATACCACCGCTCGGTAGCGGACATATCACGATAGGTTTGTTCATGGGACTTATAACCGCGACGATCAATTTGATCCAGTTGATGTCCTGGCAGCTCGCATGGGTCACAAGCGAGCTCGCAAAGAGCCGCGAATACCTAAAGGATCTGACCAAGCTCTCCGAGCTGTCCGAACAACCCGACGCAACCGTTCCCCCTGTAGATATGAGCAACTTTGCACTCGGTGATATAGAGTTTCGACAGGTCTCGTTCAAATATCCTGACACGGAGCGTTACATATTACAGAATTGCTCATTTACACTCAAGGCCGGACAACACTATGCATTTGTCGGTGTAAACGGTGCGGGCAAGACGACGATCACGAAGCTTTTGACGGGCATGTATGACAATTACGAGGGCGACATACTGATAAACGGGAAAAATCTGCGTACATACAAGCTACCGGAGCTGAAGGGGCTATTCGCGGTCGTGTATCAGGATTTTGCACGATACTATGTAACCCTAAAGGACAACATATTGCTCGGGGATGTCGCGACCTTGCAGCCCGATGCACAAAACACAGCCGATATACAAAATCGACTGAAGTATGCGATGGATACTATAGAGGTCACGGAGGTAACCGACAAGCTCGCCAACGGCATCGATACCATCCTCGGTAAGATCAAGGAGGGCGGCGTGGATCTGTCTGGCGGTGAATGGCAACGTGTCGCGATAGCCCGTGCATTATTCGGAAAGGCGCGGATGTACATACTCGACGAGCCTACGGCTGCACTGGACCCCGTCGCAGAGAGCCGCGTCTATGAGATGTTTGGTAAGATCAGCGCGGGCAAGTCTACGGTATTTATAACACATCGTCTCGGCGCGGCACGGCTCGCGGACGAGATATTGGTCATAGACGGCGGCAAGATCGCCGAATCCGGTAACCACGACACATTGATGCAGCTGCGCGGTATATACGCGGGGATGTTTGAGAGCCAGAAGGGGTGGTATGAATGAAAAAGCCCGGTGTTTTAAAGACCATTAAGGTATTGCTGCCGCTTTGCTTCAAGACCTCTCCGCTTCTGTTTATCTTGACCCAGGTATGCATGATCATCCACGGCCTATCCTGGGGCGTAATCATATTGGTTCAACAGCGTTTCTTTGACAGTGCGACAGGCTACGCCGCCGGTACGGTGACCTTAATGGCTGTAGTTACGGGGCTGGCGTTATTCGGCCTTGCAAACGTCGCGTGTCAGGTGCTAAACGGCGTGGGCAATTACATCCCGATGATGCTCGGAGAGCTCTGCGAGGGGCGTCTCACAAACAAGATCTTCAAAAAGATTCAACGGCTGTCCCCTATTGATTTTGAGGACACCAAACGATTGGATGATATTAACAAGTCTACGCAGGGCGTGTCTCATGCTGTGATGTTTACGATGGGGGTCACCGTTATATTCAGCTTCTACATCCCCTATTTCGCGTTTATGGGCTGGTATCTGTTTACACTTAAGCCCGTGCTCGCATGGTCAATCCTGATCGTGTTCCTGCCCAATATTATCACGATGCTTGTTCGCGCCTCTGTTTTTGCAAAGCTCGAGGACGCATCAGCTCCCGTGCGCCGCGAAAACGAATATTACGAAAACTGCATCGGCAGCCGCGAGTATTTCAAAGAGACACGGTTGCTGGGCGGATATAGATATTTCAAAAGGCTGTTCACAGAGACTGTGGAGCTCATGAATAAGCTAAAACTCAAGGCCAATATCAAATCTAACCTAATCGAATTCGCTATGAAATCGCTGACCGTAATCGGATACAGCATCATACTCTGGATGCTGTTTGACGCGTTGATGCAAAAGGAAATCACTGTGGGCGCGTTCGCGGCGGTCTTTGCGTCGATCGGTGCGCTGTATGCGATCATGGACGAGGTTATTTGCCGACATATCGGCAATATGGCACAGAACATGGGGCTAATACAGAACTATATCTCGTTTTTGGAATTACCAGAGCGATCTACACAGGCAGACGCTACAACAAGCGACGGTAGCATAGTGTTGGAGCATGTAGACTTTGCTTACCCAAACGCCGAGAAGAATGCACTCACCGATATTACACTTACCGTCAGAAACGGTGAGACCATCGCTATAGTCGGCGAAAACGGCTCCGGTAAATCGACGCTTATAAGGCTCCTGACGGGGCTATATATGCCCACCGCCGGTAAGATCAAGCATGCCGCTCCGATCTACACGCAGACCTCCGGGGTATTTCAGAAATACAGCCGATATCAAATGAAGCTGTCCGAGAACATCCGTATCAGCGATACGGATCACGACATGCAGCTCGACAACATCTGCGAGCAGGCGGGCTTTTCCAAGGACGATCCGGTGTTTACAGATGGATACGAGACGATGCTGTCGAGGGAGTTTGACGGTGTGGATATATCGGGCGGGCAATGGCAACGCATAGCTATTGCGCGCGGTTATTATCGCAAGCAGGCTCGCCCGCGCAAGGACATGGTTCGCAGTCTGATCGTGTTGGACGAACCGACCGCCGCGATCGATCCGATCGAGGAGACGCGCATCTACGAAAGCTTCGCGCAACTAGCGAAGGACAACACAGCCGTGATCGTAACGCACCGTTTGGGATCGGTACGCATTGCAGATCGCATCATCGTCATGAAGGACGGACGCATCGCCGAAACGGGCACGCATAACGATCTGCTCGCGCTAAACGGCGAGTATGCTCGTATGTATGCATCACAGCAGCAATGGTACGCAGCCGTATAATGAGCAACGCGAGATCTCGCGTGGCGAGATTTCGCTTGATTACAGAAGGGATGGATTAATCATTGAAGCTTTTGTTTAAACAACGTTTGTTTTCGTGGTTTGACAGCTACGATATCTATAACGAAGATCAACAGACGGTATATACGGTTCAAGGCAGATTGGCATGGGGACATAAGTTAGAGGTCTCCGACGCGACCGGTAGACATATAGCAACCCTCCAACAAGAGATATTCACGTTCCTGCCTAAGTTCTATATCTATATCAATAATCAGCTGGTCGGCGAGATCATAAAGGAGCTCACGCTCTTTAGGCCCTCCTTCTCGGTCAACTGCAACGGCTGGCAGGTCGACGGCAGCATCTTTGAATGGGACTACCGGATCAAAAACGCAAGCGGCTCGCTCGTGGCCACAGCCGAGAAGCAGCTATTTAACTTTACAGACACATATGTGATAGATGTATTTGACCCGAACGACAGCCTATTGGCGCTGATGGTAGTGCTCGCAATCGACGCGGTAAAATGCAGTCAAAAATAACGGATGAGGAAGATGAGATGAAGGTAATAAATGTAGGGGCCTGTCCGGGTGGAGAGGCCTTCCTGATAATAAACGGCAACAACGCGGCACTTGTGGATTCGGGCTTCTCGTTTTGCGCAGAGGCCATGATTGATAACATAAAAAGAGAGCTCTCAGGAGCTCCCCTTGATTATTGTCTGCTAACGCATTCCCACTACGACCACGCGTCGGGCAGTGCGTATTTAAAGGATCATTTTCCGGATGTCCGGATCGTCGCGAGTGAGTACGCCTCAAAGATATTTGCAAAGCCCTCGGCTGTCTCGGTGATGCGGGATCTGAATAACAGTGCGGCGGCACAGCTCGGTCATATCGAAAACACCGCTCCGAACGGCGCACAAAATAGTGCATCCGACAAGCTCGACCACATACGCCCCGACATCATCGTGCGTGAGGGCGATGCGCTTAGCTTTGGCGAAGTAACTCTGCAAGTGCTTGACGCGCCCGGTCACACACGCTGCTCGATAGCCTTTTTTATTCCCGAGGAAAACATGCTGATAACCTGTGAGACCATGGGTGTATACGGCGGTGAGGACATCGTTATACCGGGTTTTCTCGTGGGCTACGAGATGTCGATGAACTTTATCCGTCGCGTGCGTGAAATGAATCCGGACAAGATACTCGTTTCACACAGCGGCTTCTTTGAAAATGAAGAATGCAAGCGATTTATCGATAACTCACACCGCTGGAACGAACGCCTCAAGGACCTCATCGTAGATGAACACGCAAAGGGACATGGTTATGAGGATATACTTTCCGCGTTTAAGAGCGCGTTCCAGACGGACGGGCTGCGAAGGATACAGCCTACAAAGGCCTTTGATCTGAACGCGAGCTATTTGATACCGATGATTATAAAGGAATGTTGCAGCTGAGTCCGTTTATCAGCTCTTCCCAATCCTTGATATGCAAACACTCAACACCCGGCTCTGTGCCGGGTGTTTTTTCGCGATAATAACAACTCAGGTCGCATTCATACCATACCGGATACAACCCGGCACCGCTCGCACCCTCTATGTCAAAGTCGAGGCTGTCCCCGCAGTACCACACAGTCTTGCGGTCGATGTCTTCGGGCAGAGCGGCCTTTCTGAGTGCGAGCTCGAATATCATCGGATCGGGCTTACGCAGTGCATACTCGGATGTGGCTATGATGAACTCAAAACGGTTATTGGGTATCAGCTTATTGATACGATGCTTAAGACCCGCGCCGCTGAACGAAATGTTGCTGATAACCCCGGTGCGTATGCGTTGTTCATGCAGAAAGTCCATGAGCTTATCCACATGCTTCATCGGCTTTCCGGGAGAGGCATTATCCCAGAATATCGTCTCACGCTCCGCGAGATTTATCGAAAACTCTAGCCGCATGTACTCGGACATCAATCTGTCGAGCATGAATTGATGTAGCTCAGCCCCATGCTTTCGAGCCTCATGAGAGCGCGGGTGCATATACAGCATATTGGCCATATCATTTAGATCCTCGGGTGTATAGCCGAGCGGGTTTGCTGTTACATACTCAAACAACGCCCTCGATCCGGCCAAACCGTCGAAATTTTCCTCATACACGAGCGTGTGCCCATAGTCAAACAATATCATCACAGGCTTCTTGATATCCGCCATGCTGCCCCCCTATCTGTTGTATGCCCTAAGCTACTGGCCCTCGTCCGTAGCAGGCTCCGGCGTTGCCGTTGGTGCCTCTGTAGGTGCTTCTGTATTTGCCGCAGCTGATGGATTGGGCTGCAGCAGGAAGTTATATGTGTTCTTCGATACATCGTCCTCGACGATCACAGGGAAGTTCAACTCCACATATCCCTCTGCTCGGATCACGAGCTGATGAGGTCCCTTTTCGAGACTGTGGGTGATCGGCGTTCTGCCGACCAGCACGCTGTCCACAAAGACTTCCGCGTTTGACGGTACGGAGTCCACTATGATCTTGCCGTCCTTGACCATACGCACGAGATCGACCTTGTAATCCGTGACCGGCGCATTGATCTCAATCTCTGCCTCCGACGGTGTAAAGCCGTCCTTTTCAAAGCGGATCTTATGCTTGCCGTATTCGAGCAACACGGGCTCGTTATAGTCCACCTGCGTACCGTCTATTACGAGCGTGTAGTTCTCCTCGTTTGATACGATATTCAATATGCCCGTCTTTATAGGCATCTCGGACAGATTGACCACAGCGGGTTCGTCAGGGCTGATATTTACATCCGTCACAAAGTCCTCGATATTATCCCCGCTGACCGTGACCTTGTGCAAGCCCTCAGGTAAGTCGAGCACCGGGTTCTCGGCTATCGACGTGTATACACTCGTATTTACCTCGAGTATCGGGTTCTTGATATAGTCGAAGTTTTCAAGCTTTAGCGTACCGTGGCTCTTTTCGACCGAGAGCATAAAGACCTTATCCTTAAGCACCGTCACCGACACTGTATCGATTGCATTGATCTTTCGGATGTTATAGGGCTCACCTTTATAGAGCACGAGCAGGAAGTTACTGTAGTTATATGTGTCGTTGCCGATAGTCACGGTCTGCTTGTCTGTGTCTATCTTTAACTGGCGCTGCTTGGACAGCACCTTCACCAGCACGTTTTCAGACATATTCGTGATGTTGAACTCTTTTGACTCATAATCGAGGTCTACCACCGTGCCAACCTTGAACTCTATAAACGCGAGCGCGTTTCCGTGCTTGTCCTTCATGTCCGTATGGCCCAGCACATTGAGCGTAAAGCTGCGGCCTGTTTCTATATCCATGACCTCAACGGTCTTCCTGTCGTCGTTCTTGGCTGTGATGATACCCGTGAGTGCGTTGATCTCCTTGATTGCCACAGCCGTCGGAGACGGCGTAGGCGTAGCTATAGCAGATTGCTTCTCCCCGGGCGGCTTCATAGAGTTAAACACGAGCGCGAATATGATGATGCATATGATCACACCGCAAACCAGCGTGACGATATAGAACGCCGCAAAATACGATTTACCACTGCGTTTTCGCGTGCGCGGTTCTATTCCGCGCGGCTCAGGGCTGCGCGGTTTCGTTGGTCTGTCGTCAAAGCGCATGGTCTCGCTAGGGTATTGCTCGTAGTTTTCGACGCGGGGCTGCCTGCCGCGGGTCCGTCCGCCGCGAAAATGCTGCATAGCCTCCTGTGTCGTCTCAAGCACTACACCGTCGCGCTCCACGGTGCTATGCAGCCTGGGGTCGCGGTCCGTGATACCGGGCTCAAAATCGTCGCTGCCCTGCATGCCGCGGCTGCGCTCCGCGTTTCTGCGCTGCCTGTAACGCTCTACCTCGTCATGCTTGCTTTTTCTGTTATTACCATTGTTATAATCGTTTCCGTCCATTTTCCCACACTTTTTTATTCATTAGTTTTATTTAAAATCTCTATATCATTTCCTCGATATATGTCTCATAGATATGCCTGTCGTTCACGACCGATTCAAATCGCGCTATCAGCGCACCTGGCAGGAAGCTACGCTTCTTGCTATAGAACGACATCGCGATCTTCATGAAATAATGCGGATACATCAGTAATACCTGCAAGATCTTTACATCGTCCGATGTAATCGGATTACGATCATTGTATACGTCCAGTATCTGATATATATCGCATACGCTACCGTTACTATTCTTGAAATACCGCCTGATAATACTACATAGATCGTTCAATTGCAAGTCCGCAAGAACCGTTCCGAAGTCCGTAATATATACATCCTGTCCGTTTAGCTTCACGTTTTCTTCCTTGATCGCATTGTGACAGAGCGTGAGGTCCCTGCAGGCCACGGCATATTTGCGCAAATAATCGGTCCTCTCGAGCCTTGCGGCAGAGGTTTTAAGTAGTTGCAGGTAGTGGTGGTAGCTTTTGATAAATACTACATCAAAATCAGATAAACGCCCCTGATTGCCTATCCGCTTCTTGATCGCATTCAAATCTGAGATCGCCTTTGATATCACACAAAAATGATCGTTACCGATCGGTATAGGCCATTCGTATTTGCTGTCTGCGGGCATATCGAGAAATCTTTCGGGTTGCATACGCTTTATCGCCCTATGCATACGCGCGGTCTCGGCTACCACGAGCTTTATCTCCTCAGGCACCGCAAAGCCCGCGTTTTTGTATTCGTATACATCTGTGAGCACATATAACCTATCTCCAATCTCCACAAACGGCCTGCCGTCTATGGTCAGGTAGAATCGGTCCACGTTGAAGCCCTGGTTGTACAGCTCTTCCTTGATATTATGCGCAAAAATCAAATGTGTTACGGAATTTTCGTATATTCGCAGGGCCTTCGGGCCCGTTTCCGTGCGGCAGATGTAGTAGTAACGATCCTTGTCTATGCGCTTTGCACTCATGCCAAAGGCCTTTAATACAGCGTTGTTGATCTCGTCCACATAAAAACCCCCTTCGATTAACATTATGTCCGAAGGGGGTATTTTATGTTTGTTGAGACCGTAAAAGTGCTTCTTTTTCCAAAACCGCTGCCGTGTTCATGGATGGATCGTCCACTACTATACCCAGCAGATACTGCAAAACCTCACCGAGCCGCTCGCCCTTATAGCCCATCGCAATCAATCTATCGCCGTTTATCGCGAGCTCTTTAAGTGTCAAACAACAGCGCGCATCGATGATTTCATTGTATATCGCCTCAAGGTGCGCAGCTTCCTCGGCACCTATATCGTTAAACGCATATTTGAGCGAGACGATGTCCATGAAATTCTCCGCTCCGCATTTGGCCATAAACCGCCTCACATGCAGCGCGTCGCATTTAAGCTCATCCTCCAACCTATCGACCAATAACGCGGTGCGTTTAGAGGTCTTTTTATCAAATCTGAATTTGTCCATGGCCGTATATGCCTGATCGAATGAATAGCCACGCATCAACGCCGCATAGGCCATGTCCGTCGTATATCCCTGTAGCCTTTCGAGTGCATCAGAGGCCTGTCTGAATGCGTCCGGCCCGGGAACCCGTGCCTTGTATCGCCATAGCTCCGGCATCAGCCCCGTCTCCCAGTATAGCAATATCTTCGCCGGGGTTTTAGACATCAGCGTCTTTGTGAATTCGTCGCGTATGCGCTCGGCGCTGATGTTGTTTATAAGCTTTGCCTGACTGCAAACCGCCTCAAGCGTCTCTTGCTCTATCTCAAATCCGAGCTGCGCCGAAAACCGTACGGCCCTCATCATGCGCAGCGCATCCTCTTGAAAGCGCTCCTCGGGTATGCCTACCCCTCTTACGAGCCTGTTTGCCAAATCCTGCTTGCCCGAAAACGGATCGACCGTTCCTTTTTCCTCGTTATATGCTATCGCATTTATCGTAAAATCCCGCCGCGACAGATCCAATTGCAGATCACTCGTAAACGACACACTCTCTGGCCGCCTGTTGTCCATGTATTCCCCGTCGACGCGAAAGGTCGTGACCTCGTAGCGGTTCTTGCCCATAAGCACCGTGATCGTGCCGTGCTTTTCACCGGTCGGGATCGTATGCGCAAATAGCGCGGTCACCGCTTCGGGCAGTGCGTTTGTCGTGATGTCGTAGTCCGAAACCACGCGCCCCAGGAAATGATCCCTCACACATCCGCCAACGATATAACCCTCATAGCCGTTCTTGTTCAGCCTATCCAATATAAACGCCACATCCTGTGGCAGCGGTATACGCATTTCCGCCATATCTACCACCTGTTTCCATTTGTCCGAGTATTGAACCATTT
>CAYURR010000061.1:0-15722 GCA_964446745.1 uncultured Defluviitaleaceae bacterium | reverse complement strand
AATGTTTATTTGTAATGTCTTTGTAATTGTATTCCGGTCCGAAACATGAGAAAATCACATAGAATAATCATACAATCCTGTTTGAGGTATACTCCGATGACTATAAACATGCAATACAGACATACAGTTAAGACCCTTCAGGCTTTTATATCCTTTCTGGCAGTGTTGATTTGTACGCAACTGTTTGTTGTCGTGACGGTCTACGCCGGCAGTTTTTATAATTCGTCTATCGTCAGGCCCGTCAGCATGACAAACACTGTCAACACGCCCGTCACTACCCCGTCACCGTCCCCTAATACCCCTCCCGTGATAACCCCGTCTCTCACACCCAGCTCGGTATATCTGACCGGCTCAATCTCAGTGACACCGGGCAAGCTATCCTATCGCGAGGAAGGGCTCGAGGTCAGAGGTGAGTATCCCGTCATAACGGGTTTGGACGCTATACAGGGTGACGAGGCCAACGCGATCATATCCGATCTCGTGAAACAGAAAAAGGCCACGGCCAAGGAAGGCAAGGCGCGTTCGGTCGTATTTTCATACGAAACCGTATACACAAAGGGCTATGTGACGATCTTGGTTTATTCCTCGATCATATCAGCCACGACACGAGATCAGGTTGATTCTGTTTGCTTTGACGCGCAAACAAGGAAGCTGCTCACACTTACAGACATTCTCGGGCCGAACGGCAACGAGATCATAAACAAATATATCTCCGGTCGTATAAAAGCCGATCCTATTAAGTATTACCAGAACTTTGACGGCATCGGTCAAAGGCTCGCATTCTACCCGGACGATTACAACCTGCATGTGCTGTTTGACTCAAATAAAATTGCCCCCGGTTCCGAGGGCATAGTGAGATTCGACATACCGATTAAGAACATAATCAATTTCGTAATTAAAAAAGACGCGTATTACACCAAATCCGAAAACTACGGCCTGAAGATGATACCGATACGCGCGGTTGCCGAAGCCATGGGTTATAAGGTCTCGTGGGCCGGAGACATCATCGAGGTGTATTCGGATACCAGCAAGATAAAGATCAGCTTTGGTATCGGCCAGAATACATTCCAGATCAGCCAGAGCCCCGGAGACAAGCGTCTAAGCTATGCGCTCGAAGCTCCGGCTGAACTTTTAAACGGCATTACCTATGTACCTATTTCTTTCTTTGATCAAATTATGGACATGGCGGTCTTCTCTACGATGGATGACGGCTCGGTATTATTTACCGTATACGGCACCCGCAGTGCTCCATGAATCTTCCTAATGCCGCTTTGCCGCATTCATCAAACTTGAACACGCCCGCATGGCTCAATACCTGCATAAATATCTTGCCGACCTCGGCTTGAAGCAGATTGAGTGCATGCGGTTTTTCATTTTTGCGTCCATATGTTTGTTCAAGCTTTGTTATCCAATCCTTATGTATCTCCACCGCGTGCAGATCTATCTCATTCCCGCTCAGATGATCCGCTATCAAATCAAGCTCCGATGCCAATCGCCCAGGCAATACGGCGAGCCCCATGACCTCTATGAGCCCGATATTCTCCTTCTTGATATGATGCAGCTCCGCATGCGGATGGAACACGCCCATCGGGTGTTCCTCGGTCGTGAGATTGTTCCGCAGCACGAGATCGAGTTCAAATCGAGTCTGTCCATTTTTGTCAATTACGCAACGCGCAATCGGTGTGATCGCGTTATGTTGTGTGCTCTGCCCATCTTTTCTTGTCGATGCATATACCCCAACCGCTTCGTCACTATATCCTCGCCACTGCTCAAGGAAATGTGCAGCTAGATCGATGAGTTTTTCCGGTCCCGCAATTGCGTCACAGCTTAAACGTATTACGGACATCGGCCATTTGACGAGTGCGATATCGACACCGCCATATCCCGTATGCGTTAAATGTGTATATGCCTCCGCGCGCTCCATAGGAAACACATGGTTGCCACCCTGGAAATGATCATGTGTGAGTATCGAGCCGCCCACGATCGGTATGTCCGCGTTACTTCCTATGAAATAATGCGGAAACCGCTGCGTAAATGCAAGCAGCTTGACAAACGTAGAACGGTTTATCTTCATTGGGGTGTGCTTTGCGTTTAATACTATGCAGTGTTCGTTGTAATACACATATGGCGAATACTGCAAATACCACTGTTTATCGTCGAGCGTCACGGGGATAAGGCGTAGGTTTTGACGCGCCGGATGGGTTGCCGTACCTGCGAAACCCTCGTTCTCCACACATAACAAACACGACGGGTAATTTGTCTGCGGTTGTGATTTAGCGGCGGCTATCTCGCGCGGGTCTTTCTCGGGCTTAGATAGATTTACCGTGATCTCGAGCTCACCGAATTCCGTTTGAGCCAGCCAACGCATATTCTTGGCTACCCTATCGACCTGTATATAATTATTCGCCCTGCTCAGATGATAAAAATACTGTGTCGCCGCAGACGGCGCCTCTGCATAAAGCTTGGTGAAGCGTTCCGCGACCTCTGAGGGTCTTGGGGACAATATCCCCATGATCCGGGCATCCCAGTGATCCCTAAAGCCGTCCGTCGCACATACATCAAGGATATCTGCCATGATCTCCGTGCATGTCTCATTGTCGGCGCGCTTACCTGCCTCGGGTAGAGAGGCAGGCGGCGTAATCTTTAAAAGATCGTATAACGCGTTTCGACAATACTGCCTATCCCGCTCCACTATTAGACCCTTTTTAATCCCAAACGCCAATAAGTCCTCTAACGCTTGAATTAGTTTCTCATCCAAAGAACCATCCCCCTGTTATTTATCAAATCCGTTCGGGTGATCGACATGCCATTTCCATGCCGATTCAATGATGTCGGCGAGATCCGTGTGTGTTGGTTTCCAGCCGAGCTCCTTCATGATCTTTTCCGAGGAGGCTATGAGTGACGACGGATCGCCTGGTCTGCGTGGCCCGAATTCGTACGGTATATCTCGCTTTGTGACCCTTTTCGCTGTTTCAAGTATCTCGAGATTTGAGAAGCCCTTGCCGTTTCCAAGGTTATATATGGCACTCGTGCTGTCGTTTTTGAGCTTTTCGAGCGCGAGTATGTGTGCGTCGGCGAGATCCGTTATGTGGATATAGTCCCTTATGCAGGTACCGTCCTCCGTCGGGTAGTCATTGCCGTATATCATGAGCTTGTCAAGCTTTCCGGTCTTTGCAGCCACAGACAGCACGATCGGTATGAGATGGGTCTCCGGCGTGTGATCCTCTCCGATCTTTCCGCTCTTGTGCGCGCCCGCCACGTTGAAGTAACGCAGCGCAACAGATTTGATCCCATATGCACCGTCATACCATTTGAGTATGCGCTCCACCGCAAGCTTCGACTCCCCATACGGGTTCGTCGGCAGATTCCGGTGCTCCTCAGTGATCGGCACGAACTGAGGCTCGCCATATGTCGAGGCCGTTGATGAAAAGACAAATCTCTTTACATCATGTGCATGCATGACCTTTAACAGGTTCATCGTACCCACAACATTGTTTTCATAATACTTCTTCGGATCCTGTACGCTCTCGGCCACAAGCGAATAGGCCGCAAAATCAATAACATCCGTGATCGCATGCTTGTCAAACACTTCGGAGATAGCTTTTTCGTCTCGCAAGTCACACTCGCAAAAGCTCGCCCCGGGCCATACCGCGTCCTTGTGCCCCTTCTCAAGATTGTCCAGTACAACAACCTCATAACCGCGCTCGACAAGCTCTGCAACCGTATGGCTGCCTACATACCCCGCACCGCCACATACCAATACCGCCATAACTACGCCCCCCTATTGTTCACATACCTATTTTGACAATGTCATGATACCTTGCCCGAAATGATCCCCCGCAAGTCCTCTATATCCTCATGGGTTGCACCCGTCAATAATATTATCTCGTCATCGTTTTTGCCCGTCATGATGTATTTAATGACATTCGCGGCCATCATCTTACCTTCGTTGCGTTCGCGTTCGAGTAGTGGCTTCACTTCAGCCATCGCCTCCATCTTACCTTCGTTGCGTTCCCGAACAAGTAAGGTTTCGACATTTTTAATCATAAAATGTTCAACCCCTTCCAAGGTTTGCAATACCTCATCACTAATAATCGCTTTCATATACTGCACAGTCAACAGCATTCGCAGGCGTTCATCACCTTTATTTACAAATACAACCAGTTCATCATGAGTATTAATGCTATAGAAATCCTTTATTATTCCCATGTTTCCTGATGTCGTATCCAGTAGGTTGAGATTTACTTCATACAGGGTCAGCAGCTCCGAATAGACACTTCCGGTCTCTACATCCGTCATTTGGACCTTTGTAATGGGGGTAGCGTCCCTGCTTGTATTCTCCTCGAGTACAAATATTATCGTTACCTGCCTCAGATCCTCGTACTTATACGAATCCGGTACCTCTTGAGACGACAGCTCTTTAGCACCATAATAAACCGAGCGATTCCTGATCCTTGACCTTAAGTATCTCCGCTGCATATCCATTGTAAACACACAGTCGTCTTTACTCCGTGCATATACATCGAATCTAACCTTGGACAAATACGCCTTTAAGGTGTTTACATCATATTCCGTAAAGCTGTCCTTAAGCTCTACTTGTTCACCTATAATAGTTCCAATCACCGTCTCAGCGAGCTCCTTATTCAAGAACATCAGCGTAAACACCCTGTCGTTTGTGGGCTTATAAACGGTGTTGAGCGTTACATCTCTTTTGGATACGGCTGTTCTAATTGAATAAAACAGCCGTTCAATATCGCTTCCATGGCTTTCATAAATCTTCTTCAGATATGGCGCGTACTCATCAAAATTGCCGAGGTCGATCATTACCTCATCCATTTCCATAACATCCCTTTACAGTGCGCGTGCACCGTCACCTACATCCGCTATATAAAAATCCGCCTTAAGCCCCGTCTTCTTTTCGTAGTTTTCCCCGACCTGAGCGATAAATGCGTCCACGGCATCTTCCTTTACAATGCTGACCGTGCAGCCACCAAAGCCTGCGCCTGTCATGCGTGAACCATACACGCCATCCACCTTCAACGCTTCCTCAACGAGTGTGTCGAGTTCGGCGCCCGTGACCTCATACAGATCGCGCAGCGAATTATGCGATTGAACCATTAACTCACCGAGCTTGTTTATATCATTGGCCTTTAACGCTTCTACCGCCGCAATGACCCTATTGTCCTCATACACCACATGCTCTGCGCGCATGCGCTCTACGGGATCCGTGATCAAATGCTTGTTCGCCTCGAAGGCCTCCGGGCTCACCTGACCCAAGAATTCCACCTTCAACACTTCCGCCAATTGCTTTACGGCGTTTTCGCATTGACTGCGGCGCTCGTTATACTTCGAATCGGCCAATCCGCGTTTTTTATTTGTATTGCCTATCACGAGCTTACAGCCCTTAAGTACGAACGGCACATAATCAAATTCCAGATTTAAACAGTTTAGCATCATAGCTTGATCCGCTTTTCCCATGCCTACAGCAAACTGATCCATGATCCCACAGTTTACGCCCATGAATGTATTCTCAGCACGCTGGCATAGCTTTACCATCTCGAGCATATCCATACCCGCATCAAAGAAATCGTTCAGCATTACCGCTGTCAGCAATTCAACGCTCGCCGACGAGGACAGACCTGCGCCATTTGGTATATCGCCATTTATCAGCATCTCAAACCCGCCGACCTGCTTGCCTATCTTCTGGAACTCATTTACTACGCCCTTAACGTAATTACCCCAGCCGTGTTCCTTATCATTTATCAGTCCTTCAATGCTTGTCTCGACCGTCAACGGTATGTTTAACGAAGCAAGCTTTATCGTGTTATCGTCTCGCTTACGCACGAGCCCGTATGTCCCGAAGCTCAGCGCGCACGGGAACACAAAGCCGCCGTTATAATCTGTATGCTCTCCTATGATATTCACGCGCCCCGGTGAATGAAACGCTTTTATCTGATGTTGTCCGTCACTTCCATACATTTCTGTAAATGCAGCCATTACCGCCTGTGTATCCATGCTATTACCCCCGTTTTTACTTTAAATAATACTCCATAACCGTTCATTTGTAAATTCATGCAAACAATTCCGTATACCTTTCATTTTGCATGTATACGCATGGTTCGGGGCACACTATCCGAAAATCATACGGAGGTTCCCATGAATACGGAGATTTTTATTATTCGTACAGACATTTTCAATACAGCGCTGATGACTGTGCTGTTCGATAGACGCATTACACGCAACGAGGTCACTAAAAACGTCTTGTTTCCGGCTGTGATGAAACAAGGCTGCAAGCCATACCCTACACTATCGGATATGAAGCGAAAGGCCGACATGTTATACGGTGGTCTCATGGACGCGGGTGCTGTTAAGAAAGGTAATCACCAGCTCATACAATTCCTGTTTCGTGGCCTGAACAATCCCGAATGCATTTATGAGGGTGCGAAATTCTTGCGCGACACAATATGCGAGCCGCTCGTGCAGAGTAACGCGTTTATAACCGAAACCGTAAAGGCCGAGAAACAGAACCGTAAAAATCAGATTGAAGCCTTGTTTGACAACAAATCCCAATACGCGCTGCAACGCTGCCTTGAAGAGATGAGCCGCCGAAACCCCGATCTTGAGTCCATCGGTATAAACTCGGAGGGCTATGTAGAAGAATTAGACAAGATCGACGAAACAAATCTGTATCGGCATTATTCCGATATTTTGTCGGATACTACCGCAAGGGTCATATGCATAGGTGATATGGACGGCGAACGGATGTCAGAGATCTTTAATAACGGATCGATCGTAAAGATACTTTCATTCGGAAACTCATCAGATAAGAAAAATCAAAATTCCAAACCCCCGTCTGAACCCAAGGAGATCACCGAGCGTAAAGAGCTTTCGCAAGGCAAGCTCTGCATCGGCTACCGCTGTGATCTCTCACCCGAGAGCGATGACTACTTTGCGCTCACGGTCTTTAACGAGGTGCTCGGTGCGGGTCCGAACTCACGTCTCTTTACGGAGGTCAGGGAGAAAAACAGCCTCTGTTATCATGTGTCGTCGCTTGTATATCGTCTAAAGCCCGTGCTGATGATACAGGCAGGTATCGATGAAAAGGATTTAAAAAAGGCCGTTGAGCTTATAGACGCAGAGATATCTAAGCTCTGCAAGGACGAGATAGATACCAAAACACTCGCAAACGCGAAACAGACACTACAAAACCGATATATCCAGATCAAGGACAAGCCCTCGTCGCTCGCGGAATTCCATGTTGGTCAAGCCTTACTCGGCAAGCCCTCTACACCCGAGGACGTTATAGATTTGATCGACCGTATAACACCATCGGACGTGCAACGTGCCGCGAAATCTATTATCAAGGATACCGTTTATTTACTGGCGTGAAAGTGAGGATGAATATGATAGCCGCATCGGTCAAGGAACCATTCATTAAAAAGTTGTCATCGGGGATCATGTGTTATATAATCCCGAAAATCGGATATGTACAGAGCCATGCGATGGTCGTTGTAAACTATGGCTCGGCGGATTTGGTTGCCGGGGCGAAGGGCAATACCGCGCTCGCAGGTGCAGCTCATTTTTTGGAACACAAGCTGTTCGAGGACGAAAGCCAAAACCTGTTCCAAACGTTTTCTGAGCAGAACGCGGATGTGAATGCATTCACGAGCTTTGGGATCACGACCTATTACTTCAACAGCGTCGGCAACTTTGAAAAGAACCTGAAGCTGCTGCTGCAGATGGTCAAAAAACTCGTACTCACAGACGAAAACGTCGAGAAGGAGAAAGGGATCATCCTGCAGGAAATCGCGATGTATAAGGATAATCCCCAATGGCAGATTTACTACGAGCTTTTAAACGCGTTGTATGTAAACAGCCCAATCCGCTATGACGTAGCCGGAACACCCGATAGCGTGAAGTCCTTTAGCAAGGATACCTTGGAGGATTTATATAAGCGTTTCTACCGTCCGGACAACATGGCCGTGATATGCTCGGGTGATTTCAATCCGAGCAAGGCCGAAGAGATTATCGAGCGCGCGTTCGAAAGCAAGCCCGGCCCGGAGAGTGAGGATATCTCAAAGCGTGACTACGGCACCGAGCCTCGAGAGGTAAACAAGGCCTATACAGAGTCTCAGATGAGTGTCGCACGCCCGGTGTTTATGCTCGGGTACAAGGATATCGGGCCGCAATCCGGCGCACACAAAAGCTACACCCAGACTGCAGCCGCCACACAGGTTTTGCTTGAGCTGCTCGCAGGCGAGGGTTCCGAGCTCTACATGTCCTTATATAAAGACGGGCTCATCGACGAATCTTTTGGCGGTGAGTTTATGCAGGGCACCTTCTTTGGAACCGCAATGTTTTCGGGCACGTCGGACAAGCCTAAGACTATCGCTGAGCGTGTATCTGCGGAGGCCGACAGACTGCGCAAGGGTGGAATAGACGGCGGCAATCTCGAGCGTGTAAAGCGTAAGCTTTTGGGCAGATATATCCAAGGCTTGGATCAGATCGCCGACGCTGTAAGTATACAGGCCGATCTGTTTACAAAGTCCGCGAACCTCGCCGATCCCGCTCGCAGCATCGAGATTGTCGATGCCGAGTCTGTACACAGGCGTTTAAATACGCTGTTCGTACCGGAGGCCTGTTCGCTTGCGGTCATACATCCGAAAACAACGAAATGAAAAGAGGATGATAAAATGCAAAATGCGCCTGAGGTCGTATTCCCGCATCTGGGAATAGAAATAGCGCATATATCACGGGTTGCCTTCACTGTTTTCGGGGTACCCGTGTATTTTTATGGAGTTTTTATCGTATTAGGTGTCATTATCGGTATGACGTTGGGCATAAGAGAAGCCAAGCGCACAGGCCAGAACCCCGAGGATTACATGGATATGCTGTTCTATGTTCTGATCCTAGCGATCATCGTGTCCCGTCTGTTTTATGTTGTCTTCCGCTGGGACAATTACAAGAACGATCTGCTCTCGATCCTCAATTTCCGTGAGGGCGGTCTGTCCATCTACGGTGTCGTGATTGGCGGCTTTATCGCTGCATTCTTGTACACACGCAAAAAAAAGCTCAGCTTCTTACAGATGACCGATACCTTGGTCCCCTCATTAATACTCGGCCAAGCGCTGGGCCGATGGGGCAATTTCTTTAACCGCGAGGTATTTGGCTTCTACACCGACAATCTTTTTGCTATGCGTTACCTCGCGGATCAGGTCTACGATATACCTGCGTCCGTCGCCGAGCATATCGTAAATGTCAACGGCGCGAGCTACATACAGGTGCACCCGACCTTTTTATACGAGTCCGCTTGGAACCTGCTGTTGTTCTTCTTCCTGTTCTTATGGCAGCGCAAAAAAAAGCGACACGGTGAGGTGTCGCTGCTGTATTTCGCTGGATATGGTTTTGCAAGATTCTTTATCGAGGGTATACGCACAGACAGGTTATATATCTGGGGCACGAACATTGCCGTTGCTCAGATCCTTGCGATCATATCGGTAGTCGGAGGATTGATTGCATTCTTTTTGCTCAGGAGAAATCCCAAGGAGGCTGAATAGGCTATCCATACGATGACTGTGTTGTTCAGAAACGGCAGTATCATAGACGGCAGCGGCAGCAAGGCTTATAAATTAGACATACTGCTGAATGGCGATAGGATAGTAGATATCGGGCTTTTTCCGGACACTGTAGCCGATAAGGTTATAGACTGTACAGGGCTCACGATCATGCCGGGTTTTATAGACGTACACAATCACAATGATTTTTTATATGACTACCCAAATGCCGAACGCTATTTTACTCCGTTTGTCAAACAGGGGATTACAACTCAGGTCGTCGGCAACTGCGGCTTTTCGGCATATGGCGTGGATGATCTGTCGCCATACAAGAGCAAGGCCGGCGGCAAACTGTTCTACGCGTCCAACCCGACAGGCTTTGAACGATTTGTAGAGCTCGCCAAGGATAGACTGTATCTGAACTTTGTCCCCTTGGTCGGCCACAGCACCACCCGTTCAAGTATCGTCGGCTTTGAGCCGCTCCACTTCACGCCCGATCAGATCGCCATACAATGCAAGCTGCTCGCGGATGCTATGGAAAACGGCGCGTTCGGCGGTTCCATCGGGCTCATGTTCGAGCCCGGCATATTTGCCCAAAAGGACGAGCTGTATGCATACGCAAGAGAGATAGCCCGGCATAACGGCATACTCAGCATCCATGCGAGGGCCTGTTCGAGGTTTGCAATGGGTTATCCGCTGCTTTCAAAGCCGCATATAGAACTCGCCCTCGACGAAATAGCCGATATCATGGACAAGACCGGCGTACGCGTCCAGTACAGTCATCTAATCTTTACAGGAAAGAACACATGGTCTTGCTGTGATACGATGCTCGCTCGCTTTCATGAATTGAACGCTCGTGGCCATGATATCGCATATGACATGTTTGCATTTACATACGGTTCATCGGTCATCACGATACCGATGTCTGCTCGGTTTATTGCTATGTCTAATGCCGAGCGAAAAAAACCGCACAATTTATTCATTCAGGGTATCAATAACAACATCCTAAAGAAGTTTATCGGTCTCGAATACTCCGATTTGATCATCGCATACATTTCGCCTTTGCATAGATATTACGAGGGCAGAACAATATCCGAATGCGCGCGTGACGAGGGTCGTACGGATTTTCAGATGTATATGAAGCTCGTGGAGCTCTCGGATGCGCAGGGCCGCATCTACTTGAACTGTTGCTACAGCGAGGAAATAATATTGAAGCTGATGCGCGACGACCTAAGCCTGTTTATGACGGACGCTTGGGTCGAAGAGGGTTATCAAAACGGCAATGCCTATCAGGCCTTTCCATATTTCCTGAGACGGGCCATAGACCACGGCATCCCGATCGAGTCGATCATACGTAAGATGACCGGTTTGGCCGCCGAGCGTTTCGGTATCTCAAAACGTGGATATATTAAAAAGGGATATCTAGCAGACATTAACGTGCTGGATCTAAATAACATCGCGGTCGATCCGAAGCGTCCCGATTTTACTCCGCAAGGGATTAAGCATGTGTTTATAAACGGCGTACACGTTATCGAGGACGGGACATACAAACCGTATACAGCGGGAAAGGTAATACTAAAACCCACATAAACGGATATATGAACTGTTTACAGATTTATTCCAAGGTGATACAATGCACATCGTACGCCCTGCGCTGGGTACAGGGGAACATCCCATATACCCTCACTCGGCATAGGGGTAAAAAAATTTTATGGAGGATTTTGACATGTTGAACAAGCAAGAAATCATCACCAAGTATGGCAGAACAGAGACAGACACGGGGTCGCCCGAGGTACAGGTTGCATTACTCACACAGCGCATCAACCACCTCACCGATCATCTGCGTATGCATAAAAAGGATTTCCACTCAAGACGCGGCCTGTTGAAGATGGTAGGTCAGAGAAAAGGTCTTTTAAATTACATCCGCCAGAAGGATATCGTTAAATACCGTGAACTCATCCATGAACTGGGCCTCAGAAAGTAATGAGTAGAAAGCAAAGGTAGAAATGGAAAATATGCAAAAGACATATACAACTGATTTAGCCGGGCGCCCTCTGTCGATAACCATCGGCAGAGTGGCCGAATTGGCCAGTGGCGCCGCATTGGTGTCCTATGGGGATACGGTCGTGTTGGTTACCGCGACGGCTTCCGAAAAGCCGCGCGCAGGCATCGACTTCTTCCCGCTATCGATAGACTACGAGGAACGCCTCTACTCCGTCGGCAAGATCCCGGGCGGCTTTATAAAGCGCGAGGGCAAGCCCACGGAGCGTGCGATACTGACCTCTAGGCTCATCGACAGACCACTCAGGCCGCTGTTCCCGAAGGACTACAGAAACGATGTGAGCGTCGTAGCTACGGTTATGTCGGTTGATCAAGATTGCTCTCCCGAGGTAGCAGCAATGCTCGGTGCCTCGATCGCCGTGAGCATCTCGGATATACCGTTCAACGGACCTACTGCGTCTGTAAACGTGGGCCTTGTGGATGATCAGCTCGTGATCAATCCCACCAGCGAACAACGTGAAAAGAGCAAGCTGTCCCTGACTGTTGCCTCAACACGCAGCAAGGTCATGATGATCGAAGCCGGAGCCGACGAGGTCTCGGATGATCTGATGTACAAGGCGATCATGTACGCACATGACGAAAACGTTAAGCTCGTGAAGTTCATAGACGGTATCGTAGCTGAGGTCGGTAAGCCCAAGCACATCTATACCGAGCATAAAATCCCGGCCGAAATCTACAACCGCGTAAAAGAATTCATCACGGATTCGCGTATGGAAGAGGCCGTGTTCACCGATATGAAGCAGGAACGCGACGAACGCGTTTCATCGATCACGGATGAGGTCATGGATACACTGTTGCCCTCGTTTGATCAGGATGACAAGGACGAGCACGCCGCTCTGCTGGGTGATGCCATATATAAGTTTGAAAAGGAAACCGTGCGCCGCATGATCCTCAGGGATCACAAGCGCCCCGACGGTCGTAAGCTCGACGAGATACGCCAGCTGTCCGCAGAGGTTGATATCTTGCCCCGCACACACGGCTCCGCGCTGTTTAAACGCGGACAGACACAGGTTCTGACTATTACTACCCTCGGCTCTATGGGTGAGGTACAACGTTTGGACGGCCTCGATGTAATGGAGGATTCCAAGCGTTACATGCACCACTACAACTTCCCGAGCTTCTCTGTCGGCGAAACAAAGCCTTCACGCGGCCCCGGCCGTCGCGAGATCGGACATGGCGCGCTCGCCGAACGTGCTCTGTTGCCCGTTATCCCGTCCGAGGATGAATTCCCGTACGCGATACGTCTCGTGTCCGAGGTTTTAAGCTCGAACGGCTCGACCTCGCAGGCATCCGTTTGCGGCAGCACGCTGAGCTTGATGGCTGCAGGCGTACCGATCAAGCGTCCGGTCGCCGGTATCTCCGTCGGTTTGGTCACAGGTGATTCCGAGGATGACTTTGTATTATTGACGGATATCCAAGGCCTCGAGGACTTCTTTGGCGACATGGACTTCAAGGTTGCGGGAACCAAGGACGGCATCACGGCCATCCAGATGGATATAAAGATCGACGGCCTCACACCCGAGATCATCAAGCAATCGATCGAGCAGACGCACATCGCACGCGACATGATCTTAAACGGTGTTATGAAGGACGCAATCGCCGAGCCACGCACGGAGATCTCCGACTACGCGCCGAAGATCGGTATGATCAAGATCGACGTTGACAAGATCGCCGAGGTTATCGGCTCACGCGGCAAGGTCATCAAGCGTATCATCGAGGAATCGGGCGTCGAGAAGATCGATACCGAGGACGACGGTCGTATCTTTATCGCGGACAAGAACATGGACAATGTTCGCAAGGCTATAGAAATGATCAACGCGATCGTATTCGAACCGGAGATCGGTTCTGTTTATACAGGTAAGGTCACAAGGCTTATGCAGTTCGGCGCGTTTGTTGAATTCGCTCCGGAGCGCGAGGGCCTCGTGCATATCTCACAGCTTGCACGCGAGCGCGTAGCGAAGGTCGAGGATGTCGTGAAGGTTGGCGATATGGTAACGGTCAAGGTCACAGAGATCGACGAACAAGGCCGTATCAACCTCTCGCGCAGGGCTACATTACCACCGGTGCCCGGCGAAGAGGACAAGCCCGACGAGCGTCCTGAGCGTCACTCACGCCCCGAGCGTTCCAATCGTGATCGCGGCGACCGTTCGGATCGTGGGCACAGAAACGACCGCGGCTTTAACAGGCACAACGATCGTTCGGATCGACCGGAGCGTTCAGAACGCCCCGAGCGTAATCACGGTGACAAAAATAACGGAAATGGTGACAACAATTGACAGGCGTAATAAAGACGATCAAATTAGATAACGGTTTACAGCTTGTATATGAATACATGCCGTCGGTCAGGAGCATCTCGTTCGGTGTGTGGGTCAAGAACGGCTCACGCAACGAAAGCAAGGAGCTTTCTGGGATATCACATTTCATTGAACACATGATGTTCAAGGGCACAAGTAACAGAAAGGCTCGTGATATCGCCGAGGAATTCGATGCGATCGGCGGTCAGATCAACGCATATACAACCAAGGAATATACCTGCTATTACACGCGCACTTTGGATACACATTTCAATACAGCGATCGATGTATTGGCCGATATGTTCTTCAACTCCATTTTCGATGATAATGAGATCGTAAAGGAACGCGGTGTCATAAACGAAGAAATAGCCATGTACGAGGATACCCCGGAGGACCTCGTGCATGACCTTTTACAATACAATGTATTCGGTGGTTCCGCACTCGGTCGCCCTGTATTGGGTACAGCCGAGACGATCTCGACGTTTACGCATCAGACCTTTTCCGACTATATCCGAAGACACTACAGCCCGCACAATACGGTCATAGCCGTTGCGGGCAGTTTTAACGAGGACGAGCTGATCGAGGTTATAACGAAATACTTCGGCGGAAATTGGTATGGGGTAAGCTCGGAGACTGATGCTGCGCAAACGAATGGGATCGCCGGCGTGGACGGCATCTATACTCCCGGGGTATTTACAAAGGCAAAGGATATCGAACAGATACATTTGGTAGTCGGGTTTCCGGGTATATCGGTCGGCTCCGATCTGTCGTACGACTTGGCCGTTATAAATACGGTGTTTGGCGGCGGCATGAGTTCGAGGCTCTTTCAACGCATCCGCGAGGAAAACGGGCTCGCGTATTCTATATATTCGTATAATGCGTCGTATTCAAACACCGGATTGTATTCTGTTTACGCGGGTTGCAGCCAGTCGACAGCCCAGCAGGTTGTGCGCTTGATCTTCGAGGAGGTCGAGAAGCTCTTCTCGGAGCCGATAAGCGGCGACCTATTGCGTAAGACTAAGGAGCAGATCAAAAGTAATCATTTACTCGGGCTCGAGAGTTCCTCGAATCGTATGTCGAGCATAGGCCGCACGAAGCTGTTATTGGATCGCATTTTAACAACCGACGAGCTAATCGAAAAGATCGACGCGGTCTCGGAGGCCGGTATCTACAGCCTCTGCGAGAGGATTTTCAAAACATCATCACCATCGCTCTGCGTGGTCGGACATCTTGGCAACACGAACTGGAACGCTTTGATATGACAGACGGCTTTTACATCATGAAGCGAGAGGATGCGCAGGACCTGCCATTGCCCGCGTATATGACACCGGGCGCGGCGGGTATGGACCTCTATGCGAATATTTTTGAACCTGTTTTGATATCCCCGGGAAAAATCGCAACGATCCCGACCGGTATATCCATCAGCATCCCGATTGAATACGAGGCACAGATACGCCCACGCAGCGGGCTCGCGCACAAGTACGGCGTGACGATGGTAAACGCACCTGGCACGGTCGACGCGGACTACCGCGGTGAGATCAGGGTCATATTGATCAACCTCGGGGAGCGGGATTTTATAGTGAACCGCGGGGATCGGATCGCACAGATGGTTATTGCTCCGGTTGCGCATCCGACGTTTACACTCGTGGATGTACTGGATCAGACCGAGCGGCAGGAGAGCGGGTTTGGGCACACGGGGGTTTCGCAACAAGGAGCACGGGATGGCACCGAACCGGGAGCAATAAAGCCGGAGGTTTCAAATGAATAATATATTTGCAGATTTCCATTTATATAATCAGAACCTGGCTATGTC
>CAYURR010000060.1:0-15741 GCA_964446745.1 uncultured Defluviitaleaceae bacterium | reverse complement strand
AATTTTTAAATAATTCTGAGACCGCGTCAAACTCTGCGTCGTCCTCAACAAATTCGTATAACTCATCATCGTCGTCGGTACCTGTGCATTTAAGGATCGTTGCGTCCGCCTCGTCGTCGTCAAAGCTTTCGCGTTCTACAGCCAGTAAGTACTTGGAACCGTTATATTCGCATTCGTCTAAAACCACGAGCTCCATCTCATTGCCGTCGTCATCGACAAATGTTATAAGGTCAAACTCCTCGTCCATATCTTCCTCGTTCTCAAAACCGCTTGTGTTCTTCTTGTCGTTGTCCATTTCAATTCTCCTTTTGTTTGTATTTTCCCTGTCCAGATAGGTTTGTAAAATATATGCCGCAGCCATCATGTCAACGGCTTTTGCCGCGGCCTTGCTTTCGGGACCGTCACCAAAACCGCGCATCGAAGCGACTGTGCTGAGGCGTTCGTCCTCTAGGATTACGGGTACGCGCTTAAAATTGCGTTCGAGCCGTTCCTTAAAGAGGATCGTCTTTTCACAGCGTATGCCCTCGGTGTTGTTCATGTGCTTCGGATAGCCGAGCACGATGGAACCGACCTCGTATTGCTTTATCAGCTTGCCGATGCGCGCTATCGTCTTCTTGATGCTGATCTCGTCCAGTCTACGGATAACCTCGAGCGGCGTAGCGATGCTCGTGCCCTCGTCGCTAATAGCGACACCGACATTATGGTCGCCATAGTCTATGCCCATTATACGCATATAGCTTAACGCTTTACCGTCAGATGTTCTTGCTCAAGTAAAAGCAGACGATCTCCTCGAGCAAGTCGTCGCGCTCAAGCTTGCTGATAAGATTGCGAGCGCCCTTGTGCCCAGTGATGTAGGTCGGGTCGCCTGACATGATGTATCCGACGATCTGGCTCACCGGATTGTAGCCCTTTTCCTTGAGCGCCTCGTACACCGCTGCAAGCACCTCGCCGGCTTCATTGCGCTGCTGTTTATCCACATTGTTAAATTTCTGTGTTTCCGAAAGATTCACGTTCATACCTCCAATCGGTATTCATTCGCATATAAGCGTCTCGCCGTCCGTTCCTATGACCCTCAGGCTCTTTAACTCATTCTCCGCCACACCCGCTGCTACCGCGCGTATGTAGTTTGTCGTATACCCCTGACATTGATCTTCGTACTTTTGCTCAAATAAAACAGACACACTGCGCCCTTTTTGTTTTTGCATAAAGTCCTGAGCTAAATCCTTTGCGATAGCGATCAGCTCTTGTGAGCGACGTTCCTTTATCTCATGGGTACATTGATCGGGCATGTCGGCGGCCTTCGTGCCGCGCTTCGGGGAAAACGGGAACACATGCAACCTTGAAAAACCCAGCTCCGTTACGAACTCACATGTACGCCTAAAATCCGCTTCCGTCTCACCCGGGAAGCCCACTATTACGTCTGTAGTAAGCCCCAGATGTGGGAATATCTCCCTAAGACGACTGACAGTGCGCCTGTAATCCTCCGTGGTGTAATGTCTGTTCATAGCTTTGAGTATGTTGTCGCTGCCACTTTGCAGCGACAGATGGAGGTGGTCACAGAGCGCTGGATGCCTTTTCGAAAGTGGAGCAAGCCGATTTAGCCGTTGCTCGTTAAAATAGTCGGGCTCCAAGCTGCCCAAGCGCAAGCGAGCCAGCTGCGGATAAGTGGTACATATGCGGTCGAGTAGGGCGATCAGATCGAGCTGCTCGGCAGTAGCCAAAGTAAGGTCAGTAAGATCACGCCCGTAAGCACAGATGTTTATTCCTGTGATCACGATCTCTTTATATCCCGCATTGAGCCTTTCGTCCACTTCACGCAGCACATCCTCAGGGTGTTTGCTCTTTATGTCGCCGCGTGCGTAGGGCACGATGCAGTATGAGCAGAAATTCGTGCAGCCGTCCTGCACCTTTACATACGCGCGTGTCCTTTCACCGAAGGTGCTGATACTGATGGTTTCGGCATTGAGGGTACCAGCATTGATCAATCCCGAGTCATATGTGGTTGTCTTGTTCGCATTGTCTGCGTATTCGTCGAGCCAGTGCGCGATCGCTTCGCGGTCGCTTGCGCTTATTACAAGGCTCACGCCCTCGATCGATTGCGCTTCTTCTTTGTTGAGTTTTGCATAACATCCACTGACGATTACATGGGCATTAGGGTTTTGACGTATGGCTTTGCGTATGGCCTGCTTGGATTTTTTATCGCTGACATTCGTGACCGTGCATGTATTCACGATATACACGTCCGCGCGTTGATCGTTGTCAACGATGCGGTAGCCGCGCTTTATAAACTCGGACAATATGGCTTGTGTGTCGGCGAGATTGGCCTTGCAACCGATGGTTACAGAGCTTACGCTTTTCTGGCGGGGCATCGCCTATCCTCCGGCTTCTTGTGTCTTTCAAACCATGTGCAACGTTTACAGCTACGGCATTTGATCGGTGTTTCGCCGCGTTGCATCTTGGGTGCCCACTCAGGGTCTACGAGCATGGCCTTACCGACTGCTACAAAATCACTCAAATTTTCCGAGATTATGTACTGGGCCTGCTCGGGTGTACGCACACCGTTGACGACGATCACGGGCACGCGCACAAAACGCTTGATGATGATACCAGTGCGTACGATCCAGTTGTAGTACTCGTTTTCCTCGTAGTAGAGATCCTCGGGGCTGTAGTCCTTAAAGCCCGTCGATACATGTATGATATCTACGCCGTTTTTCTCAAACACCTTTGCGTATTCGGTAGCCGTACGCATGTCCGGGTCGTTACCGCCCATCCTGATGCCGATGATCATATCCTCGCCGAGTGCACAACGCACCTTTTTGATGATATCCACGGCAAATTTTGTGCGGTCGTCCCCGTATACGTCGTCACGGTTGTTGGTTACAGGTGATAGGAACTCGCAGATCAAATACCCATGACAGCCATGCAGTTCGACACCGTCAAAGCCCGCTTGCTTGGCACGGACGGCGGCCTTTACAAAGTCCGCCGTGATTTCCTCTATCTCCGGTATCGTGAGAGCCGGTATGTCTTCGTATTCGGAAGGGCATACCGCGAGAGCCTTGTCAAAATTCTTTATACCCGCATGGTGAATCTGGATCATCGAAAGCGCTCCGTGCTTTTTTATCACAGAGGCAAGCTCGCTCAAGCGCGGGATGAAGCTATCGTCCCAGATACCGAGTTCCGAGCTGTCGAGCCGACCGTTTTTGCTTACGCAGGTGGCCTCGACGATAACGATGCCGTTGCCACCTGCGGCCATACGCTCATAGTGATCAAGATGCCTGTCGGAAACGTAACCGTCCGGCGAATACCCGAAGCATACCATCGGCGGCACGACCAATCGGTTTTTGGTCACGCGACCCTTTAGTGTATATGTCGAAAAGAGGTCGTTCATATATGCCCCCTTATTTCTTTATGCTGACCTTTCCGTCTGTTAAAACAAGCTTGACCTTGTCGCCTTCCTTGATGCTGTTGGAAAGGATCGCATCCGCGAGTTCGTCCTCGACGGTCGACTGTATCGTGCGGCGCAGCGGTCTCGCACCGTAGTGCTGGTCAAAACCCTTGTCGATGATGTACTCGACGACCTCGTCGGCGATGTCGACCTCGACACTCATGTGTTCCTTGACGCGTTTCTTTGTTTCCTCAAGCATCAAGCCTGTGATCTTTTGTATATCATCGCGGTCATGCGGGTGGAATACTATGATGTCGTCCACGCGATTAATGAATTCGGGACGGAATATCTGCTTTACCTCTTCCATGACCATCTTTTTCATATCATCGTAGGTACGCTTCTTGTCGTCGTCGGATACAAAGCCGAGGCGTTTAGGCGAAATGATATTACGTGCACCCGCGTTAGAGGTCATTATGATTACGGTGTTCTTGAAATCAACCTTGCGGCCCTGCGCGTCTGTGATGTGTCCGTCGTCGAGCACCTGCAGTAGGATATTGAACACATCGGGATGTGCCTTTTCGATCTCATCGAATAAAACAACCGAATATGGCTTCTTGCGAATGCGTTCGCTGACCTGACCACCCTCGTCGTAACCGACATAACCCGGAGGGGAGCCGATGAGCCTTGATACCGTGTGCTTTTCCATATACTCGGACATATCCACGCGTATCATCGCGTTCTCGTCACCAAACAGCGTCTCCGCGAGTGCCTTTGAAAGCTCTGTCTTACCGACGCCGGTCGGGCCCAAGAACAGGAACGAACCTATCGGGCGCTTCGGGTTCTTCAGCCCCACGCGTCCACGGCGGATCGCACGCGCGACGGTGGTTACGGCTTCTTCCTGGCCGACGATGCGCTTATGCAGTGTGTCCTCGAGGGAGACGAGCTTTTCGCTTTCCTCGGATTGCAAACGCTTTACGGGTATACCGGTCCAGAGCGCGACAGCGTCCGCTATCTCGTCCTCGTCGACGATATGCGTGTCGTCCGCGTTCTTTTTTTGCCATTCGTTTTTTGCACTATCGAGTTTATTTTTTATGTCGGCTTGCTTCTGCTTTATATTACCGGCCTTTTCAAATTCCTCGGACTTGATTGCAGATTCCTTTTCCTTTTCGAGCTCGGACAGCTCCTCTTCGAGCCCCTTGATATGTGGGGGCGCTGTAAAGGTCTGTAGGCGTATCTTTGAGGATGCCTCGTCGAGTACGTCGATAGCCTTGTCAGGCAGGAAACGGTCAGAGATATAGCGTGATGATAGCTTAACAGAGGCCTCGATCGCCTTGTCGGTAATCTTTACGTTATGATGCGCCTCGTATTTGTCGCGGATACCCTTGAGTATCTCGATCGCTTCGTCCTCGGTAGGTTCGTCTACCATCACGGGTTGGAAACGTCTTTCGAGGGCCGCGTCCTTTTCGATATACTTGCGATATTCGTCCAAGGTCGTCGCGCCGATGACCTGCATCTCCCCGCGAGATAATGCGGGCTTTAGGATATTCGAGGCATCGAGTGCACCCTCTGCGCCACCCGCACCGATGATCGTATGCATCTCGTCAATAAACAGGATCACGTTCGGATTGGCCTTGAGCTCCTGCATGACCTTCTTGATACGCTCCTCGAACTCGCCGCGATATTTTGTGCCCGCGACCATGCCCGACAGATCCAACGCCACGACACGACGGTCATGCAATAATGACGGTACATCGCCATCAATGATGCGCTGCGCAAGACCCTCTACTATAGCGGTTTTGCCGACACCGGGATCCCCGACGAGGCATGGGTTGTTCTTTGTGCGGCGGCTCAATATTTGTATCAATCGTTGAATTTCTTTTGCTCGGCCTATGATCGGATCAAATTTGTTCTCGGTCGCCATCTGTGTGAGATCGCGTCCGAATTTGTCCAGGGTGGGTGTGTTGGTCTTCTGCTTGCGTGAGCTCTTGGCTGATGGTCCCATAGGCATCACGGAAACGGGTTGCTTATCACTCTCGCCGAGCATACCGAGGATGTCCTCAAATAGCTTTTGGATATTTACATTCAACGACTGTAAAACCTTTACGGCGACACTGTCCTGTTCGCGTAAAAGTGCCATCAACAGATGCTCGGTGCCTATATAGCTTGTTCCCATGCGCAGCGCTTCCTGAAAACTCATTTCCAATATGCGCTTTGTGCGTGGTGTAAAATCCTTCGGATTCGAGCCGTTGCCGTTATGCCCGCCTACGAGCTCCTCAATCTTTGCGGAGATCTCGTTGGCTGTGACACTCTGCGCAGCGATCGCACGCGCGGCGATCCCGTCTGTTACCTCCGACAGCCCGAGCAATAAATGTTCAGTGCCCACATATCCGTGACCCATGTCAACGGCGGCCTGTTTTGCGTTTTCTATGGCCTGCTTGGCCCGTTCGGTGAGTTTTCCTTGCATATATTCCTCCAGGTATATTGTGTAGAATGTAGATTAACCAAAGACCTCACGCAGATACGTCGCGCGGGCGACATCACGCTCGGCTTCGGAGAATTCCTTGCCGCATATCAGTTGCAGGCTGCATGGCTGTATGTTCATCATGATCTGGTAGATCGTTACATTGGGCTTTGGGCATTCGAGCACGCCGCTCAAAAATCCGAGCCGAATATCTGACAGCAGTTCGACAGCCTCGTTCGTCGTGAGCCTGCGCGCGTATTTTATGATACCGAGCGAACGGTATACCCTGTCCGCGTCGTCGTTTGTCGGATCCGCGAAAATGCGTTCGCGCAGCTTATTCTCACTCTCTATTATTTGCGAGGTCACGGATTTTAAACCGCTTATGATCTCTTCCTCCGATTTGCCCATAGTGACCTGATTGGATATTTGATAGATATGCCCGAGCGGCTCCGTACCCTCGCCGTAGATGCCCCGTATCGTGATACCGAATTTGCTGACAGTGGACATGATCATCTTGAGCTGCCCCGTACGCTCTAATAGCGGCAGATGCGCCATGTACGACGCGCGCAGTCCTGTCCCTGTATTGGTCGGGCAGGCGGTCAGATATCCGAATTCCTTGTCGAATGCGTATTCAGTGGTTTCCTCTATGAGGTTGTCGATATGGTTGGCGGCCTCAAACGCGGAGTTGATATCATCACCGGCAGCGATCGCTTGTATGCGCAGATGATCCTCTTCGTTGATCATAATGCTGATCTTCTCATCGCTCTGTAGCAGCAAACGCTTTGGACGGTCGATCTTTAAAAACTCCGGGCTCAGGATGTGCTTCTCCATCATATGGATTTTGGTGACATCGTTCTGGGCATCGATGTCGATAGAAAAGAATTGCTCGCCGAGCTGTGTACGCTCGTTAATAACTGCGCCGACAGCCTTCTTGATCATATCCTCCGAGGTTTCCTTTGAGATAGCGGATAGGAAAGGGTACTCCTTAAAGTTCCTCGCTAATCGGATGCGGGATGAGATGATGGGGGATATGTCCGAAACGCTTTCCGTATACCAAAAGTTCATGCGCTTCCCTCCATTTCCTTGATCAGATCGCGTATCCTCGCAGCTTCCTCATATTGCTCGACCTCTATGGCCTTTTTAAGCTCCGCGCGTAGTTCGCCGAGCCTGCGGGTTTTCAATAACTCTACGCCCGTACGCTGTGGTATCTTGCCTGAGTGCCTGTTGCTGCCCTGTATGTTTTTGAGGACGATGTCGAGCTCCTTCTTAAACGCCGAATAACAACTCGCGCATCCGAATTTGCCCGAGTTTCTGAAATTGTCAAACGTCAACCCGCAAGATGTGCAGGTGCGATCGGAATGCGGGTTATGTGTGGAGCTGTTGATGTCCGGCATAGCGCTGAATACGTCGATCAACGCTTGAAAGAACTGGTCAAACGACATAATCGGTGCCTCCATCTGGCTCGCGCATTCGGCACACAGATGTAGCTCGGTCTTTTGATTATTCATTATTTGCTGTACATGAACGGTCGCTTCATTTTGCTGACATCTTTGGCACAACATATGATTCCTCATTTCTTTATTTCAAATTTATAACCGATACCCCATACAGTTTTGATGCTCCAGATATCCTCGTTGGGCATTTTTTCGCGCAGTCGTTTGATATGCACATCGACCGTACGCGTATCGCCCATAAACTCATAACCCCATATGCGGTCCAGCAACTGCTCACGCGTGAATACCTGATTGGGATGCTGAGCGAGGAAATGCAGTGTTTCAAATTCCTTCGGGGGTAATTCAAGCTCTGTACCGTGATATGTAACCAAGTAGGTTGTAGGATTTATCTCAAGATTGGGATAAACTATCGCTTTGTTTTCCTCGGGCTTGTCATAACGGCGCAGCACAGCCTTTACACGCGCCACCAGCTCCTTCGGGTCAAACGGCTTTACGATATAGTCGTCGGCGCCAATCTCAAGCCCGAGCACCTTGTCAAAGGTCTCGCCCTTTGCCGTGAGCATGATGATCGGTATGTCGGTCTTGCGCCTGAGCTCCTTACAGACCTGATATCCGTCCTTCTTTGGCATCATCAGATCCAACAGCACCAGATGCGGCGAAAAGGTATCGAAGGTATTGACCGCTTGATCACCGTCGTGTGCTTGAGTGGTCTCGTAGCCCTCCTTGTTCAGGTAGAGCGTGATCAGCTCGGCGATGTTCGGGTCGTCGTCTACAATGAGTATCTTGATATTCATGCGCGTATCTGTCCGTTTCCGTTGATTATGTATTTATAGCTCGTAAGCTCTGTCAGACCCATCGGGCCGCGCGCGTGAAGCTTTTGCGTGCTGATACCTATTTCCGCACCCATGCCGAACTCAAAGCCGTCCGTAAAGCGCGTCGAGGCGTTTACATAAACAGCAGCGGCGTCGACCGTGTTCGTGAAATACTCGGCTGATTTGTTGTCCCCCGTTATTATTGCCTCAGAATGCCCTGTTGAATACATCGTAATGTGATTAACGGCTTCCTCCACGTTACTGACCGTTTTGACCGAGATGATCAAATCTAAAAACTCGGTAGCGTAATCTTCGTCCGTTACCGGCTTTGCATACGTCACGAGCTCACAGGTCAAAACATCACCACGTATCTCAACACCGTGCTGATTTAATGCGTCACAGATAGCGGGCAGAAAATCAGTAGCAATATCTTTATGAATAAGCAAAGTCTCACACGCATTACAGACGGATGGGCGCTGGGTTTTAGCGTTTACAAGTATCTCCGTGGCCATTTTAAGGTCGGCGGATTTGTCGACATATATGTGACAGTTGCCTGTGCCGGTCTCGATAACGGGCACAGAGCTGTTTTCCATCACAGACTTGATGAGGCCCGCGCCGCCGCGTGGGATTAGTACATCAAGATACCCGTTCATGCACATAAATGCGGTGGCCGTTTCGCGTGCGGTATCCTCTATCAATTGAAGTACATCGGGGTTGATGCCGACGCTGTTCAGTGTATCGCGCAGGACGGTAACGATCGCCTTGTTGGTTGTAATCGCTTCCTTGCCTCCGCGCAAGATAACCGCGTTGCCGGTCTTGAAGCAGAGCCCGAACGCATCCGCTGTCACGTTCGGGCGGGCCTCATAGATGATGCCGATCACACCGAGCGGTACGCGTCGCTTACCGACGACAAGACCGTTTGGAAGCGTCCTTTGCTCATAAAGAGGGTTTCGCGTATCTACCGGGTCTTCGAGCGTGGCTACTTGGAGTAACCCTTCGGCTATTTCCTCGATACGCTTTTCGTTAAGTGTGAGCCTGTCTACAAAACTCGGTTTCGAATTTCGGCTGTCACCGAACGCTAATTGCTCCAGATCGTAAGCATTCGCTGCAAGTATCTCAGGGGTGTTTTTTATAAGTGCGTCAGCACATGCGTTTAGCGCCGCATTTTTTTCGTCGGTCGTTAACGCGGATGATATACGTGCGGAAGCCTTTGCCTTTGTACCGATCTCGATAAGTAAAGGTGGTAAGTTACTGTACATGGAAAACACCGCTTTCTGTAATGATGATATCCACTTTTATGTCATAGGGTTCGCATGGTAACCGATGCCCCGACTCATCATCAGCTAACTGCGCATCGAACGCGAATCCTATAGTTGTTTTATAAGAGTGGCTGCTCAGATACCGGTCATAATAGCCCTTTCCATAACCCAAACGTCCACCACCTCTGTCAAACGCGAGGCCCGGTAGCACGATCACACTGTCCGCGTCAGGGACAGCGAGACGTGAGGGGGCGGGCATTGGCTCAGAAATGCCGTATGCACTGGTTTTGTATACAGCATTATTTTTGTATACGGGGTTGGGTTGTTGATCCGGATTTATATAATAGAAATCCATAATCCCATCAACATTACTGCAGACGGGCAGGGCTGTCGGGATGTTTTTGTTTAGTAAATTATTTATTATTAAATCTGTGCAGACCTCGGAACCGAAGCTGTTATATATAAATACAATTGTGTTTTTGTTTAATAGTGTATAAAACACATTGCAAAAATAATCGGTTATTAATTTACTATATTGAATACACTGATCCTCTGGGATAGCATTGCGAATATCTTTGTATTTGCGGCGCAATATTGCCTTTTGATTTGTATTATTCATTCTTATTTTTATATGCTCACAGATGGTGTTAGATTGTTTTTTATTGCAATCACATCATTTTCTGATAGTCCTGTATAATCAACAATGAGTTGAATAGATGCACCTTTGGTTAGCATGTTTTTTGCTATTTTTTCGATACCTTTTTCAATACCTTTTTCAATGCCCTTCTCTTCTGCAACTTCAAGTATCTTTAACTTTACCATGCTCATAAACTCCTCCCATAAAGCATTTATTTGTTCCTTGTCTATGAGTTTGTTGGACAATAACAACATCATAGCAGCAGCCTTTTCAGTTGATATTCGATTTGAATTTATTCTGGATGCTAAACCCAATCCGTCTTTAAGTAATTCAACTGTTGATTTTGTTTTGCTACTGCAAAGTGGCAAGAACAGTAAATGCAATTCATTTATTTCGCCGCCTCTTTCTATGATGTTCAATAAGTTAAGATATATTTCATCTGCATCTCGTTTAGACATGTTTATTACAATCGGCGCAAATGTCAGAGTCTCTCCGAATAAAGCATTTAACTTGGGTTCCGAGTGGGTGATAATGATAGTTTTGAATTCTCTGCGATATCTTTTCCAGAGGTCAACAGCATAACCAAAAAATCTAAGTAAATCGTCTTCGCTTATATACACCTCTGATTCTAAATGGATACCGTAATGCTTATCTGTTGCAAAGGTCATATCAGAGAATTCAGATTCGACAAATACTTCTTTTTTTTCTGTACCAAGTATTTCGGTAATCCTTGTATCGATCTCTACTCCAAGGAATTCGAGTGTCTTGTCCTTAAACAATGACAGCGCATCTTTAAATACTGCGTCATAGTTTTGGTATATGTCGAAGTTGTTCTTCATATGTTCACCCCGTGAAAGCGATATCCGTCATGCTACAAAGCACGTCCCGACCGGTTTGCCCTGCATAATGTCAAACAATATAGCGGGATCCTCACCCGAGGCGATGATCGTCTTGATGTTTTGATCCATGGCCATCTTTGCGGCGTTAAGCTTTGTCTGCATACCGCCTGTGCCGAGGGTAGTGGATGAGACGCCCGCCATCGCGGTGATCTCATCGGTGATCTTATCTACCGTGACGATCAATTGCGCATCGGAATGTTTCTTGGGATCCTTGTCATAAAGCCCAGAAATATCGGACAGGATCACGAGCATATCGCTGTCGGTCAGGATAGCGACATATGAAGACAGTGTATCGTTATCGGAAAACTCCAGTTCCTCGGTGGATATGGTATCGTTTTCGTTTACAATCGGCACTACACCCATTGACAACAGTGTAAAAAAGGTATTGCGCGCGTTCGTCTTGCGCTGTTCGTTTTCTACGACATCACGCGTGAGTAGGATTTGTGCTACCTTTTGGTTGTATGTCATAAAGAAGTTCTCGTATATCTGCATCAGAACTGCCTGACCGACTGCGGAAGCGGCCTGCTTGCCGAGGATATCGCGTGGACGTGTCGCAAGTCCAAGCCTGTCGCTACCCACCGCTATCGCGCCCGATGATACCAATATAACCTCATACCCCTGGTTACGCAGGTCTGTTAGCACCCAACAAAGCCTTTCGATACGCCTGAGGTCAAGGCGGCCGTTCGGTAGTGTTAATGATGCCGTTCCGATCTTTACAACAATACGTTTGTCCACTGTAGCCTTCGCTCCTGTCATTTTTATCTGCGGTTATCCATCGCCATGGATTGCAACACATTAAGGCAATACACCTTTTTGCATATCATGGCTATCAATTTCTTATATAAAAGATCATCATCGACTATGCTAATCCATTCGCCGAGTTCCTTCATCATACGGTTTTCTTCACGTACAGCCAAATGCACACCGTCGGAAAAGGAAATGTCCGCATCGAGCTCCGGTTCACGGATTTCTAGCTCAGACCCGGCTTTTGTGTTATATATCCCGTTGAATTGCTTACTGTTTTCGAGTCGCTCATCCGCTATCTCGTTTAAATAGTTGCGATGTTCATTCCGAGTAGCTTTTTGCGCAAGGCCTGTATAAAAGCGATGTGCATTATGCTCGTTTTGAATGATGTGTCTAAGTCCCGGCAAGACATCAACGCGAGGCTGAGCGTACGGTTCGGGTTGAATGTTCGGAGGCGGCGCAGACGGCATCATGGCCTGCTGTGGCTCTGACGGAAATGTCTGACCCTGTGAAGGGACACTCTGCGCAGGGACTCCTTGGGGTGGTGGGCTTTGCGGTGCTCCACCGGCTGCCGCTGCTGCTCCGCGTCCTAAAACACTGAGATCCGCTTGACTCAGTTGTTCAAAGCGTACACCATCCGGAAGGTTTTGGGGCAGGGAAGGGGGCGCGCTATTTTGTGGTGCTTGTTGTTGTGTAAATTGTAAAAGGCTGCTCGGCGGCATATTGTTTTTTTGCATGGCGGTCTGGAGCATCTGCCGATTGAGCGTCTGTTGATTCTGCTGCGGGTTATTTACGTTCTGCCGGCCTCCGCGTTGCGGTTGTTGCTGCCGATACTGTCGTTGCTGGTTGCCTTGGGCATATTGATTCTGTATGCTTTGTTGCATATAGTATTGGTTGTTTTGTGGGGCAGGAGGGTTTTGCTGCCTGTTGAATAGAGAAAACATTTGTAAATCCCCCGATCACTATTTACAAATATCCTATTCAAACATGCCGTTAACTGTGCTATGCGTTATCTGTCGGATGGATAGCAGGCAGCCACGGTCCACGTGTACCATTGCCGTATCCGCAACAAATTCATTGCTGATGCCTCTTGTAGTGCCGACCGTAAGGGTCTCGGATCTTAACGGATACCTGAGGCCTTCGGTAACGATGCCCTCCGCATCACCGGCAAACGGGAGCAATGAGAGAATGTCGCCGCATTGACCGCTAAAGTGATTATCACCCTCTGCAATAAATCTTAGCTCACTGTCAATGCCCATTATTCGAATTTCGAATCCCTGCAAAAACACCCCGTAGAACAGATATATGTTGCCGAGCTCATGATCTATGCGCCCGCCCAAAGCGCCAAACACGACTATGTTATCTGCTGTTGCTTCCTTAGCATAACGCAGACAGAGCTCAAGGTCAGTTTCGTCCTTTTCAGGCGGGTATTTTTGTATGTGTACGCCATTATCAATAAAATATGACAGCACATCCCCGGGCACGGAATCCATGTCGCCGATTATTATATGGGGCATGATCCCGAACCGATGTGCGTGCCGCGCTCCGCCGTCACCGCATATCAGAAGATCGGCATCATTTGAATGTAATAAAACGGCGCCGCGTTCGCGCTCGTTCATTTCGCCGTTAGCGAATATTACAGCTTTCATCGATTGCCTACCGTATCGCATGATTTAAATATATCCATGAACGCCTCGACATTCTCATCAATATCACCGCCGAAAATAGCAGTGCCTGCAACGATCACATTCACACCGCTGTTGATGACGCTACGAACGTTGTCAAGGTTGATACCGCCATCCATTTCTATGTCGATGTTGATGTTATGTTTAGCCGTGTAATTAGCGAGGCTCTCTGCCTTTTTTAACGTCTCCGGAAGAAATGCTTGACCGCCGAAGCCAGGCTCTACAGACATAATCAGTACCATAGTTAACTCGTTTAAATATGGATATATTATCTCTACATCTGTCATAGGCTTAACGGTCAGCGCGGCCTTTTTACCGAGGTTTCGTATCGTAGCGATATCTGCAGCGATATCTGCGGAAGCCTCAACATGAATATTTACTATATCCGCACCCGCCGCCACAAACGCGTTTAATAATCTATCAGGTCGAAGGATCATCAGATGTGTATCGAGTATGATATCGTCATAGTTTCGTAAAGACTTTATAAACGGTGTACCCATAGAGATGTTTGGTACAAACATCCCATCCATAACATCGATATGGAGCATTTTTACTCCATGGCGACGCAATATATCCAGTTGCTGTCCGATATGGCAAAAATCTGCTGCCAGCGCGGACGGTGAAAGCATTAACACTGCTCCAGCTCCTCAAAGAATCGTTCGTAGCTCCGGTATCTAAACGGGTGTATATCGGATCCGAGACGGTCCTTTACAGCGCAGCCGATCTCTTTTAAATGCATACAATCGGAAAAACGGCAACTACCCAAATACGGTACAAAATCCTTATATAAATATCCTAACTCTTGTTTAGTAATATGTGTGATGTCGGTAGATGAAAATCCGGGCGTATCCATAATAAACGCATCGCCGATATCGATAAGCTCTGTATGCTTTGTCGTGTGCTTGCCTCTACGCAAGCGCTCGCTCAGAAGACCCGTCTCCATAACCTCACGGCGAGCCAGACGGTTCGTAATCGAGGACTTGCCGACACCCGACATACCCACCATCGCGGTAACCTTGCCCGCTATGGCCTCGCGTAAAGCATCTATCCCATGATCCTGTTCGGCTGAAACACATACAACCGTATATCCGATTTCTCGATATACCTGTAAAGACGTATCGATCTCATCCTTTTGTGGTACATCAAGATCCCATTTGTTTATGCATATGATCGGAACCACATGTGATTTCTCGCAAAGCAGTATATAACGCTCCAACATATATAGATCAAAATCCGGTGTACAGACGGACATCACGAGGATAGCCCTGTCGATGTTAGCGACGCGCGGACGTATTAATTCGTTAGTGCGAGGGGTTATCTCGTCTATAACTCCTCGACCCTCTGATACATTTATATTTACAATATCGCCCACGAGCGGTACCTGATTGCGCTTACGCAGTATCCCGCGCGGCGTGCAGCGATAGCTATCATGTTCTGTCACGACCTCATATAGGCCGCCCACACCCTTGATGATTCGTCCGGTCAGTATACTCATCAATTAAATTCGATGATCTTGCTGCCCGCGTATACATCTTCGCCGTTTTGATTCGAGATGTAGAACATGAACTCGACCTGTCCCTCACCTGATACAGTCAGGTGGTAAGGGAATTGATCTACCGTCAAAGCCTCGTTGAATACGCTCTCATATTTATCTGCTGTCTTTTTATTCACGCGCAATACGATGCTTTCGGCACCTTCGGGTATGATCGGATCAATTATCAGCACGGCGGTCTTCTTCGTTCCGGTTGAAGCGGTGTTGCTTGCATTGTCCGGTGTCGGCTCAGGGCTCGGGGAGGGCTTCTGTATAGGACCTGTGCTAATGATATAGCTGATCTCTTGACCCTTACTGACCTCGGTGCCCGGTTTGATTGTCTGCTTGATGATATCTCCGGGCGGTACCGTATCGCTATTAGACTTCGAAGAGAGGCCGATAACAAGGCCGGCACCTTCGAGTAAACGGATGGCGCGCGCTTCGCTGATGCCCTCGACATCCGGAACGACAACCATAGACGGAGCGGGACCTAAGCTCGTGTATACCGTAATAACGCTACCCTTGGCGACCTTGTCGTTCGCTAGAGGGTCTTGACGGATGATTATACTGATCGGCACATCTTCGGAGAATTCCTTTTCCTCTGTGACAGCGAGCCCAACTTCCCTTGCAAGGCTCTCGGCGGATGCCATATCCTTCAGTGTCAAATCCGGTACGGGTATCTTGTCGCTGCCCTTACTGACCGTAACATGTACAGTGTCGCCCGCAAAGAGCTCGACACCTTCCTCCTCATCCTGCGAAACAATTAAACCTTCCTCAACGTTATCATCAAACACTTCTTCAACCGCCATGAGCACAAGACCGAGCTCTTTGAGCGATTCGGTCGCGTCGGTTATGGTTTGTCCTTCGACGCTGG
>CAYURR010000059.1:0-15759 GCA_964446745.1 uncultured Defluviitaleaceae bacterium | reverse complement strand
TGATCCCTCCGAACGCGATAAAATCCCCGTGATAAAAAACAGCCGCCTGTCCGGGTGTGATCGCCCGCTGTGGAGTCGCGAGCATACAGCGGAGGCGGTTATTTTTTGGCGTATCTACCGTACATGCGCTGGCTTTGTGCGCGTAGCGGATCTTTACCGAGAGCGGTGACGCGGACGCGATCTGCGTATCTGAAAAGGCCATGTACTTGATATCACGTATCTCAAACTCGGATGAATATAAATCTGCATCCTCCGCTAGCATGACAGTATTATTCTGTACGTCGATACGCGAAACGAACATGGGCTTGCCTAATGCGATCCCGAGACCCTTGCGCTGGCCAACTGTATAGTGGATGATCCCCTTGTGCTTACCTAAGACACGCCCTTGTGCGTCTACAAAGTTGCCTTCCTCACATCGAATGGGCTCTCCGCCATGTGCAGCTTTCTCTGTAATGAAACGCGAGTAATCATTGTCCGGTATAAAACATATGTCTTGGCTGTCCGGCTTGTCGGCTACAGGTAAACCTGCCTCTCGTGCAATTCTACGCACCTCATCCTTTTGCAGATCACTGAGCGGGAACAGCGTTTTTGAAAGCTGTTCCTGACTCAGCGCAAATAATGCATAGGTCTGATCCTTGATCTGCTCAATATCACGTTTTAACGCACATCGGCCTGTGAATGGATGACTATCTATCTGCGCGTAATGTCCTGTCGCGATATGATCAGCCTTGTGCTCACGTGCTGCTGCACATAAGGCCTCCCATTTTATGGTAGCGTTACATACCACGCATGGGTTTGGTGTGTATCCGTTTTGATATGCGTCTGTGAAATAGTCTATTACATTTGCCTTAAATTGTTTGGTAAAATCTATATATATATGCTCAATGCCCAAATGTCGGCAGACTGCTTCCGCATCGCTGCCGACATTTGTTGTGGTGGTCATCAGTACGGTACATCCGATAACCCTGTACCCGTTTTTTGTCAAAATATAGGCGGCCACCGAACTATCGACGCCGCCAGACATACCGACTATAACGGTTTTCATTCATTGACCTCGGTCTCGTCCTCATGTGGGACAGGAGGCTTAACACCCTCGATCGTGATCCCGTTCTTCTGTGCATAGTCCCAGAGTGCAGCGTGAAGTGCTTCCTCGGCCAGGCACGAGCAATGTACCTTTACGGTTGGCAGCCCGTCCAGTGCCTCCATGACGGCCTTATTTGTGATCTTTACGGCTTCTTGAATCGTCTTTCCCTTTATCATCTCGGTCGCCATGCTTGACGTTGCGATAGCCGCGCCGCATCCAAATGTCTTGAATTTTGCGTCCATAACGACACCATCCTCGATCTTTAACGAGACCTTCATGATATCGCCGCAACGTGCATTGCCGACTGTTCCTACGCCGTCGGCATTATCTATCTCCCCGACATTGCGGGGGTTTGTGAAATGATCTATGACCTTTTCGCTGTATTCCATGTGTTTATCCTCCGTGTGAAAACTTTTGGGGCTATTTAGCCCATATATTTATTTACCGTCGTATAACGGTGACATCTCGCGCAGCCGCGTAACGATAGGCGGTAGCTCTGCGAGTAATGTATCTACTTCATGCTTTGTATTATATCGTCCGAGTGTCAGACGCAATGAGCCGTGAGCGATCTCATGCGGCAAACCTATTGATAACAGCACATGCGACGGATCCAGTGAACCCGATGTACACGCCGAGCCCGAGGATGCGCATATACCCTTCATATCAAGCATCAATAATAACGATTCGCCCTCTATATATTCAAACGAAACATTTACATTACCCGGTAAGCGTGCGGTTTTGGAGCCGTTTAGGCGTGTATGCGGGATCTTTAGTATCCCGTCGATCATATAATCACGCAACTCTGTGATGCGACGACATTCATGATCCATTTCGGCTTTCGCGATCTCGGCGGCCTTGCCGATGGCCACGATGTATGGCACATTCTCCGTGCCCGCGCGTCTGTCGCGCTCCTGTGCGCCGCCATGAATAAACGGTATAAGGCGCACATTCTTTTTCATATATAATGCACCGATGCCCTTCGGGCAGTTAATTTTGTGCCCTGATAATGACAGCAGATCGATGTTCATAGCCGAGACATCGACCGGGATATGACCGACGGCCTGCACCGCGTCAGTATGAAACAGTACATTGTGTTCGTGCGCGATTGAACCGATCTCAGCGATCGGCTGTATCGTACCGATCTCATTGTTCGCGAACATTATTGTTATTAAAACGGTATCCGGGCGTATCGCGTTTTTGACCGCCGCCGGATCCACTTTACCTTCGCTGTCTACAGGCAAATAGGTAACCTCATAACCCTTCTTTTGAAGGTATTGGCAGGTATGCAGCACCGCGTGATGCTCGATTGCAGAGGTGATGATATGCTTGCCCTTTTTTTGGTGCTGCTCACATACACACTTAATAGCCCAGTTGTCGGACTCTGTGCCGCTGCCGGTAAAGTATATCTCACCGGGCTCTGCGCCGATGAGTGCGGCAACCTGCTCACGTGAACGGTCAATCGCCTTCTTGTTTCGTCTAGCTATTGAATAGACGCTTGAGGGATTGCCGAATTCGTCCTTGAGAAACGGCAACATCGTGTCGAACACATCATCGTGTACGCGTGTAGTCGCCGCGTTGTCAAAATAAATCATCTATAAAAATCCTTTCAAAACCCTTTAAATTAAATCTATGTTAACAGATATAGCATTGAGCTAAATTTAGTATAGCATTTTGAAATGGATTATACAATGGTCTTGAGAATCTATCTTGAAATGATTCACTTTAATGGTTACAATACATATAGTTGAGGAAGGGGTTGAGGATATGGACAATGTCAGACCGCATAGCGCGTATGACATCGTTGAAGACGAGGTTAGTAAAATCATATATAGAATGGATGAGGAACGCAGAAGGGTCGAAGAAAATCGCTTAGCGGAGGCTCAGATGCTATCGCTTAGGAGAGGGCACTCACGCGCTCCGAGTATCTCGCGCGGATTGGTCGCGACACTTTTGATATGTACACTGGGTACATCGACGCTGGGCTTAGGTGTCGGCATAGGGATACCTGTAGCAGAGCGTTTCGTTATACCGGTCATCACCGGTGAACCCTATCGGAGCACATATGCAGAGCTTCAGGTCGATGTCAGTGTACCGGAGCCCAATCCTGTCACACCGGTTCAAAGCATACAAGTCGGTGAAACAGGCATCGCGTCATTCTCTACGGTGATTGATAAGGTGGACCCTTGTGTCGTGTCTATCAATACAACGATGCCAGGTTCGGGCAGTTACTTCCGTATATCGGAGGAAACACCGGGTTCAGGTTCAGGCATCATCTACGGACAAAATGATACGACTGTATACATAGCGACAAACTACCATGTCGTAAAGGACGCGAGCAAGGTCACGGTATCGATAACAGGCAGCGGTGAGATATCCGCAAAATCTGTCGGCAGTGATGCGGAGGCCGATCTCGCTGTGATATCGATATCAAAGGAAGACATAAAAAGAGCCGGTGTAAATAAAATAACGATTGCAACCTTTGGGGATTCATCAAGGATGCGTGTAGGTGATATCGTGCTCGCGATAGGCAATGTGCTCGGCGAAGGCAATACGGCCACGATGGGCATCGTGAGTGCGGTGGATAAAAAGATACCGGTAAGCGACAAGATGCTCGGTATGATACAGACAGACGCTGCGATAAATCCAGGTAACAGTGGCGGAGCGTTGATTAATACAAAAGGCGAGGTTATAGGCATCAACACCGCAAAGCTTTCGCAGACGAGTATTGAGGGCATGGGCTACAGCATAGCATCATCCGTCGCAAAGCCGATACTAGATGGCCTTATGCAGCAAAAGCCACAACCGTTTCTGGGTGTGGGTGGTAAAGAGATCACAGAAGAGATGGCCGAGGCCTACGGCATCCCGGGGCTCGGTGTTTATATTCAACAGGTCACACCGAATTCGGCGGCTGAAAAGGCAGGATTGAAGCAGACCGATATTATAATGAGCTTTAACGGTACGCCGATACTGACGATGGATGCGCTCATCGAGGAGGTCGGCAAGTGCAATATAGGCGATACGGTCGAGATAAACATATTACGAAACGGAAAGAATAAGATGACTGTGAAGGCAATAATAGGCGACAAGACGAGCATGTTTTGATATGAGTGATTTTATTGTATTTTTAGGCACATGCGGATCGTACCCGGTTTCGGCTGATGACCGCAGGGAATTCGGAGGCAATACCTCGAGTGTTTGTATAGGTTCTGGCAACAAGTTGTTATTCTTGGATGCGGGGTCCGGCATCACATATGCAAACAAATTTCCCGGCATTAAACAAGGTCGGATCACTGATATTGCTATCTGTATATCTCACATGCATTATGATCATATCATCGGTCTACCGTTTCTAAACTGCATGTATGATTTGGCAGCCTGCAATATTAGTATATACTCCTGTTCACGCTTGGGTAAAAGCGTTCGTGATCAAATAAGCGGGCTTATGTCTCCGCCATACCTGCCGATGGGTATCAATGTATTTCGCGAGGACATCCAATACAAGACGGTTGAACAGGGTGATAGCGTTCGTTGGCATGGGTTTTTGATCCACACAAAACTATCAGCGCATCCGAACCTCTGCACTGCGTTCGTTATCGAGGTAAATGGAAAGCGCATCGTATATCTTGTTGATTACGAACACGATCAGATTGATATTAATGAGGTAGTGGGATTTATCAGAGACTGCGACATTCTTTTATATGATGGCTATTTCTATAACCAATTTGACTTTGTGAAAGGCTGGGGGCATTCTACAGTTACCGATGGCATAACACTTGCACAGGCTGCCGGTATCGATAGGCTGTATATAACGCATCATAATCCAACGCTGAGCGATTCGGAGCTGTCCGACCGCGAACGCGCCGCGCAACAGCAGATGAAAGGTCTCGTGTTTGCGCGTGACTTCATGAAGGTGGTTATTTAATGCAGGGGATTTCAGAGGATATTTTAAGGGTTCTGCAGATAGGTATATTGCTATCAGCGCAGCGAAACATGCCAAAGCTACTCGACGCGATTATCACCGAAGCAATGCTAATAACAAATTGCGACGCGGGCACATTGTATACATATGAGAACGGTCAACTGAACTTCAAGATCATGCGTAACCACACGATGAAGTCATATCAGGGCGGAGAAGACGAGCCGGTCACACTACCCCCGGTTCCACTTGAAGAACGATTTGTCAGTTCGTACGTAGTCATACATAAAGAGCTTGTAAACATTAAGGATGCCTATACATCAGACAAATTCGACTTCTCGGGGACAAAACGTTATGACCAGATGACTGGGTATCGCACTCAGTCCATGCTCGTGATCCCGCTGGAAAACAATCGCGGTGAGATCGTCGGCGTTGTACAGCTCATAAATGCGATAGACAAGGATGGCACAGTCATAGCCTTTGATCCGAAGTATGAATTGATATTCCGCTCCGTGGCATCGCAGGCGGCTATAGCAGTCACGAATATGAACTATATGCGCAATATCAAGCAGTTGTTCAATTCTCTCGTAGAGGTGCTCGCGACTGCAATAGATGAACGAAGCCATTACAACGCGAATCATACACGCAACGTTGCGCGCTTTACAGAAGAATTTATTGATTACTTAAATGAGAAGTATAATGAAAATGAATTTTCGGAGGCATTTACATCTGAAGACAAGGAACAGGTCGTAATGGCCGCATGGCTCCATGATGTAGGCAAGATCATCACCCCTTTGCAGATCATGGACAAGGCGACGAGGCTTGGCGATAATGCCACCGTTGTTTCCATGAGATTTGATACGATCTTTTATGCGGAAAAGGCGAAGTATCTGGCAGGTGTGTACACAGACGAGGAATGGGAGGCATTATCCGATAAGATAAAATCTGCACGCGCTCTCTTTGAAAAGTCGGATTCAGGAGCAGTGCTGACCGACGAGGAAGTGGATATGATACGTGGGTTCGGCGAGACTATTACGGTTAGGGACGATGGGCAGGAGATGCAGTGGCTTACAGAAAATGAGGTGAACAGCCTATCGTTAAAATACGGCACGCTCACGCGTGAGGAACGTCAGATCATGGAGGAGCATGTCGTGATAACGGAACGCCTGCTCAGTAAGATACCGTTTACTAGCGATTACAAGGACGTAGCATATTTCGCGTCGACGCATCATGAAAAACTAAACGGCAGGGGATATCCTCATAAGCGCAAGGCAGAGGAGCTGCCTACCGCGACACGTATTATATCGATGATGGACGTGTTTGATGCTCTGACTGCGAAGGATCGCCCGTATAAAAAACCCATGCCGATCGAGAAGGCGTTCAGTATCTTAGACAAGATGGTAGCAGACGGGGAGCTGGACAGCAATCTGCTGTATCATCTTAAGAAACAGCAGATATTAAAAGGTGCGGTTGGGGAGGAAATCTTAGGATAGACATGGCCGCATCGGTATCGAGCAGGTAAGAACTCATCATCTCACGGTCCATTATTACCGGCATGCGATTATGGATGGCTTGAATCTGTTCACTGGCGTCACGCGTTACAATCACGAATTTATTGTCATTGTTATAAAGCCCGGCAAAATACAAAGGTATTTGCTGGGCTTTGTTTATATAGTATTTTTGCTTTGGTTTCTTGCTCCATTCGTAGTAGCCGCTAGCGACGACTGCGCAGCGCATATTGCGTGCCGATCGCGCAAACATCGGCTTTTGTGTTGCAGTCTCCGAGCGTGCGTTTATTATAAGTGCTGATTTTTTTTCGAAATGCGGAAATCCAAATCTCTGTACTCGAGGTGTGATATTACCCTCATCGTCACGAACGAGCACGATTGCCAGCTCGGATGGCATAACATTACCGATTTTTGGCATCAGGTCAGGGTTTCTTTTATTTATCTCGTTTAATATCTCAATAATTTCTCTGTTATCGGTATCATCAAAAAACGCAAATTGTCCGCACATATATTTATCCTCAATATTTATCCTTTACTGATCTCTTCGAACTTGTACTGTAACGCTTCGATCGCCTCTATCAAAATCGGATCGAAATGCGTGGCCTTGCCCTTTCGGAGGATGTGCATCGCCTCATCGTGAGTCATCTTCTTTTTGTATGGGCGTTCGGACACCAATGCATCATATACATCCACGATCGCCATTATGCGCGCAGATATCGGTATAGACGTGCCCGATATACCGTTCGGATATCCTGTGCCATCCCATTTCTCATGATGCAACAGTGCAACCTCTGCCGCGTGCATCAAAAAATTCTTTTCACTCGTGAGTTCCATTGCCTTTAATATAGCGTTATACCCGATCGTCGTATGGGTCTTCATAATTTCGAATTCATCTTCTGTTAGTCTTGCAGGTTTTAGTAAAATCGCGTCGGGTATAGCTACCTTGCCGATATCATGCAGCTGAGAGGCCTCTATCATCTGATGATAGTCAGCGTGCTCGAGCTCGTCACGATACAGATCATGATCGTCAAGGTAATCGAGTATAAGTTTAAAATATGTCTGTGTACGCAAGACATGACCGCCGGTTGTGTTATCGCGCATCTCAACGAGATCAGCCAGCGTGTACACGATGGCGTATTGTAGCTCTTTTATTATTTTTGTCTGCTCACGGACCATATGCGTAAGGTTATTGTTATATTCGGATAGTGTCTTCTTTTGGATCGCATGGGCCAGATGAATCTCCACGCGTTTAACAAGTAGGGGATTCGCAAACGGCTTGTTTATATAGTCGACAGCGCCAAGCTCTAAAGCTTGAAACTCGAATTCGACATCGTTTTTAGCTGTAAGAAATATAATTGGAATACCGTCGGTTATTTTGTTTTGCAGCATCAGCTTGATTGTGGCAAAACCGTCCATCTCCGGCATTTCAACATCTAAAAGGACAAGGTCGGGTTTTATCTCGTTTAACGCATCGACGGCATCCTTTGCAGAAACATAAGACACCACATTATATTGTTCGCCCAGCGCGCGTTTTACTATCTTGTGTATCAACGGGCTGTCGTCAACCAAAAGGATCGTTGTCATTTTACACCTCTTAGATCAAGACAATTCGCAAATTTACCGAGATATCCTCGGCAAATGCGGATATGCAAAATGTAGTTGCGCTCTTTTTGAATGAAATGCTTATGTCATTGTTACTACTTAAGAAGAATGGAGTGGAAAGCATGAACGTAAGCCCGACGGTGTTTAAACGTGATTTTAATGCGCCGCTCACGATATTGGCCATCTCGCCGAGACAATCCTGCATAACGGGCTCTGTGAGCGCGTCCTCCTCAAGCCCTGTTACGTATGAGGTTACATAGCGTAAGCTGTAATCATCTGCTGAAACAATCACATATCCGTTCACAAGGCCGTAAAGCATCAGTACAGAGGCATAACGGGTCGGATTTATCCTGGATATTTCATTGGTACATACGTTTAAGCCCGACATATTTGCAATAACCTCTGAGGCGGCGTCCTTCAGGCTCTGCTCAAGTACCTGCATTTGCTTTTCACTTAGATCGGTAATCATAAACCGCCACCTACACATTCCATTATTTTTGTAAGCATATCCTCATGGGAAAATGGCTTTGTTATATAGTTCACGGCTCCGGCTCGTACAGCTGCAATGATGTTATACTTTTCGCTTTCGGTCGTGACCATCATGACAGGTATGTGCTTGTATCTATCGTCGGCCTTTAATTTCCTAAGTAGATCATATCCTGTCATCCCGGGCAGGTTCCAATCCAAAAGGATTAAACCCAGATCCTCGTATATATCGCCTATAAGCGAAAGTCCCTCCTCGGCGCTTTCGGCTTCTGCGAATTCATGGCCTAACATATTGACCGTCGATTTAATAATTGACCTGATCACAAATGAGTCATCGACAGATAATATCTTCATGTTCCAAAAGCACCTCCTATGTCAGATTTTGTATAATACGTGCCCTTGTCGTCATGCACGATTTGAAAATTAATGTTTAAATGACTGTACATCTCATATGAGCCTAGAAATAACACGCCGTTGTCGTTAGTCACATTATATATCTTTTTAAGTAAATCTTTTTTTAAACTGTCCGCGAAATATATTAGTACATACCTGCAGAACACGATGTCAAATGTTTTCAATCTATGAAAGTCATTTAGCAGATTGAAATTATCAAACATGACTGCGTTTCTTATTTCATCGCTTAGCTGCCAATATGTTTCGCAGTTTGTAAAATATTTATTGCGTAGATTTTTATCTAATCCGCGCATGATGGAGATGCTGTCATATCTACCGGACTTTGCGATATCTAGCACATGCTTTGATATATCAGTGGCGTAGATATCGAAATGCTGCAACGTGATATCCCTTATCAGACGAGTCTTTAGATATTCGTTTATGCATATGGCAGTGGAGTAGGCCTCTTGGCCTGTAGATGTTGCAGCGCTCCATATCGATATGCGTTTTCGTTTACCGTTTCGCAGCATTTCTATAAACCTGGGCAAGAACACATCCTCAAGTAGTGCCCATGGCGCCTTGTCACGAAACCATAAGGTCTCGTTCGTCGTAATGGCCTCAACTAGTTTGTCGATCATCTTGGGGTCTCTGGAGTTAGTCAACAATCTGTATAGCTCGATAAATGATGTGCAACCTGAATCCGCAAGCATTTTTGACAGCCTGCTTTCAATCAGATAGGCCTTGTCCTCTGTAATCTCTATACCGCATTTCTCACATATCAAATCCTTAAAGAGGCGGTATTCTATATCGGATAGATTATTAGCCATTAGCTTGTTTCCTCCCCATTGCCTCCCAAGTTCAGCTTGAGCGTAATCGCGCCGGCTATCTTGTTTATATTGAGTGTCGCATCCGATAATTTTGCCTCTACGATGCTACGCGGCATGCCATATACTACACAGCTTTCCTCATCCTGTGTTATACAGTAGATTTGACATTGGCTGCTCAGGCTTTGCACACCGTTTTTACCGTCACTGCCCATGCCCGTCAACACAATCACGAGTATACGTCTTCCTTTATAATGCTTCGCAACGGATTCGAACAGGATATCCGCAGATGGCTTTACACCGTTTACTAGCTCGCCGTCAGTAATTGATATTTTCTTCTCGTTATTGATAACCATATGGTAACCGCCAGGAGCAATCAATATCCTATCATTGAGTAACTCATCTCCGTCCTTGGCTTCCCGGAAATCCATATTGAGGCTGCGACTCAGATTTGCTGCGAAATTGTATGTAAAGCCGGGCGGCATATGCTGGACGATCAGGACGGGTAGACCAAGATTTTTTGGCAGCCCGGAAAATAGCCGCTCTATAGCGGATGGCCCACCGGTCGATGAGGCTATTAGCAACAGCTCAAAAGCCCTTTGGTAGTCTCGTGTTTTCTCGTATGAGTGGGTTACATTATCTGCCGCTTCGTCTTCGAAATCCTTAATCCTTACGATACCGTATCGCAAACCCCGTTTTATCGATCTATAGTTTGAGTAATAATCTGAATGGGTCTGTTTGATGATTGTGCTCAATGATACATGTCTGATCTTGTGGTAGTTGTTTTTGTCAAATTCCGACTGCTCGCATAGCAAAATGATATGCATCCTATATCCGCTCAGTTCGTTTATAAACCCAAAATGGTTCTTTGGCATCACGGTCGTATCAATGATTAGCAGCTCGCATGGGTTTTTCTTTAGAAATTCACACGCCTTTGCCTCGCTGTCCTCGGAATAGAGTGAGGCATTGCTATAAAGCTCAGCTAATGCGTTTCTAATCATATTATTATAAACAACCGATGCGGATAGCAGCAGAACGTTCTTCAGCTCCATTGTATCTCCCCTGTCAGACTTTAAATCGGCTCAATAGTTCATCCAGCGAATTTGCTGAGGCATTTAACGCCTCAGCATACGAATTAGTTGTATTAGCTATATTGGCAACATTTGCGGTATCCTGAGTGATCTCTTGAATATTCTTGGATATATTTAATACACCCATCGTAATATCATTGGTTGTACGGTTGATCTCCATTACGCTTGCGGAGGCGCGTTCGGTATTCATAGCCACTTCCTCGGATGCCGTCAAAAGCTCTGATGTTGAGCGTGCAATCTCAACCACGCCCTTTGAAGATTCAGTACTGCTTCGACTCACGTTTTGAGCATTCTCTGAAATAGAGGCAATCTCCTTTGCAATATCAGTTAGCCTGCTCGATGCCGCTATAGAGTCATTTTTGATACGCTCGGTGCGCTCATATTGTAAGTCAATGCTCTTTGTAAGATCATCAGAAAATGCCGATATCTGACTGATCGTGTTAGTAATGTCAGAGACAGCGGAGACCGCGTCTGCCATGTTCATTTGCATGTTCTCAATCTTTTCGGTTATTTCATCTGTAGACTTAGCGGTTTGCTTAGCCAGATCCTTTACTTCGTTTGCCACGACCATGAACCCGTTGCCCGCTTCGCCTGCGCCCGCTGCCTCGATCGCTGCATTTAACGCTAGCATATTTGTTTGATTTGCAATCTCGTTTATTACGTTAATGATCTTGGTGATCTGCTTTGATGAATCGCTCAGATTTTTGATTATCGTGTTTGTGTTATCAACCTTGTTATGTGCGTTTACAATTGCGAGTGCAACATTCTTTGACTGAGTATTGACCTCTGACAATGATTTATTTATGTCTTTAACAGAATCCGTAACACTCGATATCGTACCGGTTACATCCGTTGTATTCTTTGAAACATTGGATATGCTCATAGTTATATTGTTGACTAAGCCGGCCGATTGTTTAACACCTACAGAGGTTTCGTCCGATGCAGCAGCAAGTGTCCTGATCGTGCTACTCATCTGCTCGATAGCTGAAGCGATCGTATTGATGTTCTTGCTAGCAAGCGATAATGAGTTAGAGGATTGACTCATACCTGCAGAGATCTCGTCTGTCGCGGCGCTGACCATACTCGTTTTTAGGCTCGTACTGTTACCGCCTGATGTCATTTCATTTGATATCGTCAGTAGGTTATCTGCTGTGTGCTTGAGTTCATTTGAAGCTTTTACAATACTCTTGACCATATCGGAGTTGGTGGTCATAAGGCTGTTGAACGCATTGCTCAAATCTCCTAACTCGGCGCCTACCGTTAGGTCACTGCGTACTGTGTAGTCACCGGATTCGGCGGTTTTCATCAAGGCTGCGAGCTTGTGCAAAGGAACTGATAACCCATTCGCCAAACCTGTGGATAACACAAATGAAACAAGGATACTAATCATTAAGAGTATAAGCATAAATAACATAGTACTCGATGAGAAGTCCACTATTTCGTTTGAAACTTTGGTCGCAAGTAGTATCTTGCCCTCCAAGATTTTGTCCAGATCGGTCATAGCCTTATCACCGAGCGGTGATAGATTGACCATCAGGTAGTTAAAAGCCGCGTCCCTGTCCGAATCGCTTAGAATGTCATAGTTGTTTATTAAGGATTCTTTAATTTGTGTATATGTGGTGACAAAACCGCTGAACTGGGTTTGCATTTCTTGGGATTCGATGTTTTTTTCGAATTTAGGTATTATATCATCGATACGATTGATGTCTTCTTTCATGCGTAAATACGAAGCTTCCATATCCTTTTCGTTTTTATACAGGACGATTGCTCGTGATTCTACTCGTATATTTTGAAAACTCGTGGTAATCTGCGTAATCTCGCCAAGGGGGATTACCGTTCTGTCAAAAACCCTTCGTGTCTGCGCACTAAGGCGCATCATCGCGAATATACCGAATATTGCCACTATGGCCCCGATAGCCGCAACCGCCATCAAACCGAGCATCAACTTCGACTTTATTCTTAACCTATTCCACACACCCATACCATATCCGCTCCTTATAATATATAAAGCTTATATATTGTTGATCAGGTGTTCGGCACTGACCACAAGCAACAGCTTTTCACCGTATTCGATAACACCACCCAGCATTTCCGTCATCCGCTCATCAAGATTGGATGGCGGTTTTTTTATATTCGCATCATCCACTGTCAACACATCCTCGGCCCGGTTCACCGCAAACCCGATGATATCTGCTCCGGATTTTCGCTTTAAGATGAAAGCATATGGAATAGTTTGCTCATATCTCATGGCAGCTCCTCCGGACATCAGTGAAAAATCCAACAGGACCGCTATTTGTCCCCGCAGATTAAACAGCCCTATGATATGTTCAGCTGCCGTGGAGGTGGGCGTACAAGTTATATTTGCGCCTACTTCTTTAATGTATTTAGTATCGATCGCAAACAGCTGATCACCTATACAAAAGGTCAAAAGATTTAATATCATAGTTACCTCCGATAACGAGTTCGGCGTTTGCTCCGCAGAGTTTTAATAAACCACGTGCATTCAAGATAATAACAATACCGTTGTTTATTGCAGCTTCATCCATAACGACTATACCTTTGACGCCCTCTGAGACGATATGTCCCGTTTCGGGCATGATACGCTTATAGACATTATCAATAATACGGTCACATAAAATGCCTACGGACTGTCCGCTTGTTTTAAGGATAATCAATGTTAGCTTATCCTTTTTATAGCCCTTATTGTTTACCGGCAAATAATCCTCGGGCCTTATTACACGGACTGTCTTTGTCAGTGCGTTTATAGGTACCTTTGCAAAAAAATGCTCGCCGATCTGTTCAATCTCGTCAGATGATACTGTAACGACACGCGCTACATTATCCGTATCGATGCCATATCGTTCCGGCCCTGAGCAATTAAACATTACAAGGCCGTGCTTGTCCGTGACTTCATCTTTTGATGTATTTTTTTCTGAGGATTTATTTTTCTTATCGGTACTCGATTGCTTATCCGCAACCTTTGCTATCTTTATTAGCCCATCAGGATCCAATATCATCGAAACACTGCCGTCTCCCATAATCGTCGCACCCAAATATGCGGTACAATCCGACATGCAGGAGGGTAGGGGTTTTATCAGCATTTCCTCAATATCTTCTATCGTGTGAACTAATATCCCGATGATGCGCTTCATCACGCTCAAGATTACGATCTTTGAGGCAGGCTCCGATGAGCGCTTGATCCCCAAAAGATCCGTCAGATAGACGACCGGGACGAACCTATTGCGAATAAACAGCCCCTGCGAGTGATTGATATGACGCAGCTTAGTTGTGAGCTCTTGTTCGTTTAGACTCAATACATGAGAAATAGCAGACCTCGGTATAGCAAAGCGCTGTCCGGCAGTCCCGACCACAAGCGAATGCATGAGTGCTAGGGTCCTCGGTAAAAATAAGGTGATGGTAGTTCCCTTGCCCTTTTCTGTTGAAACAGACACGGAGCCGCCCAATTTTTCTACATTGCTCAGTACGACATCCATGCCGACGCCACGCCCAGATATGTCTGTCACGATCTTTGACGTCGAAAAGCCCGGTTTAAAAATAAGCCTAAGCGCTGCTTGTTCATCCATGGAGGCTGCTTGCTCAGCATTGATTACATCCTTTTCAAGCGCCTTTTCCTTAATTTCAAACGCGTCTATGCCCATGCCGTCGTCGCGTACCTCTATCGCTACCATACCGCTCTTGTGAAATGCCCGAAGCATCACATAGCCCGTTTCGGGCTTGTTAGCTGCTATCCTGTCCCCAGTGCTTTCGATACCGTGATCGACGGCATTTCTAATAAGGTGCGTGAGTGGGTCAGTAATGGCCTCTATCATGGTTTTATCGAGTTCGATTTCCTTGCCCTCCATATGTAGCTCAATAGACTTATTGAGCTTCTTGGACATTTCGCGTATGACGCGTGGAAATCGATTGAAAATCGTCGTGAGCGGTTGCATGCGCATCAGCATGATTTTTTCTTGCATCCGGCTCGTGAGTATGTCAACATCTTGCAATAACTTTGAAAAAACTGTCTCGTCTGCGGAATTCGTGTATGCATTTAAGAGCCTGTTACGTGCCAGTACCATTTCACCCGATAGTGCCATAAGATTTTCAATTGTCTCCAGATGCACGCGGATCGTATCATCTGCGGTTGGGATTACTTTCTTATCCCTATCTTTTTCCTTGTCTTTATCTTGATTGTTCGGTCCATCGGATTTTATCTGTTCTACTGTATCCGGCGGTAGCTCCATGGACATGCAAAACAATTCATGATCCAAAACACTGGTACAGACAATTGCATCCGGCTTAGCTTCAATAATACAGCCGACCTCGGACAGGGACGCGCAAAAAGCATCCATATTGCTAATCTTTGTATTTATTCGGTAAATTTTATGGCCCTTCTTGACCAAGTTGTCTACATTATCAGTTATCGATTCTTTGGGTGATACAGGAGGGGATTGAGGCTTTTTTTCGTCGTGCGATCTTGGTTCAACCGAAGACGATGATGGAGCCGTGATATCCTGTAGCTTATTTACATATTCGGAGATATCTGTGTCGTTACTGTTATCGACATCAAAGATCATCGCCTTGAGCTTATCCAGGCAAAATAACAATACATCTAATATATCGTCATTAAAAGCGATTTCGCCTGCTCGTAGCTTACCCAGCACATTTTCCATCGCGTGAGATAAGGACACAATGGCTTTCAATTGAAAAAAGCCCGCGGTCCCCTTGATGCTGTGGATAGCACGAAAAACCGTGTTTATCGCATCAGCATTTTGCATAAGCTCATCCGACGCTATAAATGCGTTCTCGATGGCTTCTATATGTGTCTTCGCTTCCTCAACGAATTCTTGCATCA
>CAYURR010000058.1:0-15762 GCA_964446745.1 uncultured Defluviitaleaceae bacterium | reverse complement strand
CGGATATGGATACGGTTACAACTACGACAAGAAGACGACACGATATACAAACAACAATAAAAACAACAACACAAATACAATGACCAACAAAGCATCGCGTATGGCAAATAACGCAGCACGCACAACGACAAACTACGTACCCAGAACGTCCCGTACGGTAGTAGCACCAACTACTAACAGCGCAGTAAGATCGACAACCCCGGCAGCAAGAACAGCGACCCCAGCAATATATAACAATGCAAACACGGCAATGAGGTCGACAAACAGGGCGGCCACACCCGCAGTAACACCGGCAAGGATCACTACCAGACCTGTAACAGCGGCAGCACCGGCTGTATCTGATTACACGGGTTATACAGGTAATAGAACAAACTATACCGGTATGGCTAATAATGTAGGCGGTATAATGAACAGAGGTAATCTTGGCAACACCAGCATGGCTAACAATGCAGGCGGTACGATGAACAGAGGTTATCTTGGCAACACCGGCATGGCTAACAATGCAGGCAGTACGATGAACAGGTCAAACTACTCGGGTCTGGCCAATAATATTGGCAGCTTAGGAAACACAGGCTTCAGCGGATATAACGGATATACAGGAAACAACGGTTTCACTGGAAACTACAGCTACAATGGATATAACAACATGGGTAATAACGGTTACACAGGCTATGCAACCAATGGCTACAACTACTCAGGCATGGCAAATAACGTAGCAACTAACATGGGCAATACGGGTATCACAGGCAATACAGGAGTATCGGGCAGCACAGGCAGTACTATGAACATGGGTATTGGTAACACCAGTACAGCAGCTAACACAGGTACAGCAGGCAGCACTGGTACAGCAGGTAATATAGGTACTGTAGGAAACACAGGCATGACCGGCAACACAGGTATGATAGGCAATACAGGTATGACAGGTGGCACCAGTATGACAGGAACGGCTGGCATGGCATCTGCACGCGTAAATAACGCAGCTATCCGTTCAAACAACACCGCTAAGAAAATGACTAACACAGCAGTCCGTGCAAACAACGCTAAGAAGACAACAAAGCGTACGACACGTACAACAGCTCGTACAGCTACAAATACTGCAACAAAAGTAGCAAATAAGGCATCGTCTGCAACAACTAACAAAGCAGCAAGCGGATTAACAAACAATGCAGCAAAGGTTACAGCTAAAACAAACACAGCTACCCAACCACGCATAGACACTACTGCAACGAGACCCGAAGATATCAAGAGGATCTCTGACAGCATGACGCGTGAAAACATTAACTTTACCAACGCTCGTGTAAATGTAGCAGACGGCGAACACAACATGGTAGACGAAAATGGTAGAACAATCATTGATTATCGTCAAAACTATATACCCTACCGTAATTCTATGAATATGCAAAATATTGCTGATTATGTAGCAAGTATGAGGAGATAGTTTTCTCAGCTTACACTTTAACTAAAATAACGTAATATAAAAGGGCCGCTGCGAACTGATATAGTCGGTTTGCAGTAGCCCTTTTATGAATTATTAATGATATTTACAGCACCGCGTACAGGTGATATATTGTAAACAGCTTTTATTATTAAAATTAGGAGGTAAATTAAATGAAGGTAGTAATAGTAGGATGTACACATGCAGGTACGGCCGCAGCAGTAAGTATCGCGAGACAGCATAAGGCGGATATTACAATCTATGAGCGTAACGATAATGTTTCGTTCCTTTCATGCGGTATCGCATTACATGTCGGTGAGGTTGTAAAGGATCTCTCTAGCCTGTTTTATAGCTCACCCGACAAACTAAAATCGCTCGGCGTCAATACATGCATGAAACACGAGGTGCAATCCGTTGATGTCAAAGGCAAGAAATTGACCGTCAAAAACCTGCAAACTGATGAGGTTTTTGAAGACAGCTATGATAAACTCGTTGTAACTACTGGTTCATGGCCGATCGTTCCGAGATTCCCTGGTGTTGATCTTAAAAACGTTTTACTATGCAAAAACTTTGATCACGCAAAGCAGATCGTTCAGTCCGCAAAGAACGCCAAGAACGTAGCGGTTGTAGGTGCCGGATATATCGGCGTTGAGCTTGTGGAGGCATTCTCTGACACCGGCAAGAATGTAACAGTCATCGACATGGAAACTCGTGTAATGAGTAAATATATGGACAAGGAATTCACAGACAAGGCTGAAGAGCTGTTCAAGGCTAAAGGTGTTAAGATGGCACTTGGCGAGGCTGTCAAGGAACTCAAGGGCGCAGACGGCACTGTAACAAGTGTTGTAACGGACAAGGGCGAGCATACAGCAGATCTTGTGATCCTCTGCATCGGCTTCATGCCTAATACCTCCCTGTTTAAGGATCAACTCGAGATGCTTAAAAATGGCGCAATCGTCGTTGACGAATATATGCACACAAGTGACAAAGACGTTCTCGCTGCCGGCGACTCGGCAACGATCTTCTATAACCCCACACAAACGCATTCGTATATCCCGCTCGCAACAAACGCCGTACGCATGGGAACACTCGTGGGTTACAACCTCGTAGAGAACAAGCTCAAGTATATCGGCACACAGTCTACCTCCGGCATTCGTATATTTGGACTGAACATGGCCGGAACCGGTCTCACCGAAGCCGCTGCTGCTGCCAATAATATACAGGTCAAGACCGTTACAGTCACAGAAAACAATCGTCCGGAATTCATGCCCGACTTTAACGAAATATTGTTAAAGATCGTTTATAGAGCAGATAATGGCATAATCGTAGGTGCTCAGCTCTGCTCCACAGGTGATTATACCCAGATTATAAACACCCTGTCTGTGTGCCTCCAGAACAAGATGACAATGGCAGAAATTGCAATGGTCGATCAATTCTTCCAGCCGCATTTCAATAAACCTTGGGGCATCATCAACACCGCAGGCCTTATGGCAATAGAATAGGCATGAGTGTAAAGAGGCAAATAAATATAGGCATCATCGGCCAAGGTCGTTCTGGCCGGGATATACACGCGGCCAATCTAACCAAGATAAGCGATAAATATAACATTGCTGCCGTATGTGAACTGTCTGAGGAGCGAAGGACGAGGGCTCAGCAAGAGCTCGGATGTAATGTGTATGAATGTTATACAGATATGGTTGAGCAGGAAAAACTGGACCTTATCGTCAATGCCTCTTTCAGTTATATGCATACAGACATCACAAAGGACTTGCTTATGCGAGGCCAAAGGGTAGTCTGTGAAAAACCGGCGGCCTCCTCAGTCTCGGACTTTGATGCGGTAGTTAATTGCTGCCCCGATGCTAAGGATAGATTATTTTTCTTTCAGCAATCGCGATTTGCACCGTATTATCAAAAGGTTAAAGAGATTGTCTCGTCGGGTCTAATCGGGGAAATTATACAGGCCTCGGTTGCATTTAACGGATTTGCACGACGCTGGGACTGGCAGACTCTCCAACGCTTCATGGCCGGTAATCTACTTAACACCGGCCCGCATCCGTTGGATCAAATACTGGATTTGTATGGCGGGGATGAGAACGATATCCCCGAGATTTTCTGTGCCATGAACCGCGCCAACACATTGGGCGATGCAGAGGATTACGTAAAGCTCGTGATGCGTGGTAAAAACCATATCGTACTGGATGTGGAGATATCGTCATGCTGCGCGTTTCCTAACTTTACATACAACATCCACGGCACACGCGGCGGCATAAAGTCCACGATGGAGCACGCTGAATGGAAGTATTTTATTCCTTCCGAAGCCCCATTCCAAACCTTGGTTGAATCACCGTTGTGCAAGCCGGACGGCACGCCATCATATTGCGTGGAGCAATTGAAATGGTACAGCGGAGAGTGGAACAGCACATGCGCTAAAGATTTGTTTGAGTACATGGCATTGGCATATTATGACAGCCTATATAATACCTTAACCGAAGGAATTGAATTTCCGATAAAGCTTTGGCAGATCAGAAGACAGGTCATGGTAATCGAGGAATGCCATCGTCAAAATGCGTGGATGTGGGGGGCAGATAAATGAAGATCGGATTAATAGGTGCTGAGAACTCACATTCGAGACATTTTTGTGAGGTATTTAACCGCGAGAAAAAATATCCGGATTTCACAGTCAGCCATATCTATGGAAACGATGATACGGAAATCGCGGCAAAACTCAGTGCGGAGTATAACCTTATACAATGCGACACCGATGACGCTGTAATCGATGCATGCGATGCAATCGTTATTACATACCGCAGAGGTTCTATGCATCATGCCCCAGCCATGAAGACATTGCGTAAAGGTAAGCACTTGTTCAACGACAAGCCATTTGCATGCGATGTAGACCAGGCTCGAGAAATCGTCGAATATGCAAAAACACATAACCTTTTGCTCTGCGGCGGCAGCAACATCAAAGGTATTTCGGGATTTAAGGAGCTCGCCGAAACAATTCAACCCGGCAGCACTGTGTTGATCTCTTATGCCGCCGATCCACAGAGCGAGTATGACGGATACTGGTTCTACGGGATCCATTCTGCAGAGCTTTGTCTGACGCTATGCGGCCAAGATTTTTCATCTGTAGACGTGATGCGAAATCGTGATATGGTGACGGCGGTGGTCGGATATGCAGACAGGCAATGTATCATCCAGACATCACCGACAGCTTTTGATCTGCAGTTAATGGTTACGCACGAAGGCAAGACAATACATCATCAGATACCACTTGAATATGAAAGTGTCGGCCCCGCCGAGCTCGTGAATATGTTGCAAACCGGCAAACCGCCACGTGATTATTCATTCTATCTCGATGCTTGCAGGTTAATAAGTAAGATGGATATACAGTAAATATTAAACACAAAAAATACCACGGATTAAATCCGTGGTATTTTTTATTTCTTGTTACTTTTATATCGCTCCAAGACCTCTCGCTTCATAGCCGGATTGTCCTGCCTCGGTGTTTGGGGCTTATTGATCCTCTTTATTACTAATGTGTCCTTATTCTTTGCCTCGCGTACACGCACCTTTGTATCCAGATCCATAACCTCGCGTATTCGGTCCTGCAAGTATCGGATATCATCCCCATAATGTTCTGGGCTCGCGTCGAGCTGCGGTCCTATACGTTTCAACACTGACGCGAATATATCGTCGTTAGTATTTATCTCATTTATCAAAAGTTGCTTCTGATCGTTCATCTCATAAAACATCGAGCTTTCGATATACGCATCAGGCCTTCCGGATATCTCTGTCAAAAGCACGGTCTGGTTCTCGGTGATCGATAGTATCTGATCAAGTGTATCTATTTTCTTATCCAAGCATTTCTTTAGCATTTCTATCTCGGCGTAAATACCTTCGTGTTTATCCATATCCTTCAGAACCCCCTTCCCTTTATCGCATAAGCCCGTAATACGACCAACTCTTATACAACCCGACGAGCTCTGCCTCGGCATGTGTCTTGCGCTCGTATTCATTGTTATAGCAGTTGTTTTCCATAATGACCGGATAGCTTGCGCAGAGCTCGTTTGTATAATCATAGAACGGGTCGATCCCACTGAGCCCTATTACATCTAAAAATCCCGCACCGAGATAGTTTGACGATACTACCCTATCGTTCAGCGGGCTTTGGGCCCATCTGTCGTCAAGGTTTACGGTTGCCCTCGTGGCGTTATTTTGCCAGATGATATATGGCTCTTTATACATACGTACCGCATTTCTAAAACCGTTGATGCCATCGTTATCGATCCACTGCGGGATAAACGCCTCGTATGCATCGGTAGCAAAACTCGGCAGATGATCCCCGAAATATAACATCACAACAGGCTCGGGGCGGCTATTGAAATAGTCCGTCAAGCGTTTCAGCTCTATATCGCAATCCCTGAGGCCTTCAAAATAATTCGACATCGCGTTTACAGACTGCTCCGTAATAGGCAGGTCTGTATTGAAATTCTTCGCGCTGCCATATTTGTCATCGAACGGCCCATGGTTTTGTATCGTGATGGAAAACATCAACAGCGGTGAATCAGGTGCGTCCGCTACATGTTGCTCGTATCGAGATATCATCCGATCAATGGTTTGACGCTCCGTTATATATAGGCCCTTCATATCGGTTTTGTCATAGGTCGATATGTCATAAAACTCCCCAAACCCGAGGTTTTTATATGCGTTCTGGCGGTTGTAAGCCCAGCCATAACCCGGATGCATCGAGGTGTTTACGTACCCCTGCCCCGCTAACACTGTAGCAAGGGACTTCGTAGGTTTGGTCACGAGCGAAAATGCGTATGGCGTGCCGCGAAACTGTCGTGTATTGAGTGCGGTCAAAATATCAAACTCCGTATCCGCCGTACCGCCACCTACAGAGGGTGTCACGATGTATCCCGAATATGATGATGCCTTTATCTGTTTGTAGTTTTCAAGCGGGTCAGGATATCCGTCGAAGTTTAATCTATCGCTCAACGCTATCTCAGAAAAGGCCTCGCTTAAGACCACAACAATGTTTGGCTTTATAGCTGTTGATTTATCCTCTGGTATAAAGCGGTCTAAACTTTGTTCAATCTTTTTCTTGTCGGCATCGTACCCAGGGGGTTTTGTGATACGGCTTGTATTCGCAGTGTAAATAAAGCTATACAGAAAGCCCTTTGACTGGAAATTGTCCGTCTGGTTCATGCCGTTGCCGCCCACATATAGCCAGGCATTCAAGTCCTTATCCGAATACCAGCTTGAGTTCGCACCTATCATGGCGGTTAAAAGCATTGCGCTCAGGATGATGCGCACGGCCGGTCGTATCGGTTTGTTTTTAATGATAAACATACCGAACGCTATACCTACAACGGCAGCCACAATCAAACCGCCCGCGAGTATGAATAGCTTTTTATCGAGGCTCTTTGCCACGGTAAATAACGTCGTACCGAGCATGATGTCAAACGGTTTAAACGGATCCGACCTCATGTTGATCATCTTGTTATTTACAAACGACATCATGATCATGACAAAGCTCACAACGCCCACGGATAAAACGGTACTGTTAAAAATGAAATATAACAGCAACAAAAACGCGAGCACCGGCAGCCAGTTCAAAACAAAAATAATCCAGTTCGAGTACACTATGCTGACAAATGTAGGCTGCATATTACCGGGCTGTATAGCTATCATCAGCACGGTTAAAAACAGTGAATAATGAAATATCAGCGTAAGGGTTTGAAACATACTAAGCCTGACAGGGAGTCTCAGCTTGTCCATCGCTTTTTTGATTAACTCCCTAATTCTTTGCAAAATCTCCATATTTAATCACCTCATCCATGATACATGCGTGAATTGTTCGCGTCAACATTCCATTAAAAAATATTAGTAATTTTACACAAATTGTTGTATACTGAATTACAAAAATATTTCCGAATAACGGGAACAGAACGGAGGATGAGGTCTTGGAATATCAAGTAGTTTCCGCATTCAACGAAAACAAAAATCGTTGGGACGTGTCGATTTCGGGCGAGGTGGATATATTCAACTCTGTCGAGATGAAGAAATCACTGACCGATCTATTATCCGAAAAGCAAGCCGATGTTCGCATCAACTGCAAGGATCTTGAGTATATCGACTCGACAGCGCTCGGCGCGTTGGTCGGCGTACTTAAGAACGTGACGGCATTTGGCGGCAAGATTACTTTAAGCGCATTAAAGCCCGCCATAAGTAAGCTCTTTCGTATAACCAATCTAGATAAGGTATTCATAATCGAGGGTGAAGCAAATGAATAATAACGCAGAAAATCAAGAATGCATCCGGCTGTCATTGCCCATCAACTCGGCATATGTATCAGCGGCGCGTCTGACCGCATCGTCGATAGCCAACCGTATGGGTTTTGAGATAGACGAGATCGAGGATGTAAAGGCAGCGGTTTCCGAAGCCTGCACATTTATCATCAAGACCTTTTTACCGCAAAAGGACAGCGATTTTCAAGTTGTATTCAATATGTCGGCCGATACAGTCAGGATTACAATCTCTACGGGCGATACACTTAGCGATTTCAACGCCGAAGAGGAAATGGGCTTGATTATGATAAAGGCGCTGATGGACTCATTTGAGATCATACAGGCTGACGGAACATTTTCTATTAATATGATCAAGCAACACAAACAAAATCTGTATACCTGATTTTACGCATTTCATGCTTTTAGTGAATGGAAGTGTTTAAGGTGAACGATTTGCACTTACGCTTTGAGAGCGATATCATGGTGGTTAAAAAGATCGTCAAGGATGTGCTGCATTTTTTGGAACAACATGCTGTCGGGTTGACAGACGACGATATGGCCGATCTTAGGCTCGTATTTTCCGAGTTATTGTTTAATGCGGTGATTCACGGCAACAATAAAGATGTGACGAAGTCTGTACATGTAGTCGTAGAGGTACAGGACGGGCTAATATCCGCATCGGTGGCCGACGAGGGCTCGGGCTTTGACTATACGCTAGTGCTCGATAAAATCGACAGTGACGATTACATAAATGAATGCGGTCGCGGTTTGAGGCTCGCATACTCACTTATGGATACCTTAACGTTCAATTCACAGGGTAATCAGATCAGCTTTTGTAAGAAAATATCAGTAAAAGGTGGCTCCGGCAGATGATAAAACTACTAGTTGTCGACCGCGTGGATCAAAATGCCGATTTGATAAGTCAAAGCCTTGCCTCAGCCGGATACGAAATACTCACCGCTGACAGCGGTTATGGCGCATTGGCAAAGCTGACGTTGTTTAAGCCCGATATCATCATTCTTAGTGACGACCTACCCGACATCAGTGGTTACGACGTATGCAAACGCATTAAAACAAATCCGGATACAAAAATGTCACTCGTATTGTTTACGAGCAACCTTGAATCCCCGGAGATACGCTTTCGCGCCATAGAGGTAGGCGCGGATGACTATATCGACAAGAACTTCAGTTCAGTCCTATTGATCTCAAAGATCAATTCATTGATGCGTGTAAAGCATCTGAGCGACCAGCTCAAGCAAAAATACACAGAGCTCGAGGAAAAGAACAATGTAATCGAGCTGCAACTAAAGATGGCGCGTCAGGTACAGCGCGTACTAATGCCCGATTTAAATACTAGCATAAAGGATATCCGCGTCGCGTCCCAATACATCCCCGCGCTCGACATCGGAGGGGATTTTTACAATCTGTTTCAGATAAATGACAACCAAGTCTGCATCGTACTCGGGGATGTATCGGGACACGGTATCTCGGCGGCGCTTTTAACATCGATGATAAACATGATGGTGCGCTCACTCGCAAATAAATATAAAAATCCAGATCAGCTTCTGTTTTACCTGAATAACGAGCTTTATAACATGTTGGAAAACTCTGCGTTACAGCTATATGCATGTGTGTTTTACGCGGTGTTTGACGTACGCGAAAAGGTACTGATGTACTCTAACGCAGGTCAAGCCCTACCCGTATTTATCGACAGCGCCAATAAGACCGCCAAAGAGCTTGTTTCATCGGGCGTGCCCATAGGCATGATGAAGGACTCCTTATACGAATTTAAAAAGATTGAATATAAAAAAGGCGATATCCTTGCGTTACGCACCGACGGGATATCGGATATCTTTTTCAAGGATGCGCCAGATGAATTTACAGGACGGTATAACGATTTGCTTTTGGAAATGATGAACACAGATAACCTCAATGAGATAATCGATGCCTTGTTAGAGGCGTTTTATGATTATTCCGCGTCTGAAACGGATAAATACGTTATGGATGATGTGAGTCTTATTGTGTGCAAGATGTAAAAATACAGGGAGGAACACTAATGATTTCGAATCAAATTTTACAGACTACTATTGACGGGATGAAGTCTATCACCCGCCGCGACATCAGCATCATAGAACGCGACGGCAAGATCGTAGCTTCTACAGAACACGAATTAATCGGACGTTACACAAACGGCATGGAGAGTTTCATTTCATCGGCGGCCGAGAGTCAACTAATACAGGGCTGCCAGTATTTCAAGGTATATGACAATAACGTGAGTGAGTATGTAGTCATGATCAAGGGTGAGGACGAGGAAACCTACCGCGTCGGCAAGATCACGGCGTTTCAAATACAGAACCTGCTCATTGCATATAAAGAACGCTTTGACCGAGACAACTTCATCAAGAACCTGCTGATGGACAATCTACTGCTTGTCGACATCTACAACCGCGCTAAAAAACTGCATATCTCAAACGATATTCCACGCGTAGTATTTCTAATCGAAACAGATGTGGACAAGGAGCTCAACATACTTGAGATCATCCGTAACATGTTCCCGGAAAAGACAAAGGACTTTGTGACCGCGATAGACGAACGCAGCATTATATTGATAAAGGACCTTACAGAGAACGAGGATAACGCTTCTATATCTGATATAGCCAACTCGATCTCTGATACACTAAATACCGAGGCATTAAGCAAGGCGTATATCGGTATCGGCACGACAGTAACGGACTTAAAAAATGTCTCAGCCTCATATAAGGAAGCGCGCATGGCACTTGAGGTCGGACGCATATTTGGCGAAGACAAGACCGTAATGAACTACACGCAGCTCGGTATCGGCAGGCTCATATATCAACTGCCCACACAGCTTTGCAAGATGTATATCAATGAAGTTCTGCACGGCGTATCGGTTGATCTGTTCGACGATGAAACCCTTATTACGGTCGCAAAGTTCTTTGAAAACCATTTAAATGTATCGGAAACCTCGCGTCAGCTTTATATACACAGAAATACGCTTGTTTACCGCTTGGATAAGCTCCAAAAGCTCACAGGTCTCGATCTTCGAAACTTTGACGACGCCATCATATTTAAGATTACATTGATGGTCAGCAAGTATATGAAATATAAGGAAAAAAACACGTTCTAAATATATTTCATTTATATTGTGTTGCAATACTCGACACAAACATGTAAAATACCCTTAACATTCATAAGATTGTTATTAACAAATATTACTAATCGGAGGCTATCGGGTGATAACCTTAAATGACGTAACAAAGATCTATGATAATGGGGCTAAGGGTATAGACGGAGTGAGCCTGAATATTGATGCAGGCGAGTTTGTGTTTATAGTAGGTAGCAGCGGATCGGGCAAATCTACACTCGTAAAGTTGCTGTTAAAGGAGATAGAACCCACTCAGGGTACAGTCAGTGTAAACGATATTGTACTCAATGATATAAAACGCAAAGAAATGCCCTACTATAGACGTTCGATGGGCGTGGTGTTTCAGGACTTCAGACTGCTGCCGAATAAGACGGTTTATGAAAACGTCGCGTTTGCTATGCAGATCGTCGAGGCATCAAACAGGGAGATACGAAGAAAGGTACCTGCGGTACTCGCACTCGTGGGTCTCGCACGCAAGGCTCGCGCCTATCCTAATCAGCTTTCGGGCGGTGAGCAGCAGCGTACCGCACTGGCCCGAGCTATCGTTAACAAGCCCCCTCTCCTATTGGCCGACGAGCCTACAGGAAACCTGGACCCAGATACGGCATGGGAGATTATGACGCTTTTGGAGGATATCAATGACCGTGGCACGACCGTAGTCGTCGCTACACACGCAAAGGATATCGTGGACCAGATGAAAAAACGCGTTATCACGCTCAAAAACGGCAGTATTCTCCGCGACATTGTAAAGGGTGGCTATAGCGATGAAGCTTAGGAGTTTAAGATATTATTTGACCGAAGCCATTATTGGGCTTATTAAAAACCGCTTGATGTCAGTGGCGTCGATCGTCACAGTATCCGCGTGTATATTCTTGTTTGCATTATCGTATTGCCTTGCAGCCAATCTCGACTACATCTTAAAACAGCTTGAGGGAAGCCTCACAGTTACGGTTATAGTCGGAAACGAAGCATCGGCAGACGATGTGAATACGCTAAACGAAAAGATCCGCAGTATGGAGCATGTACTACAGGTGCGATACAAAACCGCGAAAGAAGCATTAGACGAGTTTAAAGAGGATCTAAAGGATAAGAGTGGCATATTAGACGGGCTTGAAAAGGACAATCCATTGCCGCGCTCGTTTATATTGGAGTTGGATGACCTCAGAAGTATGGACAATGTCGTGCGTCAGATCGAAAAACTCAACGACAAATCCGTCGAGAAGATCATACATGGTCGCGATACCGCTAACCTACTGATGACATTAAATAACTTTATCCGTGTTGTGAGCATAATCATCATAGGTGCTCTCGGTGTGATTTCGACCGTCATCGTTATGAACACGATACGTATTACAGTAAACGCACGCAGGAACGAGATAGGCATCATGAAATATGTGGGTGCTACGGATTGGTTTATTCGTTGGCCATTTATTTTTGAAGGTATATTAATCGGGGTTTTAGGAACGGTTATACCGCTCTTGATCTGCTGGTTCGGATACGGTCGTGTTATCACCTTTATCGAGGGCATTCGTATCATTCCGGGTATGGAGTTTTACACGTCCATAAGTCTCTTTACCATATTGATACCACTCTCGGCGATCATAGGCGTTGTCATAGGCGTTACGGGTAGCTTTACATCTGTGCGCAAGCATCTGAAGGTATAAAACATCGACACTGAGGTGAAGCAACGTTGAAAAGAATTAAATCCGTGTTTGCGGTTATCATAGCGTTAACGGTTTTTATGAATGCAAATATCAATACATATGCACAATCGATTTCCGATCTTCAAAAGAAACAAAATGAAATAAAGGATCAAGCCAATAAAGCCAAAAGCAATCTGGGTAATATCCAGAGCGAAAAAAAGACCGCGGAGGCTGAGGTAGATGCCATCGACGCGGAATTGGAGACTGCAACAAACGATTTATTATTTGTTCAGGATCAGCTTGAGCAGACCCAACTGCTGCTCGAAAGGACGGAAGAAGAGCTCGCTGTTGCTCAAAAGGAGAGCAACGAGCAGTACGAGATCCTCAAGCAACGTTTAAAATACATGTATGAAAACGGTAAATGGGGATATCTGGACGTCATTTTTGAATCCAAGAGCTTTTCAGACTTTATCAATAGGGTTGAATACATAAATAGGATAGCCGAATACGATCAAGGCCTCGTAGAAAAGCTCAACTCAATAGAAGCCGTCATCGAGCAAAAGCGAAACGACATAGTAAAGCAAAAGGAAGAAATTGAGGTCCTGGTATATCAGCAGCAGATTAAACAGCAGGACTTACAGGAAAAGTTAAACAAAAAGCAAGCGCTTGTATTGAAGCTTCAAAATGAAGCCGTATCCGCTCAGCAATTGATCGATAGTTTAGATAAGACCAGTAAAGAGCTCGAATCAACGATAAAAGCAGCTCAGGCCAAGGCTGCCGCTGAAGCAGCCGCAAAGGCAAAAGCTGCGGCAAACGCCGCAAATAAAAGTGCAAAGGCATCCACCTCCACTAAGGTATCTCCATACACAGGCAAGATGCAATGGCCTGTCAGTGGCAGATACGATACCAGCGATGTATACAGAAACCGAATAAATCCGGTTACCGGTAGACGTGAGCTGCACACAGGCGTGGATATACCATGCGCCACAGGTACAAATATAGTAGCCGCCGACAGCGGCACAGTGATACTGTCTCGCAGAAACGGCGGCTACGGCAATACGGTAATTATAGATCATGGCGGCGGATACTCAACGCTATACGGACACAACTCCAAGTTGGTCGTGTCCGTAGGTCAGTCGGTTAAAAAGGGTCAGGTCATAGCAAAGGCTGGCAGTACGGGTATATCGACCGGACCACATTGTCACTTCGAGGTGCGTATTAACGGCTCACCGGTCAATCCTAAGAGTTATTTGGGCTACTAAACATTACTGCCGTACACATGCAAGCGATGCAGTGCCCTCGTCATTGCGATATACAGTAGCTTAGTATCGAGCTCGTTGTCCGTATAGTTTTCGGATGATGCATCCACTATAAACACCGCGTCGAATTCAAGGCCCTTTACAAGATACGACGGTATAATCAACGTTCCCCCACCGTATTCTGTCTCGGTGCCTGTTAGAATGCTCGGCTTAGATTTAGAGGATTTCATGTTATCACGGAAGGCTTTACAGCCGTCCATCGTCTTTATGATGATGGCAAACGACTGGAAGCCTTCTTTTTTATATTCTTCTATGCACACCTCTACATCGGATGCCACATCCGCGTACTCTGTTAAACTGGAATATACCACAGGCTCACCATGCCTGATGACGGGTTTAGCAAGCGGGATCTCAGAGAGCGGGTTGTATCCACCTGAGCTGTCTCTTAGCCTTGAGATGATTATGTTCGCGGCCTCCATGATCTCTATTGTGGTACGATAGCTCTGCTCCATCGTCATATATATGCTCTCTTCTCCGAACACATCCTTGATCAACTCGTTCCAGTCACGTATCCCTTTATATGAATAGATCCCCTGATTCAAGTCTCCCAATATCGAGAAAGATCCGCTCTTCAATACATCCTTAAGCACACTCATCTGAAACATACTGTAGTCCTGGGCTTCGTCTATTACCAAATGCCGGGCGTCGAGCGCATCCTGCCCGTTTATCAGCTGGCGAATCAATATCATCGGTGGTAGATCCTCGGTCTGTAGACTTTGGCTCATAAGATCCGCTCGTGTGCAGTCAAAGATCAGCTTGGTCTCGTCTTCATCAAAGACATCGTCACAAAGCATGTTAAACATCTTTTCACTGCGGAATATATCAATGTAATACTCGACCGGGCTTTTGGTTTCGAACTGCTTTAGATAAGTCGCGATCATCACCTTCGATTTGTTCTTAACTCTGGTGATGCGTTCGTCGCGTTCCTTCAGAAGTAGATCGATAACCTCTCTGCGTTCCTCGGAATCCGGGCTCAAGCGTTTGATTTCTTCCTTTTTTCGATCATAAAGCTTATCAAGCTCCTCGATTATCATGGGTTTACGGCGTTTTAGAGTATTCGAGAGGTTTTTACGTAGCTCGGCTACGCGCTTTGCAAACGGCAGGTATGCGTATTCCTTGAGCAATAGGTTACGTACATCACGCTTTGTGATCAGCACGAATTCCTCAATCGCAAAGTCCTCTTTCGGAACTAACTGTTTCATCGTATATGAGCAAAAGCGTATGATCACCTGCTTGTATCGCAGTGTTGATTTGAGTGCTGCAGCTTGTGCGGGTGGAAAGGTACTGATATCAAGATGGTTATTGATGACATGTGCGACAAGATTAACTGATGGGCTGATGTTTAGCTTCTTTTTGCTGAAGCCGTCGATGATATATTCGTTAGCAAAATCTTCAAACGTGCACTGCGGTACGCTCTCTACCCCAAGATCCGGCAAAACATCTGAGATATAACTCAGGAAAAACCTGTTCGGTGCCATGATCATGTACTGCTTAGCGCTGATCTTCTTTTCGTAGGTATACAGCAGGTATGCGATTCGGTGCAATGCGATCGTTGTCTTTCCGCTACCCGCTACACCCTGCACAATTAATGGTTGATATAGTCCGCTGCGGATGATGCGGTTTTGCTCGGCCTGAATGGTAGTAACGATATCTCTCAGACGCCTGTCCTTCATACCCGATAGCGCGGCCTGAAGGAATGTGTCGTTCGTCGTGATGTCGACATCCGAGATTGCCAACAGCTCGCCGCTTTCGAAATTGTACTGACGCTTAAGGCGTATTTCACCCTCTATCTCGCCGTCGATACACTCATATGATGCGCGTCCAATACGCCCCTCGTAGTAAAGCGTCGACACCGGCGCACGCCAGTCCGTGATCAGGATGTTGTCATCCTTATCCGTTAACATCA
>CAYURR010000057.1:0-15852 GCA_964446745.1 uncultured Defluviitaleaceae bacterium | reverse complement strand
TAGTTGAAAACCGATTGAGGGACTCAAAGGAATGGTTTTCCGAACACAAATATGAATACGATACATATGTAAAGACCCCTGTCACCGAGCTGTTTATGAAGCTCACGCCGATGATGCGCGACATCGACGAAAAAATCGTGACCGAGCCGCGCCGCTGTATCTCACGCATCCATCGCGATACACGCTTCGCAAAGGACAAATCACTCTACCGCGACAATCTATGGTTCACATTTTCGCGCAACAAAAATGCATACGGCATCTATTTTGCAATGTGGCCCGGCGGCTACAGCTACGGCTGCGGTTATTACGAGCCCGAAAAGGCGGTCATGAACCGTGTACACGAGCTGATACTAAGCGGCGACAAGGATTTCAAGGGCGTCGTCGAGGCACTCAAAGAGCATGACATATATAAGCTCTGCGGCGAGAAGTACAAACGAAGTCGCCATCCGGAAGCACCCGAAGACCTACGCGAATGGCTCGATCGCAAATCATTTTATGTCGAGCACGAGGTCAATGACGAGGCATTGTTGTTTGCTGACGATCTCGTGGACAAGCTCATCGATGATTATAAAACCATTGTCCCCCTCTATAAGTTTATACTAAAGGCCGAGGCCGTCTTAATCTAAATAAAGGGGCTGTTGCAAAGACAAAACATACAGTTGTTTTGTCTTGCAACAGCCCCTTATATAATTACTACGTTATCTCATCTGCTCATATAGTGCTATGACATAGTATTTCTCATCGGTCGATTTTACCTCACCATCGACTTTTACTAGTGGATATAAGAAATTAGTAGAGGACACATATGCAACCTCAGCTATATCCCCATTTGACATCAATACTTCCCTGCCGACCAACTCCATCGGTATCAGCTCCAGGAAGATATTTACAAGCTTCATATCCAACTCCGAAAAGCGTCCTTTTGAAAACTCGTTCAATATTGCAAACGGTGAGAATGCCTTTTTGTAGCTACGTTTTGCTATCATCGCATCATATACATCCGATATAGCGGTGACGCGTGAAAATATCGGTATCTCGTCCAGTTTCAGACCTGACGGATAGCCGTTACCGGCTGCCTTTTCGTGGTGATGCAGTACCCCTATAGCCACTATAGGGTCATAACCTGGGGTATTTGTGATCGTATCATATGAATAGACCGAGTGTTTCTTCATCTCCTCAAACTCCTCACGCGTCAGGCGCGAGGGTTTGTTCAATATCTCGGGTGGTACCTTTAACTTACCTACATCATGCAACAGCCCCACCTGTATAAGCTTGTCCGTTTCAGTCTCGGACAGCTTTAGCCATTTGCCAAAGAGTCCGTTTATAAATCCGACATTTACACTGTGGTCATAAAGGTATTCATCAATATTGCGCGCTCGGTTAATGCTCTGTAGTATGGTAGAGGCACTCAGGTGCTTGACCTTTTCTGAGATATCTGCAGACATGATCTCCGTTATTTCAAGCGGCACCTCGTCACTCTCTATAACCGAATCAAACATCATCCGCGTTCCCGATATCAGTCGCTCATAATCTACGGCAGCCATTATGGCATTTGCCCTGTTCAAAGGCCTACTTTCAATCGGTCTTGGCTCGGTGCCTCTTTGAACTGCGGGTCGTTGAGCAGCAGGCTTAGGCATTGCCGCCTTTTTTTGCTGCGCTGACTTTTGCTCCTCAATATCCTCCATTATTTGAGCATATTCGCTCCTGTCCATGAGGAATTTATAGCCCTGCGATTTCTTTTCCTTTATCCGATTTAGTATATCGTCGTTAATCATCGCATTCCCGAAGCACAAAATAATGCTGCCGCCTTTTTCGATATATACATTCGAGCGTATAAACATCCCAAGTGTAAATATCGATGCACTTACCGTTGTCAGATCATATTTCCCTGCCATATTATTCCCCCCATGAAGCATTGATCTCTACTGTCATATTATCATATCTTCTGATTATTGCAATGAATATTTAACTATAGATTTATTGAGCCGTAGCAAACAGATATATCGCACACTCGACGCGCTTGCGCATGAGTTCGCAGTTTATTTCATAGAAATCTTTGGCCGCGCAACCGCCGCTGCAATAATACTTTGCAAAGCAATCTGTGCAATGGGCCTTTTCGAGTACGGTCTTGTTAAATCTATCCGATACCTCTTGCTTTTGTATGCCTGTATACACATTACCCATCCGGTATGACTCATCACCCACCGTCTGGTGACACGGGTAGAGCTCACCCTCAGGCGTTACAGCGAGGTATTCGCTGCCTGCTCCGCAGCCCTTTATGCGCTTTATGATACAGGGCCCGCCCTTTAGGTCTATATTGAAGTGAAAGAAGTTAAAGCCCGCTCCGGCCTCGCGGCGTTTTTGCATTTCTATCGCGAGACGCTCGTATTCCTCAAGAAGCTGCGGTATGTCCTCGCGCTTGATCGAATATGCCTCGCCGCTGTCTGTGACCACAGGCTCCACCGATATATGCTTAAATCCCAAGTCCGCCATATGCAGTACATCTGCAGCAAAATCCGGATTGAAATGGGTATATGTCCCTCTGACGTAATAGTTTTGATGATCTCTACTCTCGGCGAGCCGCTTGCTGTTTTGTAGCACGATTTGATAGCTGTCTTTACCGTTGACGGTTTTACGCATTCGGTTATGCACCTCTTCGCGCCCGTCTATCGACAGCACGACATTCTGCATCTGTGTATTTATAAAGCCTGTAAGCTCGTCATCTAATAATAACCCGTTTGTGGTCAGTGTAAACCGGAAATTCTTACCGTGTTGCTTTTCGATTGAGCGCGCGTATTCCGTTATGCCCTTTACCACATCCATGTTCATCGTGGGCTCGCCGCCAAAGAAGTCCACCTCGAGGTTTCGCCTCGGACCAGACGAGGCTATCAGGAAATCAATCGCACGCTTGCCAGTCTCGATGCTCATCATCGAGCGCTCCCCGTGATAATCACCCTTGCCCGCAAAACAGTACTCGCAGCTCAAGTTGCAGTCATGCGCAATATGCAAGCACAGAGCCTTGACATGCTGCTCGCCTATCTCCACAGGCTCCACCGAAGCCTCCATGCACAACAATCCGTTATCATACAACTCATATAGCTCGTCTACACATTCTTTGACCTGTTCCGGGGACATGCCGTCTGCATTTATATTTATTTGCTCGCGTGCCACATGCCTGACACACCTATCAAAATCCTCTACAACCGTGTATACGGCGTTATCGATCTCATGCACTGCGCCGCTTTCCACATCGAGCACAAAATATTTACCGCCTATTGTAAATCTATGTATCAAATCCCTTTCTCCTTTTGAAAAAGAGGCGCTAGCAAAATGCCACGCCCCTCTTAATTAATTCTTTGTTGCCTCACAAACCTGATTGGCTATCGTGCAAGAGGTCTTGCAAGCCGATTGGCAGGATGTCTGGCATTCACCACAACCGATCCTACGGTCGGTGTTGGCGGACAATGTCGCGCCGTTGATTGTCTTTATATGCTTCATTTTTCTACCCCCTCTCAGGATAGAGTATATCATCAATGAATCCTTCGGGCAATATATACGCTGAATATACCCAATACCGAAACGACCGTTACGAGTATTAGAACAGTACGCCAGTTACCGCCGACAGCGAGCGCTCCGACGAGCGGGCCCGAGAGCGCAGCACCCAAATACGCCGCGAAATCCAGCGTCCCCGCCACACCCGACACTGAACCGCGCGCCGCAAAATCCAGCGGCAATACGGACATAACGATACTGTTTAACGCGTATTGCGAAGCAGATATCAATCCGAGCAGTAATACAGACAACAGCGGGTTCAGACCCAAGGCCACCGTCAATATCAACGTAAACACACCGGTCGAGCCGAACAGCACAATCAACTCTACGCGGAAGTTGTTCTTCATCCTGTGGTTTAACCAGCCCGAGAATAATATGCCCGCGAAGTTTATCACCGGTATAAACGACAGCCACATGAACACGCGTGAGTATTCGATGCTCTGCGTTTTTGAAACGAGCATCGGCCCCCATGTAGCTATCGTTTCCTTTATAACACCATGCATTATACATGCTACTACAAAATATATCAGGTTACTGCTGCGCAGAAAGGCTAGGAACTGTTTGAACCCGCCTGCCTTACTGCTGCGCGCAACCTGTTCCGTCGCAGACCCTGCGGAATTTGTGTCAACTCGAATAACACAGAGCCACAATAGCCCCATAGCAAACAACACGATACCGGGCAGCAAGTATATCCACGACGGATAATTATCTATCAAACGTCCGAGGCACATATACGCCGTGAAATAACCGATGACCATAGATGTAGACAGTAGCGTAGCTGCGAGTGTGCGGCGTTCTGGTTTCGTATGCATAGAGAGTGTACGTACGATAGGACCCCAGAGCATTGATTGAAAGAAACCGTTCAACGCCCACAGTACGACGAGCATGCGAAAGTCCGACACAAGACCAAATACCGCATTCAAGATCCCCGACACGCAGAGCCCGAGTGCTACAAAGTAGCGTGGGTTTACGCGATCACCTATATTGCCATTTATTAACTGTCCGATCGCATAAGCCCAGAAAAACGCACCCGCTATTATACCGAGCTTTAGCGTATCCAAGCCGTAGGCCGTCATCAGCGACTGCATCGAAACAGAGAAGTTTACCCTGCCGAGGTATGCTATAGCATATGCACCCCAGCACATCAAAAATATATGTTTCTTCATCCTCTGCGTTTACGCCCAGTATTTCCGCAGTAGCTTCGGCACGCGACCCTTGAACAACGCGAGTGCCTCGAGCGCACCCTCTTCGTTGCAGACCAGATCCTTCATCAATCGACCTTCCTCAAAGCAGAGCGCATCATGTATCGGAAAATACTCCTCCAACAGGAAGCGCGCGAACTTTACCATACGATAGGAGCCGTGTACGCGGTAGGTCTCGCCCGGATATTGCTCTACCGCAACGGAATACCCATCGCGTATCGCGTCGAATACATTCTCTTGCTTAAGATCCTTTGAGAACACGATCGTCGAGGTCCATGTAAACCAGTTACGATTGACCGTGCCATGTGAGTCACTCGAACCCACGATCGGCACATTGTGGCCCTTTGCAAGCTCGGAATAGTAATACTCGACCTGTAGGTTATTGCTATGTACCTCCTGACCGCCCAGAAGCTCAAACGCATCGAACGGCTTTCTTTCGAATAACAGGTTTACGAGCTTGATCGGCACATGGAACACATCCGCGAGCCAATGCGGGTGCGGGAATATCGAGAAGCCACCGGCTTCCTTTACACGCTCGAATATCCAGACGCATGCTGCATATACAAACGGGCTCACGCCCTCGGGTATATCCAGTGTCGGAATCAGGGCCTCAACCTCGGCCCTGTATTTGTCCGGGTCCTTTTGGAATATCTCGTTCACGCTGTATTTACTGCCGATATTGACCACATGCACAAAGCAATCGGGAGCGTGTATCTCCTCGCCCGTATACATTACAAAATCCACAGGTTTGTCTTTAAAGAACTCTATGCACTCAAGTGACGGGAATAGCTTTCTGTGATCCGTCTGCGCAAAGAAGTCGAAGCCATGCTTGCGATAATTTGAAGCGACGATCTCGGGCGCTTCCTTACCGTCCGAATGGAAGCTGTGCGCATGCAGATCACCCCTGTACGGGAAGCGCTCAAACATATCTGGCTTTAGCGCATAGACGTGCAGATTGAATCGGCGTTCCTGCACGCTCAATTCCGTACGATCTTCCTTATGCGCGTGATAGATGCGTATATAGTATTCCTGCTCGCCCGTAAAGGTATAAAAAAACGACAGACAGCCGTTCTCGTTAGGTACGACGTGTATCGTGTCGTAGTCATAGACCGGCTCCTTGCTTTCATCGAGCGGCATTATCTTTATCTTGTAGCTATAACCGGCTTCAAACGCGACATGCCTACCTAACGGCTTTACCGTGACACATGTGTTTTCGCCTGATTTTACGACTTTGGGATATATGTCGTAATATTCGAGTTCTGTCTTCATGGACGCCTCCTTGTATTATGTTGCTTTACTTTAATATGGAACAATTATACAGAGCGTGATATATTAATGCAAACACATTACATGAGAGGAGGAAAATAATGGTCGCGTTCGAACGTATCCTCTTATTATCAAACAACATTGTATTCTTTGGCGGCGCGGGTGTCTCAACCGAGAGCGGCATACCTGACTTTCGTAGTACCGATGGACTGTATAACCTCAAATACAAATACCCGCCAGAGCATATCCTGTCGCACAGTTTCTTCATGACACATACGAAAGAATTCTACGACTTCTATAGGGATAAGATGCTCTACCTCGACGCAAGACCCAATGACGCACACATCGCACTTGCTATGCTCGAACAGGCGGGCAAGCTCCGGGCAGTTGTGACACAGAATATCGACGGACTGCATCAACAGGCAGGCAATAATAATGTAATCGAGCTGCATGGCAGTGTTCACAGAAATTCATGTATGCAATGCGGAATGTCATATGACATCGAGGCTATTATAAACACTACTGATATCCCTATCTGTGCATGCGGCGGCATCATCAAACCGGATGTAGTCCTGTACGAGGAGGGCTTGAACGCAGATGATCTGCATAACGCTACCCAAGCTATATCAGAGGCTGAGGTGTTGATCGTTGGCGGCACATCGTTAAACGTATATCCGGCCTCTGGTTTATTGAACTACTTTGGAGGAAAAACCCTTGTACTCATCAACAAATCGGCTACTGCGTATGATGACAAAGCCGATCTTGTTATCCGTGAGTCTATCGGCTCTGTACTTAAATTATGCGTTGACACGATCGTGTTATAACAAAATCCAACATATTATTACAAGTTATAAGTATATTTTATGAATCAATCATAGATATTTGCATTCTTTGCGTAAAACAGATACAATATAACCAGTCTGGAGGCTGAGTATTGTGGTTATAGATGTATCATATGATCTATATAAAATATTCTGTAAGGTTATACATACTGGAAATATGTCTGTGGCCGCAAAGGAACTGTTTATTTCCCAACCAGCTGTAAGCATGGCAATAAGGCAGCTCGAGGATCGTATGGGTAAGACGCTTTTGATACGCTCGCCAAAGGGTATAAAGCCCACTCCCGAGGGCTCTGTGCTTTACGAATATCTGCAGCAGGCCATGTGTCTGATTGAGACCGCCGAGCATAAATATAGCAAGATGGCCGATATGGAGCTCGGAGAGGTCCGGATAGGTGCGAGCGATACGATCATCAGTAAATATCTGATGCCATACATAGAGAGCTTTGTCACGAACTATCCGAACATAAACATAAAGGTTACAAATCGCACCTCTTTTGAAACGATCAAGCTATTAAAGAACGGGATCGTCGATATCGGCTTTGTAAATCTACCAATACAGGAGGATCCGATCATCTCTGTGACCCCATGCAAAAGGATACATGATATATTGATCGGCGGCTCCAAGTACGCATATCTGTCAAAGACCGGCATCAGCATATACGATCTAAAAAACTATCCGCTCTTGATGCTCGAAAACGACAGCAAGACAAGACAGTATTTAGACAGTATCGCTCAGAAGCACGGCATCTGCTTTAACCCGTCTGTCGAACTCGGCAGCAGCGAGTTACTCGTCCAGTTCGCATCTATTAACATGGGCTTGGCCTTTGTGATAAAGGAGTTTGTAGATGCCGACAACGATACTTTGTTTACGATCCCGGTCACACCCGCTATACCGCCGCGCAACATCGGCATCGTACATCTGAGCGGTGTTTCGATGAGCTACGCCGCACAAAATTTTGTAAATTGCATAGACAGTAAATAACGCTAAATAGATATTTGTAGGAGGATATGATTTATGAATCGTATAGAAATCATTATCGAAAATGATTACGCGGCCGCAAGTAGGCGTGCTGCAGATATCTTTGCTGATCAGCTGCGCTCTAAACCCGATGGCGTATATGGATTTGCCACCGGCAGCTCACCAGTGGGCATGTACAAGGAGCTCATCCGTATGCACAAGGAACAGGGCTTGGATTTTTCCGGGATCACGACCTTTAACTTAGACGAATACTACCCGATGACCAAGGGCAACGACCAAAGCTATTTCTATTTCATGCGCGAAAATCTCTTCAACCATGTGAACATAAATCTCGCCAACACGAATATACCGAACGGCGAGGCAGCAGATGCCGAGGCCGAATGCGATGCCTACGAGCAGCTCATAGCCGATAAGGGCGGTATCGATCTACAGATACTCGGTATCGGCCTAAACGGCCACATCGGCTTTAATGAACCCGACGATCATTTCACCGCGGCTACAAATCTCGTCAAACTCACACAGAGCACCGTAGATGCTAACGCACGTTTCTTTGCATCGACCGACGAGGTGCCCAAGCACGCACTCACGATGGGTATCGGTACAATCATGGCCAGCCGCCGCATACTGCTGATCGTTTCGTCCGCAGCAAAAGCTCAGATACTTCGCGACATGCTCAGGGGTCCTGTTACACCTCAGGTACCGGCCTCGATACTACAGTTTCACGGAAATGTCACAATAGTAGCCGACGAAGCTGCAGCCTCTTTGCTCTGATGCGTATCTTACATACATCGGATTGGCATTTGGGCAAATACCTCGATTATGCTTCGCGTATACCCGAGCAGACCGCCTTTCTCGATGAATTCTATCAAATCATAAAAGACCAATCCCCTGACCTTGTAATAGTGGCAGGGGATATTTTTGATTCGGCTAACCCGTCGGCGGAGGCCGAGAGGTTGTTTTACAGTGCTGTCAAATACATATCCGGAGATCTGCAGTCCCCGATATTGATTATCGCGGGCAACCACGACAGCCCCGAGCGCCTATCGGCCGTGGCGGAATTGGCGGCGATGTTAGGCGTGATCATCATCGGTTCACACACCCCCGATCTCTCCGGTGCGCAGACAGATACATTTCGCGTGCTCGCATCGGGTAGCGGTTATATTAAACTACAGATTAAGGACGAAACCGCTGTTATACTCACGATCCCCTATCCGTCCGAACGCAGACTCGGCAAGCTTTTACACGTCGCGTCCGATATGGACAACGAGGCATTGCTGCGTTTGAGCTTTTCCGAAAAGATAGGGGTTATGCTAGACGGGCTGTCCGGGCATTTTGAACCCGATACCGTGAACATAATTACCGCACATTTCTATGTATCGGGCGGGGAAATGGTCGACTCCGAACGTGACATCCGATGCGGCGGTCTATTCGGTGTGGATGCGTCCGTATTCCCAGAGGCCGTGCAGTATATCGCGCTCGGGCATCTGCACAAGCCACAGCGCATAGCATCCTGTCCGGCCTACTATTCGGGCTCGCCGATACAGTATTCAAAGAGTGAGGCGAATCAAGCCAAGTATGTTTTGCTCGTGGATATTAAACCCGGCTGCGAAGCCGATGTACAAAAGATATATCTACGAAACTACAAGCCTATCGAGATATGGCATGCGGACAGCGTGTCCGAGTCTATAAGCCTCTGCGAGGCACATACAGGCGAGGACAGCTTTGTGTTTCTGACCATAAAGACCGACAAGGTCATCGCGCCGTCGGATATCAAACTAATGAAATCCCTTAAATCCGATATCATCGAGATATCACCGGAGCTTATTGATATCGATACGGGAACCGTGACACGCGACGAACATACAGAGACCTTTAATATAACCGATGAATTTAGTGAGTTTTATAAGGAAATACGCGGGGTTTTGCCAAGCGATGGGATCATGGAACTATTCGCAAGGGAGATACTACATGCCGAGGAAAGGGATATGACCGTTGAAGCCGATCATGCTGAAGGTGAAGGGATTTAACAGCTTTGCGCAGGAGCAATGCGTGGATTTTGAGAAACTAACCGCCAATGGGATATTCGGGGTATTCGGTCCGACCGGCAGTGGCAAATCCAGCCTCGTGGACGCTATCACAATGGCTCTGTATGGCAAGATGCCCCGTTATGACAAGATCAGACTGCAATGCATCAACGTCGACTGCGATTCGATGTACATATGTTTCACGTTTGAGCTCTGTGCAAACGGGGCAACAAATCGTTATACAGTCGAGCGATCATATAAACGCAGCACGCGAGCGGGCTCAGCCGAAAGCATGGGTATCGAGGCGATACATGTGCGTCTATACGAACAGACCACGGATGGCCATCGTATCTTGGCCGATACCCCTACTACGCTCACGGTTGAAATAAAGCGTCTCATCGGTATCGGTTATGATGACTTTATACGCTCTGTGATATTACCGCAGGGCAAGTTCAGCGAGTTTTTACTCCTGACCAACAAACCGCGTTGCGACATGCTCGAGCGCATATTCGGTCTTGAACGATACGGCGAGGCGTTGAACAAACAATTATTGGGTAAATCACGCGAGGTCAAAAACGCTCTGGAGATCGCCCAGAGTAATCTAAATATCTATGGCGATATAAGTGACACTACACTCACGGAAGCCAAAAAGGCTATTGATTCCGAGACTACCGAGCTTGAGCGTTTGAGGCATGGCCTCTCGGAACGCGAGCAACAGATGAATGCCGCGAACACCCTGCTCGAGTTGCTGCGCGAATATGACACTCTGTGTAAGCAACAAGCCGCGCAACGTTCAAAAGCCGCATATATAGACCAGAAGCGCGCATTCCTGCTAAAGGCTGAGCAAGCAAAGCGTGTGCTGCCGTTTTTATTACACCTTCGCGAGGTGCAGCGCCAACACACTACTGCGCAGGATGAGCAGCAACGCAACGAGGCCGCATATGCCCAGCTAGTCGCCGGTGAAACCGAAATCATCAACGCGTTGCAGACCTTCGCCGGGTATACGGAGAGAGAGTTACCCGAAATCATCCGCAAAGAGGCCGAGCTGCAACGCGTAGCTGAGATCGATAAGCAGATCGTGACCTTGGAGAAAGAACGCGGTGGATTGCGAGAGGCATATACCACAAACAAGCAAGCTATCGATACATTCAAGTCCGAACTCGAACACAGTGTTTCGGTTCTTGAAGCCGAACGCACAGAGCTCGAAAACGTACTGCTGCAACAGCAGACCGTTTCTGTTTCAGCGGAGGAGCGCAGACGCATCACTGAGCTAAGCAACCTGGGCACACGATACGATGATCTGAATAAGCGCATGCAGACCGTTCTCAAACGCATAGAGCAAGCGTTAGTCGAGCAACAGGCCACCGAAGCCGAATATCTAAAGCTCCATACCCAGCATAATGCTAACATGGCCGCTACTCTCGCCGAGCAGCTCGAGCACGGCAAGCCCTGTCCTGTGTGCGGCTCCAGAGAGCATCCGATGCCGATCACCGCGAGCAGCAACGCCGTTTCAAAGAAGGCCCTGGATGCTGCTCTGACCAAGAAGATAGCCGCCGAGGAGCAATATAAGGCACTTTGCACGCGCAAAGACGAAGCCGAGGCCGAGCTCGGGCAGCTTCGAGGCGATATAGATGCGTTATGGTGCGTATCGGACGAGACCAATGAAATGTCAATCAAAAATACTGCTAACGTCGAATCACAGAATAACAGATCTGGAAATATTCTTGAGCAAATAAATCTGATGTTTACAAAGATGGAGCGGGATGCGGAGGAATATGACAGACACACAAAAAAAGCCGCGTTACTCCAAAAACAAATAAACGAGCATGTATTAGCTTCCGACAAAAAGAAGCAGCAATTGTCCGAAACTGAGATAGCGTTTCAGAAGATCACATCAGAGGGCACCGAGCTCTCTAAGACGATAGCACGTCTCAAGGATGAACGAAATGTGATAACCCCCGAAGCGGACATCACTCAGATTATGCAAACATTGCAGACAAGAAAACTTGAAATAAATAACGGAATGAATTCCACTAAAAACAAGTATGATAGATTTGTCGAGAGTAAACAAACCTTACTTGCAAAGCGTGGGTTGCTTTGCGCACAATTAAATGAGCTCAGCGAAAGCCTAAAGATACGCGAGGAAAGGTTGAACGCAATTCTGTCTGAAAATAACCCGATCACAGTGGCCGAGGTTGACGAGAGTATCGCCAATGGAACCCGGATCGATAGTCGCATCGATACAGCTAAAGACGAAATCTCTGCATACGACGATCAATGCTTGCTAACACAGAATGCTATCAATAACCTCACAGACAGGCTCGGCGCCTATTCCTATCAACTGTCACCACCCACCCCGGAGCAGCTCAAACATACCGAATTAAACGCTGCGAGCCTATCAGCTGATGTGGCAACACTCAAATCAACTATCGATCAAAAGAACGCTTTAATTGCTGTGTTGCAAGAGCGTTTTGTGCAAACACAAAAAAATCTCGAACAAGTAAAACTGATCAAGCTGCGCATAAACGAACTCACAAAGCAAAGCGATCTATTGACGGATTTATCCGAGATATTTAAAGGTAACCGCTTTGTTGAGTATCTATCGCGCAAGCAACTAAAATACATAACCGCTGCGGCTTCAGCACGGTTGAAGGAAATGACCTCAGGCCGATACGCACTTGAGCTTGACGGTACGGACTTTGTTATCAGGGACGACTACTACGGCGGCTCACGGCGTACACCTAAAACACTATCAGGCGGCGAAACATTTATGGTTTCTCTGTGTCTTGCACTGTCGCTGTCCGCACGCATACAGCTAAAGAACAATGCGTCACTGGACTTCTTCTTCCTTGACGAGGGTTTTGGCTCGCTGGATCGCGGGCTTGTGGACACGGTAACGGACGCACTATATAAGCTGCGGGACGAGCGGCTTGTGATCGGCATCATCAGCCATGTCGAGGAGCTGCAGCACCGAATAGAGGCAAAGATCGTGATAAACCCGAACCATGAAAACGGCACTGGCAGCATAATAGAAACAACGGAGGATTACAGATGAGAAAGGCAACAAAGGAAGATTTGGACGAAATCATGGAGATCATAGAGGCTACGAAGGTAATATTGCAAAGTGAGGGCAACAATCAGTGGGACAATTACTACCCGGTGCGTTCGGATTTCTCAAAGGACATTGACGAAGACACCCTTTATGTGTCAGAATTAGAGGAACAGATCATAGCGGTTGTAAGTATAAACTTCGTCGAGCAGCCCGAATACGCGCCGCTTCCGTGGTCACACGACACCAAGGCTACGGTCATACACAGGATGGCTGTTTCACCGATGCACAGGCGCATAGGCGTCGGTCGGTCATTGATGGATTTCGCGAAGTCGCTAAGCATACAAAACGGCACGCGATACATCAAGACCGATACAAACAGCAAAAATCCCAAGATGAACAACCTGTTTATGCGTAACGGCTTTAAAAAGGTCGGCGAGATATATTTCAGGAGCAGGGCGGATCATTTTAACTGCTATGAATGGTGCGAAGAATGGGAATCGGAGGAATAACAGATGCAATATATAGGATTGAGCAGCATTAACGGTTCGCTCGTTGTACTCGAGGGCGTCGAGAACCCGATCTTTGACGAGGTCGTCGAGATACATGTGCAGGACAAGAATGTAAAGGGCAACGCCGCAACCCGCATGGGTCGCGTGGTTCAGATCATGGGTGACAAGGTTATCGTGCAGGTGTTTGAAGGCACAGAGGAGCTCGGGTTAAAGAATACCGTAACCAAATTTACCGGGCATCCGATGCAGATAAAACTCTCGGGGGACATACTCGGGCGCGTGTTTGACGGTATCGGGCGACCTATCGACGGGCTCGGCGAGGTAGCTGCCGAATGCAAACGCGATGTAAACGGTGCACCCATAAACCCCGTATCACGTACCTACCCCCGAAACTATATCCAGACCGGTATCTCGGCGATCGACGGCCTGAGCACGCTGATACGCGGGCAAAAGCTACCGATTTTCTCCGGAAACGGCCTACCGCATGACCAGCTCGCCGCACAGATCGTACGCCAGGCCACGTTGACAGGCGCCGGTGCCGAAGACGAGAAGTTCGGCATTGTATTCGCTGCCATGGGTGTTAAATATGACGTTGCGGATTTCTTTAAGCGTACATTCGAAGAGAGCGGCGCAATCGAACGCGTCACGATGTTTATTAACCTCGCAAACGACCCCGTAGTAGAGCGTATCATCACACCACGTGCTGCACTCACCGTGGCCGAATATCTCGCATATGAAAAGGATATGCACGTCTTGGTCATCCTCACGGATATGACATCCTATGCCGAGGCGTTGCGCGAGATATCCTCGTCACGCGGCGAGATACCGAGCCGCAAGGGCTACCCGGGATACTTGTATTCGGAGCTCGCGTCGTTGTTTGAGCGTGCGGGTATCGTGCGCGGCAAGAAGGGTTCCGTGACACAGATACCGATACTCACGATGCCAAACGATGACATCACACATCCGGTTCCCGACCTTACCGCGTTTATCACCGAGGGCCAGATCGTTCTGGATCGCGGTATACATCAAAAGGGCATCTATCCACCTATAAACATACTGCCGTCGCTGTCGCGTCTGATGAAGGACGGAATCGGTGACGGATTTACACGCGAGGATCATCCGGACTGGGCCAATCAGATATTTTCCTCATATGCGCGTGTCACGGATGTGCGTGCGCTTGCGTTCGTCATAGGCGAGGACGAGCTCGGCGAGCTCGACAAGAAATATCTCGCGTTCGGCAACAACCTCGAGCGGGAGTTCATCAATCAGGATCGTTTTGACAACAGAGACATCATGAAGTCTATCGAGATCGGCTGGGACATTTTACGTCGTATGCCCAAGGGCGAACTCGATCGTATCAACACGAAGCTGTTGGAGAAATATTATCAGAAATAGGGTGAGGACATGGATCAACGAACCTTCCCGACCAAGGGTAATCTCATAGCGGTCAAGAATACGTTGAAGCTTTCAAAGCAGGGTTACGAGCTGCTGGACAAGAAACGCAACGTGCTGATCCGTGAGATATTGGAATTAAACCAAAAGGCAAAAGATATACAGGCCAGCATAGACAAGGTGTTTACGGAGGCGTATAAGGCGTTGCAGCAGGCCAATATTGAGATGGGCATCAGCAATGTTGAACGTTACAGCTACGGCGTACCGCAGGAGGAATCCGTGCGCATACGCACACGCAGCATCATGGGCGTGGAGATACCGCTCGTGAGCTATCAAAACTCCACAGACGGCACATTAAACTACGGCTTCGGCAACACAACCTCCGCGCTTGATGAAGCGTATAAGAAATTTAACGAGGTTAAGGATCTGATCGTGACGCTGTCGGCGGTTGAGAACACGGCATATCGTTTGGCCGTGAATATTAAAAAGACCCAAAAGCGAGCGAATGCGCTGAAGAATGTCACGATACCGAAGTATGAAAAGCTCGTGAAGTTTATCACAGAGACCCTCGAGGAGAGGGATAGGGATGAGTATACGCGGTTGAAGGTTATAAAGCGGAGGGTGTGAGAAAGATATAAAGGGCTGTTAATATGGCAGCCCTTTTTTGTAAACACTATTTGATAAAAGAATAATGAAGGGAGAGAACAAAATATCAACCTGTTATTCTGGAACGTATATAAGAACAACAATATTCAACATATTTTGTGCGATGTCATTTTAGAAAACAAAGCCGATATCGTTGTATTTGCTGAGTGCTGTTTTGATATATCAAGATTTTGCGATTATATAAATCTACTTACAACGAATACATCGAGTGATTACGAAGAATATATTGGCATTGAGCAGACAAAGCGTTTAAGGGTATTAAAGAAAAAGGGGTTAGATGTAAAACCCCTTGTAGACAGTAATCCATATTATAAAAAATGATTATAAGGTTAGCTCATGATAAGTGATTGTTTTAGCAGACGCACAAG
>CAYURR010000056.1:0-15918 GCA_964446745.1 uncultured Defluviitaleaceae bacterium | reverse complement strand
ACGCTGTAAACGGTAAATAAATTACTTATATCAAAGGCTCTCGGATTCATCTCCGGGAGCCTTTTCTGATTCTTGCGGGGCTTGCGAAGGGGGTGCTTGCGCCTCGGGCTGCCTTTTGGCGGGTTGCCGCTGCTCTGCTTTCCTCTCCGCACGCACACGCGACATCTGATCCTGCGCAAGCTTTTGTGTCAGAAATGCTATCTTCATTTCCTTTTCAGCGATGATGCGGCGTGCGGCCTCGAGCTCCACCTGCAAATCGCGTTCGTCATATCGCGGCACATCCGAACGCCGCACGCTCTCGCTTTGCCTCGGCATGTCTGAACGCCTGCCGCCCTCGCCTCTCATCTCCCGCGACGCTTCCCCATACCACGAGGACCATTCATCCTCGTATTGCTGCGGTGGTTCGTCGTCATACAAATCATCCCTGCGGTGATCGTCCGCGTACTCGATCTCGTGCTCGTGTGTCGGTAAAAAGTCGTCGTACAGCTCGGGGATCATCTGCACATCCCATGGTCTCGACGCATCTACATAGACCTGTCTGGCAAACAACATATCCGGCTCCATCATATATGCATCCACGTAATGGGCCTTCATGGGCAGCTGACAGAACTTGTTTGTGTATCTAACGGGTCGTGAAAAGCTGTCGCCGTCATCGTTGGATACGCACATATAGGGTTGGCCCCCGATCATGAAGGTCACATGCAGGCGGTTCTTTAGATAAAACAATAGGCAATGCTCTATGCGCTGCCCCTCATAAATGACTACGGGCGCGCTCAATCCGATGTCCGTGCGTTTCCTGTATACAAGCTGTCCCGAAAACATCCCCTTGCAAATAAACAGGAAGTGTATGCCCTCATAGGTCGTCAAAAACGACATGTCCGTCACACTGTAGCCGGTTGAAAGTACCGGGATAAAGTCCCCATAACGTCTCGGCGTAATCTCTCTGTACCCGATTTGCAGGTCTTGACCCTTGTTCTGATAAAACACAAGCCCATGATCGGCCTCTACGTTTTGCATCTCATATACCAAGGACCGTGTCGATGCGAAACGGTCTATTGCACTCGCTTCGTCCCATTGTCCGTCGGCTCCCATATGCCTCATCATGATCAGGTTTTCCTTAAACTCTTCGCCGCCTGAGTCCGAAACGGTGTTATATATAAGCGCAATTCCTTTGCTGTAGATGAGTGGGTGGATCAGGACCTTGTTACTGCGAACGGCACTACTCTGCATGATTACCTTTGTGGGTATGCTTTCCAGTGACGAACCGAGGCGGTTCGGCGGTATCTTGGTCAGTGTGATATTACCCCTCGCGTCGCTCGCAAAGATATACAGCGTGTCCCTTACCTGTGTCAAACTGAATAACGGATTAGCGGCCTTTATCATAATGCCCTCGTCATACCAGCGTCCGGCCTTATACATGCGGTAGACGATCCCCGATCCGGCTTTATGATAAAAGGCGTAGATACAATCCCTGCAGCGGTAGATGTAATGCATCGCGTTATCCCCGTTTCCGATATACTGTTTTACTATATTATTGTAGGCGGCGGGGATGTGTGAATCCAATCGATCAGATTATATTGCCGGATCCCGTTGGGCTTGTATAACCACAGCAGATAACGTAAACCCTAACCGTAAGTTTTCTAAAACAAGGAGAATGTGCCATGTATATGAATCAAGAAATGCCCATACCGGAGCCGATCCCCCAAACGACACCCGAACCCGCTTCCCCAAATCCATCCGCACAGCAGCCCGCGCCGATGCCGGGACCGTTTCCACCGGGCAGTCCTGTTCCGTACAACAACCCGCGCGGCAACATATATTTCCTGACCATAATAGGTCAGATCGAGGGGCATGTGCTGCTGCCGCCGCAGAACAAGAGCACAAAATATGAGCATGTAATACCGCAGCTCGTGATGGCCGCAGAGAACCCGCACATACACGGACTGCTCGCGATATTAAACACGGTGGGCGGGGATGTGGAGGCCGGGCTCGCGTTGGCCGAGATGATCTCGCACCTCGGTAAGCCTACGGTGTCGTTGGTTTTGGGCGGCGGGCATTCGATAGGCGTGCCGCTCGCGGTGTCCGCGAAGTATTCGTTTATAGCACCATCGGCGACCATGACGATACATCCGGTGCGACTGAGCGGCACTGTTGTAGGCGCACCGCAGACCTACGATTTTTTTGACAAGATGCAGGACCGCGTGCTGGACTTTGTCGTCGGTAACTCACGCATATCAAAGGAACGCCTGAGTAATTTGATGCTCGATACAAAACAGCTGGCTATGGATATGGGTACGGTGCTCGTGGGTAACGAGGCCGTTGATGAGGGCCTGATCGATGAAACGGGCGGCCTGTATGACGCGATGGAAAGGCTCTATATGATGATCGAGCAGGAACGAAAGGCGGAAGAAAACGCATAAATGTGTTTTTGCTTTACGTCTTTTATGATACAATAGCCGGTAAAAATACACAGAACGATTCACCGAAGGGATGATAATGTGGTTAATACCGAGAAGACAATGGAAAAAATCGTCGCGCTGGCTAAGAACAGGGGCTTTGTATATGCGGGCTCTGAGATATACGGCGGGCTTGCGAATACATGGGACTACGGCCCACTGGGTGTTGAGCTAAAAAACAATGTTAAAAAAGCATGGTGGAAGAAGTTCGTGCAGGAGAGCCGCTACAATGTGGGCGTAGACTGCGCGATACTGATGAATCCCGCTGTGTGGGTGGCATCCGGGCATGTCGGCAATTTCAACGACCCGCTGATGGACTGCAAGGAATGTAAGGAGCGTTTCCGCGCCGACAAGCTGATCGAGGATCACTTGGGTGAGGGTGTGGACGGCTGGCCGTTCGACAAGATGATGGAGTACATCAACGACAACAACATCAAGTGCCCGAGCTGCGGCAAACATAACTTCACGGACATAAGGCAGTTCAACATGATGTTCAAGACCCACGCTGGTGTCACGGACGATGCAAAGAATGTAGTCTACCTGCGTCCGGAGACCGCACAGGGTATCTTTGTAAACTTCAAAAACGTACAGCGCACGACACGCAAGAAGATCCCGTTTGGTATCGCTCAGGTCGGTAAGAGCTTCCGAAACGAGATCACGCCGGGTAACTTTACATTCAGAACCCGCGAATTTGAACAGATGGAGCTCGAGTTCTTCTGCGAGCCCGGCACAGACCTCGAATGGTTTGCGTACTGGAAGCAGTTCTGTATCGACTGGCTCTACGGCTTGAATCTGAACAAGGACAATCTGCGTATCCGCGACCACAAGGCCGAGGAGCTTTCGCACTACAGCAAGGCCACGACAGACCTTGAATACCTGTATCCGTTCGGATGGGGCGAGCTCTGGGGTATCGCAGACCGTACGGATTTCGATCTCAAGCAGCATATCGAGCATTCGGGCCAGGATCTCGACTATTACGATCAGGTCGCGAACACGCATTACGTGCCATACTGCATAGAGCCCTCGCTCGGTGCTGACCGTGTGACGCTTGCGTTCTTGATAGAAGCATACGACGAAGAGAAAATAACGGAAGGCGGCAAAGAGGATGTCCGTAGCGTATTACGCTTCCATCCCGCACTCGCACCGATAAAGCTTGCTGTGCTGCCGCTCGTGAAAAAGCTCTCGGAGCCCGCTACCGAATTGTTTGATTCGCTGAAAGGCCACTTTGCATGCGACTACGACGAAACGGGCACGATCGGTAAGCGCTATCGCCGTCAGGACGAGATCGGTACGCCGTATTGCGTGACGTTTGACTTTGATTCCCTCGAGGACAAGGCCGTAACGGTGCGTGACCGCGACAGCATGCAGCAGGAACGTGTAAAAATAGATGATCTGCTTGGATACTTCGCGGAGAAGCTGAGGTACTAAGATGCACGGGATACTTTGCGAAGAGACGCGTGGCGGCATCGTCGAAAACATACACTACGGATATATATCGGTGACGGATGCGGACGGTAAAGAGGTGTTTTCGGTAGGTAAACCAGACCGTCGCATCTTCTACCGTTCGGCTTCAAAGCCGTTGCAGGTGCTGCCGCTGTTGCAGATGGGATTGCACAAGACCTATGGCCTCGATGCGTCCGAGATCGCTATTATGTGCGCATCACAAATCGGCACGGAGCGACAGCTTGCTGTTGTTGACAGCTTGCTCACTAAATGCGGCATAGACGAGAACATCATGGTCATGAAGCCCACATATACGATCCACAACCCCGATAAAAATCTGCCGCCGCGCAAGCGTAACCACAATTGCGTAGGAAAGCATATCTGCATGATATTACTGTCGAGGCATTTTGGCGAGCCCGAGGCAGACTATTATCGGATGGACAGCAAATCCACCGCGATCATAAAGCAAATGATTGAAACCTTGACCGGGGATAACGAGATCATATTGGGCGTGGACGGCTGTGGCGTGCCCGTGTTCGCGACAGAGATGGATAGGATGGCGCGTTCGTTCGCGTTGCTCGCTGTCGCAGCGCGGGAAGCATCCGTGATACGGGAGGCATCCGTGGCGCGTGATGGATCGGCGGGCTCTGCGAAGTCGCTGGCTTTCCTTGGCGACAGCTTGACCGAGGCACTATATACCGTGGCTGATGCTATGTGTAAAAATCCGGACTTGATCCGCGGAGATGGTTATCCGTGCACGGAGATCAACAGGGATAAAAACATCGTGGCAAAGGGCGGCGCAAAAGGCGTATACGGCTTTGGCCTCAAGGCTGAGGGCCTGGGAGTCGCGTTAAAGATAGAGGACGGCTCTGAGGATACATGGGGTTATATCATCGCGGGCATCATGAAGCGCCTGGGGTATACAAACCTCGAAACGATCGAGCGCATGCAAGGGCTTTGCGGTGAACAGATCATTAACGACAACGGGGATATCGTAGGTGAGAGGAGATTTTGCCCTTGAATATCATCGTATGTATCAAGCAGGTGCCCGGGACGAGCAAGGTAGCGATGGACGAGGAAACAGGCGTCCTATTGCGTGACGGTACCGAGGCGAAGATGAACCCATACGACCTATATGCAATAGAGGCCGCGATGCTTTTGAAGCAGCGCTACGGCGGCACGGTAAATGTCATAACGATGGGCCCGCCGCAAGCCGAGAGCGTGATCAGAGAGGCATTCGCGATGGGCGCGGACGACGGGGTGTTGATGACGGATCGCGCATTTGCGGGTGCGGATGTGCTCGCGACGAGCAAGACGTTGTCCGAGGGTATACGTAAGAGCTTCCCGGATTTCGACTTGATCATCTGCGGCAAGCAAACCACGGACGGGGACACCGCACAGGTCGGTGCGGAGATCGCGGAGTTTCTGGACATCCCACACCAGAGCGGCATTACGGAGATTATAGAAGCGAACAAAGATGGCAAGGCCTCGATACGTGTAAAGGCCGACATCGGGGACTATCTGGCCGATATGGACATATCGTTTCCGTGTTTGTTGGCGGTCGAAAAGGACATACATATACCGCGCTTGCCCTCATACAAGCTGCAAATGGCTACGAAGGACAGAGCAGTAAAGAGGCTTACGCTAGCCGATCTGAACGACAATAATCCCGAGCATTATGGCTTGAAATATTCCCCGACGCAGGTAGAGCGGATATTCCCGCCGCAGTCCCAGAGCGTCAGGGCCGACATCACAGGTAACGCAGACGGTATAGCGCAAGAATTGATGAAGGTGCTGAAGGATCGGAAGTTTGCGTAGGGGGTGAAGGCTATCAAGGTATTGGTCATACATAACGAGCGGATAAAAGCGGATGGAAAACTAGACGGCGAGCTCGTGCAAAGGCTTATTAAGCTCTGCCTGTTTAATGCGCTCGAGTATACAGATGCGGGTATGGAGATCAACGCGGGCTGCAAGAACTGCGGCCTGTGCGCAAAACAACAGCCCGAGTATTTTGAAATGAAGGTCGAAGACGCGGAATCGGGCGGTGGAGCAAAGGGGAACGCGGTAGCAAGCGCTCCGATTGCTGTTTTTGCGGAGGTTGTAGACGGCGTTATTCATCCTGTTTCATTTGAACTGTTGGGTAAGGCAAAGCAGCTTTCTGAAAGGCTCATTGCATTAAACGCAAAGGATGCGGGAAACGCTAAAGCGGTAAATTGCCCCGTGTATGCGCTGTTGATAGGCGGGGGGCATGAACAGGCCGTCGAGCTGTTGCGTTACGGCGCGGACAAGGTGTTTGTATATGATCATGAGAGCCTGCGCTATTTCCTGATAGAACCCTACACGCGGATATTTGAGGACTTTATAAAGAACGAACAGTCCGCGTCCGTGTTGATCGGCGCGACCGTGATCGGACGCAGCCTCGCACCGCGCGTTTCGGTACCGGGCTCACGGCGGACTGTACGGTGCTCGACATCAAGGCCAATACGGACCTCGTGCAGATACGCCCCGCATTTGGCGGCAACATAATGGCGCAGATCATCACGCACCGACACAGGCCCCAGCTCGCGACGGTCAGATACAAGATATTTGATATGCCGCAGCCCACGCAGATAGACCCCGACGCGAACGAGATACAAAACCGGATCGTAACATGTGTCTTGCCTGAGGGGGCACTTCTTAGCCGTATTAAAATCACAGAGGTAACGAACAAGCCGAAGGTCAAGAGCATTACGGACGCGCAAACAATCATTGCGGTTGGGCGCGGCGTAAAATCCGAGAAGGATATGGGCATGATATATAGATTGGCCGGGCTATTGAACGCGGAGGTTGCATGCACAAGGCCGCTCGTGGAATCCGGACGCGTCGAGGCTACCCGCCAGATCGGACTGTCCGGACGCGCGGTCAAACCGAAGCTGATCATCACGGTCGGGATATCGGGCTCGGTGCAGTTCAAAGCCGGCATGCAAAACGCAGAATGCATCATAGCGATCAACAACGATGAAAACGCTCCGATCTTTGACATATGTCACTATGCGGTAAAGGGGGATCTCTATGAGGTTCTGCCGAGGATTATAGCGCTGCTGGAGGGAGGATCGTCATGAGCATAAAGTACAAGCCGCTCGATAACGAGGATCTACTATATATACAAAGCATTTTACCCGCGGACAGGGTATACACGGGCGAGAATATCAACCCGGACTATGCGCATGACGAACTCAGTGGCGTCGAGTACATGCCCGATGTACTCGTGGAGGTACAAAATACCGCTGAGGTCTCAAAATTGATGGCATATGCGAACAGCAAGCACATACCGATACTCGCGAGGGGTTCGGGTACGGGGCTTGTGGGTGGTGCGGTGGCTGTTTGCGGCGGCATCATGCTGAGCATGCAAAAGATGAACAAGATACTCGAGCTCGATACCGATAACCTCACGCTGACCGTAGAGCCCGGCGTACTGTTGATGGAGATCGCCGCATATGTCGAGGAACGAGGTTTCTTTTACCCACCGGACCCCGGCGAAAAATCTGCGACCATAGGCGGTAACATCTCCACAAACGCAGGCGGCATGCGCGCGGTGAAATATGGAGTTACGCGCGACTATGTGCGGGAGTTGGAGGTCGTGCTACCAAACGGCGAGATCGTCGTGACGGGCGGCAAGGTCGTAAAAAACAGCTCGGGCTATAGTATAAAGGATTTGATTATAGGCTCGGAGGGCACGCTCGGCATTATTACAAAGGCCGTGCTGAAGCTGCTGCCGCTGCCGCAAAAATCTATAAGCCTGTTGATACCGTTTGAGGATATGCGCTCGGCGATTGGAGCCGTGCCCGCGATCATGCGCGGCAACGCTATGGATGCCCAGGCTATTACGGCGATCCCAACGGCTGTGGAATTTATGGAGCGTGAGGTCATACTCGATGCGGAAGAATACCTCGGCAAGAGCTTTCCGGACAAATCCGCGGACGCGTATCTGTTGCTCACATATGACGGACACGACCGGGCTGAGATAGAGCGATACTTCTCTGCGATAGCGGATATATGCTTCGGGCATGGCGGGCGCGATTTATTGATCGTTGATACCGAGGAGCGCAAGGAATCTGTTTGGTCCGCGCGTTCTGCATTTTTAGAGGCGATAAAGGCATCGACATCCGAGATGGACGAATGCGATGTGGTTGTGCCAAAGGACCGCATTGCGGATTTTCTGATGTATACGGACGAACTGAAGATCAAGCACAACATTCGTATAAAGAGCTTTGGTCACGCGGGGGACGGCAACTTGCATATATATATCCTACGGGACAACCTCGCCGAAGCGGAATGGAAACGCAAACTGAACGCTGTGTTTGACGATCTGTATGCAAAGGCCAGAGCGTTTGACGGAAAGGTTTCGGGCGAGCATGGCATAGGTCTGGCCAAGCTGCCGTATTTGCAAGCGTCGGAGAGCGAGGCTGCGCTCAGGCTCATGCAGGGGATCAAGTGTGTGTTTGATCCCCATATGATATTGAATCCCGGGAAAGTGGTAGAGGCACATTGATTAAGCGATTTCTACTCACCATGCTTGGCACGATGTTTATACTATCAACGCTCATAGCCGTGGTGATATTCGGATACTTTAAGGTAAATGAAAATGGCAATGTATTCGCGAGCAGCTTCGGAAATACGGAGACCGCAGAGGCGGATGACGGCGAAAGCACGGCCGATAACGCAGAGTCGACGAAGAGCGAAAAGGCTTCGAATACCGGCTCGAACGGTAAGAGTCCGCTGTCGGTGATCACCGATATATTCTTGCCCGTCGAGAAGCGCGTTAATTTCCTGATCCTCGGCATAGACAAGGACGGTACGCGCACGGATACGATGATCATGGGCTGTTTCAACTCGGAGCAAAAGGCGGTGGACCTAGTGTCACTGCCACGCGATACGATGATAACGCTACCTCGGGATCGCATCGATACAATGATTGCCAATGACCGATTCGTACCTAAGGGTGGTGTGATGAAGCTCAATGAGGTGCATCACTACGCGGGCCCGAAACTTGGCATGGATTTTCTTATGCAGCAAATACAGGATCTGACCGGCGTAAGCTTTAAATACTATGTGGTCGTGGATCTCGATGCCTTTCGTTATATAGTCGATGAGGTGGACGGCGTGGAGTTCGATGTGCCGTTTACTATGGACTATTACGACCCGGATCAGGACCTAAAGATCTATCTAAAGGCCGGGGTACAGACACTAAATGGTGACCAAGCCGAGCAGCTCGTCCGCTTTCGCAAAATGAACGACGGGTCGCACGCCGACTACAATGACTGGAAGCGCAACGAAACACAGCAGCAGTTTATAAAAGCACTGGTGTTGCAAACACTCAGGAAGGACAAGATCATCGGTAACGCGTCCGCGCTTGTAAAGGCCATGTTCAAATATGTAAAGACGAACGTAAACCTCGGCGACGCGTTAAAATATATCCCATATGTAAAGTCACTCAACGAGGACTCGATCCGGCTGCATACGCTCGTGGGCGAGGACAAGATCGTAAACGGCAAATGGTACACAATATGGGACGAGGCCGCGAGCAAGGAGGTCATCGATGGGGTGTTTGGGCAATAAAACAATAAAGGAGGGATATCATGCAAGAGCTTACGGGTAAGGAGCGTATTATACGCATGCTCAATCACGAGCCTGCCGATCGCATTGCGGTTTATGAACATTTTTGGGGTGATACGGTCAAGTCGTATGTTGAGGAAGGGCATATGAAGGAGGATGAGGACCCGACGATCCACTTTGATCTGGACATAGCGGAGTGTTGGCCGTTCAACGGAACAATCGATATAGACTTCAAGTCTGAGGTAGTGGAGGAAACAGAAGAGACGATGCTCATACGCGACGGTAACGGCGCGCTTTTGAGGAGGCACAAGCTGCACGACACAACACCCGAGCATGTGGATTTTTCGATCAAGGATCGCGAGAGCTGGGAAAAGGTCAAGCACAAGCTCGTGGAGGTCGACGAACGCAGGATAAACTTCGAGGCGTATCGAAAGGCAAAGAAGTACGCGGCTGAGCATGACAAGTTCTTCTTCTGGGCCGGTGTCAATGTATTTGAACAGATGCACCCGATCTGTGGACATGAATATATGTTGATGGGCATGGCTTTGGATCCCGAATGGGTTGAGGATATGGTAAAGGTCTATTCGGATATGACTCTGAATTTGCAGGAGATATTGTTCGCGAAGGAAGGATACCCGGACGGTATTTGGTATTACGAGGATATGGGCTTTAAGAACAGGCCGTTCATGTCGCCCGATATGTACAAGGAACTGATCTTCCCGGCGCACAAGAGGACGATCGATTACGCACATGCGAACAAGCTGCCCGTGGTCATGCATAGCTGCGGCTTTGTGGAGCCGTTGCTGCCGCATATGCTTGAGGCCGGTATCGATTGCCTGCAGGTCATCGAGATCAAAGCCGGTATGGATTTGCTGCGCATAGACAAAGATTTCGGCGACAAGATAGCATTGATGGGTGGCATCGATGTACGTAAGTTATACTCAAACGATCGAAAAGAGATCGACGCGGAGCTTATGAGCAAGATACCGGAGGTCAAGAAGCATTTCGCGTATTGCCTGCACAGCGATCATTCGATACCGGAGACCGTTAAATATGACACGCTCAAATATTTCTTTGAACGGGGTATGGAGCTCGGTACATATTGTTGACAATCCCCCTACACCTTACTATAGTATTGTTCATACTATATAGGGGTAGGGGGTATATTTTTGAAGAAGTGTATGGACGCTGAAAATATCAATAATCGCCTTAAACGCATAGAGGGTCAGGTGCGGGGTATCATGAAAATGGTCGACGAGGACAAGAACTGCGAGAATATCCTGATCCAGATAGCCGCGATCAAGTCCGCATTACATAAGACAGGGCAGATCATTTTAGAGGGGCATTTGCAACACTGCGTGATAGACGGGATCAAGCAGGGCGACGAGACAGAAACGATGAAACGACTGGCTTCGGCCATCGAACAGTTTTCTAGACTGTAGGGGAGGGGGAGAACATGAAAAACATAAAGCAACTCTACAACGCATTATCATCCCTGCCGCTCATGATCGTTTCGGGTGTATTCCTCGCGCTGGGGCTATTAAATATCTTCACGGGCATATTCCCGATTGATCCGTCATGGGTCACGATCGTAATATCGGGCATACCGCTGTTGGTTTCCGCAGCGCAGAAGCTCGCGAAGGGACGTATCAGCTCTGCGTTATTGATCTCGATAGCGATGATAGCGTCGATCTTTATTAGTGAGGTATTCGCTGCGGGTGAGGTGGCGTTTATCATGGCGATAGGTGGATGGCTCGAGGATCGCACCGTCGAACGTGCCAAGAAAGGTATCGAGGGCATATTAAAGCTCGTACCGCAGATGGGTCGACGCATCAGGCAAAACGCAAGCGGCGGCTTCGTCGAGGAAATGGTGGAGTCGCGGTTCTTGGAGATCGGGGATGTTATACGCATATTACCCGGTGAGGGTATAGCGGCGGATGGTCTGATCGTTTCGGGTACGACCTCTGTCGATCAGAGTATCTTGACCGGCGAATCACTGCCCGTGGATAAGGCCACGGGTGATGAGCTATTTACGGGGACGATCAATCGTTTTGGTTCGGTAGATGCGCGTGTGACAAAGGCGTTTGCGGATTCCTCGCTACAGCGCATGATCGCGCTCGTTAAGCAGGCCGAGGAAAGCAAGGCTCCGATGCAGAAGATTGTGGACAAATGGGCCGAATGGCTCGTACCGCTCGCGTGTCTGATTGCGATCATCGCATATTTCGTGACCGTTGATATCACGAGGGCTGTTACGGTGCTCGTTGTGTTCTGTCCGTGTGCGCTCGTGCTGGCAACGCCGACCTCTATCGTCGCGGCAATCGGTCAGGCCACCAAATTCGGTGTTTTGATAAAATCCGGTGAGGCCCTAGAGCTGATGGGCAAGATCGGTATCGCGGCATTTGATAAGACCGGCACGCTCACGACAGGCAAGCTCACGGTGACGGATGCGATAGCACTTAACGGGATGCAGAATAACGCATTAATATCGCTCGCGGCTGCCGCAGAGAGCCGCTCGGAGCATCCGCTCGGTAAGGCCGTGCTCGCCTACGCAAAAGAAAACGCTGTAAATATCCCTGAGGTCGAGGGTTTTTCGATGACGGTAGGTAAGGGCGTGCGCGCGACCGTAAACGGCAAGCTGGTATACTGCGGAAACGAAGCACTGATGCAGGAGGCCGCAACGCAAACCTCGGGCGTGGATGAACTCGTCTCTAAGCTGAGATCGCAGGGCAAGGCTGTTATCATCGTAGCCGAGGGTAAAGTGGTAGTCGGTGTGATCGGCCTTTCGGATACCGTAAAACCCGAGGCGCGTGATGCGATCGAGGGCTTACATAATGCGGGTATAAAAAAGACCGTACTGCTTACCGGTGATAACGCGCAGGCCGCGGGATATATCGCGGGCATTACAGGTGTAAAGGAATACAAGGCAGGGCTTTTGCCCGAGGATAAGGTCGCCGCGATTATGGCGATCAAGAACGATGGGCAAAATGTCTGCATGACCGGCGATGGTGTAAACGACGCACCTGCGTTGAAAATGGCCGATGTGGGTATAGCAATGGGCACTATGGGCAGCGATATAGCGATAGATGCCGCAGACATCGCGATCATGGGCGACGATATCACAAAGATCGCATATATCAAGCGCCTCTCGAACGCCACGATAAAGACGATTACATTCAACATATCGATGTCTATGGCCATCAATTTTGCGGCGATCATATTGTCCGTGCTCGGGCTTCTGAACCCGATAACGGGCGCACTCGTTCATAACGTGGGTTCGGTGCTCGTAGTTTTAAACGCGGCGCTGCTCTACGATAGAAAGATATAAGAAAGTATTTAAGAGAGGGGATTTTTTATGGCATTGCTTCAATGTAATTTCTTTTCGACATCATTGATGAGGAATGTGCCTATACAAGTCATTTTACCGACGGATAAGTTTCCTGTTCCGGGGCAGGCCATACCCGAAGATAAGCCATTCAAGACGCTGTACCTGTTGCACGGCATCTTTGGAAACTACACGGATTGGGTAAGCGGTACACGCATCCAAGCATGGGCTCAGGAGAAAAACCTTGCGGTAGTTATGCCGAGCGGTGATAACAAGTTCTATGTAGACAGGAATATACCCGGCGAACGTTATGGTACGTTTATACATAAGGAACTCGTAGAGTTCACGCGCAAGTCTTTTCCGTTGTCGAGAAAGCGTGAGGATACCTTTATCGGCGGGTTGTCGATGGGTGGATACGGCGCGCTTATCAATGCGCTCAGAGCACCCGAGACCTTCGGTGCTGTCTGCGCATTGTCCGGCGCGTATATCATCGACCATATATCCACGATCACAGAGGATAGCGACAATATCTTCGCGAGTAAGCAATATTTCGAGCTCGTATTCGGAAATCTGAGCGAGGTAAAAGGCAGCGAAAAGGACTATAACGCGCTGGCTGAAAAGCTTGTAAAAGAAAAATCCTCGTTGCCGAGGTTTTATATAGCCTGCGGCACAGAAGATGAATTGATGGATACAAACACGGCGTTGAGGGATAAGCTCAACGCGCTCGGTTATGACGTGACCTGGGAAGAAGGTCCGGGCGGCCACGACTGGTTATTCTGGGACGCATATATAAAGAAATCAATCGATTGGCTACCGCTCGATGGTGAATAGAGTAGGGGGTAAAATGCAAGAAATAGTAATAAAAAACGTAAAAACAACAGAATACAAGGATGTCAATCTAAATAAAATCTTTGACCCTGATACACAGCATAAGCGCTCCTTTGAGTTTCAAAATAGCAGCGTAAGTAATCCCTTTGCTACGGGAGAAGGGAAAATGTCTGTATGTTTTTATACACTGCAGCCGGGCAAAGCGAATTATCCATACCACTACCACACAGGCAATGAAGAGGTCTTTTATATCATCAACGGTCAGGGTACTCTTAAAACACCGGAGGGCGAGAAAGCCGTATCGGAGGGTGATGTTATCGTTATGCCAGCAAACGAAAACGGTGCACATATGTTGATAAACACGTCAGATGCGCCGCTTGTATATCTGGATGTGCATACAATAAACCTGAACTCCCCGGAGGTAGTAGTGTATCCCGATACGGAAAAGTTCATGATCATGGCCGGTAAATTTAAGAAGTCATATAAAATAGACAGCGAAGTGAATTATCTCGATGGTGAATAAAAAACTATTAATCAATGACATCCCCGCTATCATTTGGGGAGAGCAATCAGATAAGGTATATATCCATGTGCACGGCAAAATGTCCTGCAAAGAACATGCCGAAAGCTTTGCCGAAATAGCCGAAAGAAAGGGATATCAAACGCTCAGCTTTGATCTACCTGAGCATGGCGAAAGAAAAAATCCCCATTATCGTTGTGACATCTGGAACGGTATAAAGGATCTTACGGCAATCGGTGATTATGCGTTCTCAAACTGGAGTAATGTTTCTTTGTTTGCCTGCAGTCTTGGCGCGTATTTTAGCTTACACACCTATGCCGAAATGCCATTTAGCAAATGTCTGTTTCAATCACCAATGATAGACATGGAACATATGATTAGGCTGATGTTTCAGTGGTTTGATGTGAGCGAAGAAAGGCTACGCATAGAAAAAGAGATTTCAACGCCTTTTGACACATTGCGTTGGGATTACTTTCAATATGTGTTAGAGCACCCGATTAGAAATTGGGATATCCCAACATCTATCCTGTTCGCCGGAAAAGATAATTTGCAGACTATTGAAATTATTAAGGCCTTTGTGGATGCACATCATTGTAAACTGACCGTATCAGAAAACAGTGAGCATCCCTTTATGCAAAGTGAAGATAATAAAATCGTATCTGAATGGCTAGAAGATAATATTTGAGTTTATGAGCATGATTGGCTCGTCTCAGGGCGGGACTACCATTTTACGAAAAAAAGCCGTCAAAATTAATTGGCGGCTTTTCTATACTTCGGGATTTTTCTGATTTTTTTATACAGAAAAATCTGTTCAGGTGCAAATATTATGCTCATTCGGTGTGATTATCTGTTGGAACGCAAGCCATCATAACCATTGTTTTAAGTTCGCCAGCAAATTGATAATGGCATGAATTTCGTAGCGTCCCTTCGTTTTTAAATCCGCATTTTTCGACAGCTCGTATGGAAGCAACATTTTCCGGAATAATTTGTGCCTGTATTCTTTTTAATCCCATTTCTGAGAATCCATAATCTACTACCTTTTTAATTGCTTCAGTTATGTAACCTTTATTTGTATAATTGTCTGAAATTTCATAACCAATATCCATTTTTCTACCGCTATTATCATCACCATATGGTGAAAACAGATATATATTACCGATACAGAGATTGTTTTCTTTTAATGCAATGCACCAACGCAACATAGCTTTCGCATTATAAGCATCATTATTCCACATACTTATAATGCCTTTGTTAATCTCAAAATTCGGTGGATAGTCAGTAAATCTCATATAATCCGATTTACTTAAATATTCTTGCATGGCTTTAACATCACTTTCATCAAGAGCACGTAAAATTAAACGTTCTGTTGTAAGAATAGGAAAATCTTTAAATGCATCATCAAACATAAATATCTCCTCCTTGTTATATAAATAATTTCTATATTTGTTCTCTTCTTCAAAGTAACAGGATAATCATTATTTTCTTCATTGTATTTAAGTATACTAAAACTCAATCAAATGTAAAATGGCTTTTCCAACTCTTTGTTGAAAAAACATAGTCACAACTTGACATCGGCTCAGTGACAGGCTAATGCTTCCGCAAAGGGGCTTTGTTGTTTTTGTTGAATGGTTCATATTTGTGCGCTATACTGATAGTAAGATGCACGGGCTCTGCCGGGGGATCGAGGCGAAGTTGGCGTTGCAATGGCTGATGGGATTGTTTATATGAACAGGAGGTACGAGAATGAGATTATT
>CAYURR010000055.1:0-16069 GCA_964446745.1 uncultured Defluviitaleaceae bacterium | reverse complement strand
ATGTGCTGTTGGGCAGTGAAAACGGACAGCATCCGGAGGCTTGGAAAGCGGTCAGGGATAATGATTTCATATCCGCGCAGTTTCTGTGGACGGGTATAGATTTCCTGGGTGAAACGGTCGGCTGGCCATGCCATGGCTCACAAGCAGGCGCGATGGATATCGCCGGCAACGAGAAGCCCATATACTATATGCGTAAATCCTGGTGGAACGACGAGCCGATGGTGAAGCTATTTACTGCGCTCGCGCAGGACAGTGAGGTGTCGGAGCGCAGTCATCATCGTAAATGGGCGTATGCAAAAAACTCGAACATTTCCGTCTGTTGCTTTACCAATTGTGACAGGGTGGAGTTCTTTGTAAACGACACTCTTACAAAGACCGAGTTGCTTTCGGATTACCCGGAGCTGTTGTTTATCAAGACAACACTGTCATTTGGTAGTGGTACGCTAAAGGCCATAGGCTATAAAGACGGCCATGCGGTTTGTGAGGACATATTGCTGACGACAGGCACGGCTACGGAGATACATTTCAATGTGCTCGACAAACAATTAAAGCCTGACGGCATGGACATGACGCATATAGAGGTAGAGTTGCGGGACGAAGACGGAAACCTGGATGTTGCCGCAGAAAACATCGTTACCGTGACTGTTAGCGGGAACGGTTACCTGATGGGCATAGAAAATGGCAATCTGTTTGACAACACGCCGTACTATCTAAACTATAGACGAGCATATGCCGGTAAACTTTTGCTGTATGTTTCCACAAAGGATGGCACTGGTGATATAATAGTAACCGCGACCGCCGAGGGTTTGACCCGCGGCAGGGCCGTAATAAGAGGGCTATAGCAAACAAACTGGGGAATGCTTGGTATGACTATTTATGACATAGCGCGACTTGCAGAGGTATCACCGGCAACCGTATCACGTATATTGACAAAAAGCGCGCGGGTCAGCGATGAAAAGACCAAGCGTGTTATGCAGATCATTAAGGAATCAAACTTTACACCGAATGACATAGCGCGCAGCCTGCAAAAAAAATCCACAAAGACGATAGGTGTTATGGTGCCTGAGGTCACGGTAGCCTATTTTTCACGGATGTTTTTTGGCATAGAGCATTATGCGGCGCTGTCCGGATACAGCACGATATTGTGTAATTACGGGCATGATGCGGTGTACAAGGAGCGCGGCGAAGAGGATCGCTATCTCGAGCTGTTGATACAAAAGCAAGCCGACGGTATCGTGTACATGGGCGGCTCGATAGACTGTATCAATCTGCCAAGGCATTCTAGAAAAGAGCTCAGCAGGATATTTAATCGGGTTCCGACCGTGTTGGTAAACGGCTATGCAAATATGTTCAGTCACACCTATCTGCGCGGCGATGATGAAAACGGGTTACAACAGGCCGTCGAGATGCTCTATAACCTTGGCCACAGGCACTTCGCGTTTATAGGCGGCATTGAGAATATCTCTTCGACATACTATAGGCTGTCTGGATATAAAAAAGCACTGTCCGCTCACAATCTGCCCATAGACGATGCGTTGATTATATTCGACGAGTTTTCTGTCGCGTCCGGATACAATTGCATGAAGGAGTTGACGGACAGGCTACGAAGCGCATACAAGCCGATGCCGACTGCTTTTGTATGCGTAAACGATTCCGTGGCTATCGGTGTGATCAAATACGCCACAAGGATAGGTCTGCGGATACCCGATGATATTTCCGTAGTAGGCTTTGATAACAGCGAAAGCTGTGATGTGGTTACGCCGGAGCTGACCTCGGTCGGCTACGACATAGACACATATGCAAAGGAAATAGTCGGCAGGCTATGCAAAAAGATCAACGAAAAAGCCGACAATACAGAGCCGTCGGCGTTTGAAGAGATATTAATAAGCACAAGACTGTATGAAAGAAACACGTGCGGCAAAGTAAAGTAAAAAATAAAAACCATACCACGGATTCTCACGGATACAAACGGATCTACACGGATTAAAATCTTAATGTTTTAATCCGTGGTAATCCGTACTGATCCGTGTATATCCGTGGTATGGTTTTTTAGTACCCAAGCATAGGTATAGCCTTAGCTTTTTCGTTATATGGCTCGGTTTCGAGGTTACGGACATTGTACAGCACCTTGGCGGTTTCGTAGTGGGCTTCGGAGAGCTCCTTGTGGGGCTGCAGACAGACATCCACCATGCCGATTTGGTAATTCTCACCGTCGAAGCGTCCGATGCAAGACTGATCGGCGTATTGGAACCAATGCGCGCCTACGCCCAATGGGTGTGCGGCACATTGCTCGACAAAATAGCGGAACGCCTTTGCGCGTTCCGTTTGATTCTCTACGCCCTTTAAGCCTGTGGCCGGTAGACCGCGATCCAACGCACCGAAATGAAACTCGCCGATCATAACCGGACGGTCCACGCCGGCATTCAAGACGAAGTCCATATCGCGCGTGGGGCTGAAATCGTAGCAGTTGATCGAGAACACGTCAAAGTATTCCCAACCCGCCATCATGTCGGGATTGTAAGCCTTTGACCAGCGCATACCCAGGTTCATATGATGCGGGTCTACTCGTCTGCATGCCTCGGAGGGTATACGGACATACTCACGCACCAAGAACGCTGAGTATTCACGTAGCACAGGAACAGAAGCAGGGTAGCGAACGGAGCAGTCACGGATTTGCGTGGTAAAGTCATCAAAACCGGTAAAGTGGGAGCCCCATGCGGTATTGAGAGCCTCGATCGTTTGATATTTATTATGTAGGAATTCGATGAGCCCGTTGCGGCAGTATGTATCGAGCGGCCCTGAGAGCACCTCGTCCGCGATGATGATGCCATGCACAAAGTTGAACTCGGGTTCGTTACGCATAAAATAGCCGATGATCCATGGATCGTCCTTCATATCTTCGAGTTGCTCGGCGAATACCTCTGAACGTTTCGCATACTGCGGATGCAGCACATCGGGGAAGTCACGGAATATCCGCACATCGGTATCCGGATAGCCTAAGATCTGGCACACATACGGCAGCGCGCCGGCCTCCAATGAGACGCGTCCGCTGACCGGGTTTATGCCCGTTTGCTTCTTTGCGAAATAGTTACCCTCGCTGTTTACACCAATCCCCATCAGGTAACGCTTTGTGATCTCATCCCACTTCGAGTACCAGCTTTCCCCGTAGACCTTTATGAGGTTAGCAAGACCGAAGTTAAACAGCTTATAGGTCTCCTCGGGCATGTAGGGCATGCGCCGCCATGTGCGGACCGTCCAGCATTCCCTGTATAAAGGGTCGTCATCGTCCGGCAGATCAGCGCATAGCTTTTCAAAGCCGTCGACCCTGCCCTGAACCCCCGGATAGATACAGCAGGGCCCAAGCGAGAAATAATCATATCCGTCCGGGTCAGCAAGATGCCAACGACCGTCCGGGGTCTTTACACGGGTAAAGAAGCCCGTACCGGATTGCAGCTTTCGTGTGAGGTCACCGCCCCATTTGTTCAGATGCGGAAACGGGTATCTGGCCTCGCCCTCGCCGTTATGCATGATCTGTTTGAGTTCATCAAAGCAGTGAACCTTGCCGGGCCACTCGGAGCGAGCCCACTGTCCGAACTCGTCTACGAGCTTTAGGTCGGGGATCGGGTATTCCTCGGGCTCGCTGTCCGAGAGATAAAAGTTCTCAAAACGCAGCCTCACATCATGAAACGCATCCTCCATACCGAGCTCGATGCGGTCGACGTCGGATAGCTCTGTACGCTGGCCATGTACGACAAGCTTTAGCGTGCCCGGGGTACGGTTCGTGAAGATGGTGTGATTATCAAGCAGCGTCAGATCGAAGCACACCCGCGTCTTGAATTGTGGCAGCAAACCAAAGCGTAACACAATCCGCGCGTCCTGCTCGTTTTTTCGGTAAAATCTCAGCATCATCGCGACCGAATGCTCCTCGAGTATCTCTATGTCGCCTATTATGTATCGCTTGTCGGTCCCGACAGCCTCACAAAGTGTGATACCGCCGCCGCCAGCCCCGAGCGTGACCGTTGCCGCGCTCTCGGACGCGTCGATAACCGCGTCACGACACCGTGAATTCAGAAAATTGATGTTCAATGCCCGTCCACCTTTCCTGTAGCTTTAACTGATGCGTCCATTGTGACATATGGTGAAGGATTCTACAAGGTGTATGTTGCTCTTATGAAGACGCAGCATCTGCTGCCATATCCTCATACAAATCGGTGATCGGATCGCCCTTGGACTGTATCGTCATAGCGGACCAGGGTATGCCGCCCGAGGATTGGGGATAGATGCCGAGTCCATGATCGATATAGTCTGCCGACAGGCCTGCGGCCTCCATTTCGGCTGCGGAGGCGCCGTCCGTGAGCTGGTGGCAGATAGTACCGATCATTTCTAAGTGAGCGAGTTCTTCAGTGCCCACATCGTTTAGCGTCGCAATGGCCTGTGGCGTCACCATTGAAAAGCGTTGGCTCAAATACCGAAGGGAAGCCCCGAGTTCGCCGTCGGGCCCTCCGTATTGGCTGATGATATACTTAGCAAGTCTGGGGTTACATTTCTTGATCTTGATTGGATATTCCAATTTCTTTTCATATACCCACATCTGTAAGTTCTCCTTTCGGCAAATGAACTGAGGAACCTCGCGGTTCCTTACGCTTGAGCTTTACACCAGGGCCAGGGTAAGGCCTCCCACATATGCTCGGGGCTTTGCAGAGAACGGAAGGATGTCAGTGGGCCAAAGTGCTTCTCGTAGTTATAGCGGCATTTGTCGGCGTTTATAACGACCTGGTTGTACATCTCTATGATCTCCATATCGTCGGGATGGGTGTTGATGTACAGTCCGAGATCCAGCGCCATAAAGTCCAGTATCATCAGATGTTTGAACAGAGCCTTACGATCCACAATGCTTACCCCCTTCATACGGCATGTAGAGCTGCGGCGAAACAGTTCCCTTCTTTAGGCACTCCTCCGGCGGGTACAGATCCGAAACGTCCATATGCTGCATCGGTACATAGGCTTGCGCAAGCATGCTATGCTGCATTCCATTTTGCATGCCATACTGCATATCGTGCTGCATCCCGTGCTGCATCCCTTGCTGCATAGTATGCATCATATCGTGCATCATCTCATGCTGATCCATATCCTGCATATGCATCATACCATGTGGCGAATGTCCCTTTGCGCATGAACACTCGGTAGCCTTTGGCATCTCTAAGTCAATCATTGGCGTCCCCCTTAAATGCGATTTTTTACTATCTTATTCGGCAGTGATATAATGGTTCCAAACTATTGGGAGGTATTCGGATGAAAGTTGAGACGAAAAGGAAACAGATCGTGTTATTCATGACGGATTCTACGCGTTACGACATGGTGGGTTGCTACGGAAAGGAAAAGTACGAGCACCCGCTGTCGACACCACATATCGACGCGATAGCGGAAAAGGGGATACGCTTTGACCGCGCATATACATGTCAGCCTGTTTGCGGGCCCGCGCGTTCGGCGCTGTTTACGGGCATGTATCCGCACTCGAACGGTAGCTTTGCAAACTGTATACCACTCGGTGCGAATGTTAAAACGATCGGTATGCGCCTGGCCGAGAGCGGCATCAAGACCGCGTATATAGGCAAATGGCATCTGGACGGCGGGGATTATTTCGGCATGGGGAGGTGTCCGGAAGGTTGGGATCCCAGGTATTGGTATGATATGCGCAACTATCTCGAGGAGCTGAGCCCAGAGGAGCGCGTCAAATCCCGCGATCCGAGAGCATGTTATGAAAACGGCGGTATAGACGCCGGATTTACATACGGACATCGCTGTTCCGAGCGTGGTATAGACTTTATACGCGAGCACAAGGATGAGGATTTCTTGCTCGTGATCTCCTACGACGAGCCGCACGACCCCTATCTGTGCCCGGAGCCATACGCGAGTATGTATAAGGATTACGAATTTCCGGTTTCGCCTAATGTATATGACGACCTCGAGGGCAAACCCGACTATCAACGCGTTTGGGCCGGAACGGCACTCAATGAGGACAGGAGTGGGGTCTCGATCAAGCATCCGTTGTTTTTCGGATGCCAGAGCTTCATAGACAGCGAGATCGGACGTGTTTATGCGCAGATACAGGAGCAAACGCCGGACGCGATGGTCATCTACACTTCGGATCACGGCGACGCGTTAAAGTCCCACCGCATATCCGCAAAAGGCCCTGCGTTTTATGACGAGATCGCAAGGGTGCCGTTGATCATTTCATGTCCGTCCATGGGTGTACCCGAGGATAAAACGAACGCGTCACCGCTGTCGCATATCGATATCGCCCCGACGATACTTGAGTACCTGAGGGTACCGATCTCGAAGGTCATGGAGGGCAAGAGCCTAATACCGACCCTTGAGCAGAATACATATAACGAGGGTTACGCGTTTACTGAGTTCACACGCTACGAGATCGATCACGACGGCTTTGGAGGGTATCAACCCATGCGAGCGGTCACGGACGGTCGTTACAAGCTCAGTGTACATCTATTGGATACAATCGACGAGCTGTACGATACACAAACCGATCCCGATGAGCTTAAAAATCTGATAAACGACGATACATACAACGAAATTAAGATACGGTTGCATGAAGCGATATTGGATTTCATGAACAGGACGAGGGATCCGTTTAGGGGGTATCAGTGGGCGAGGCGGCCATGGAGGATGCGCATAGATGAAGCTCAGGATGGCGTGATCGCTGTGAGACCCGCATCATGGAACAACGACGGACTCACAAGGCAGCGCGAGGATGAATCGGAACCGCGCCAATTGGACTATCAGACAGGGATCGAGATGCAGGACGCAGTCAGAAAAAAGGGCTGAATTGTTCACAGAAAATACACATGTCCATGATATCATCCTCCGAAAGGGGGTATGTATGTCATGAAGAACGGGAAGTCCAAAAATTCATTGGTCATATGGATCGTGTTGATCGTTGTTTTGGTGGCGTGCGGCGCAGGCGGATATCTTTACATAAACGCGAGGAACAAATCGCAGCAAGCCATGGCGCAGCAAAAGGTCAATGTCTCGCCGTTGGTTAAGACTAATCTTCAAAACAGCATATCGGCCTCCGGCTCGGTGTACAGTAACACAAAGGTCAATGTCTATTCATCGTTGAATAACCTTGTAAAGACCGTAAACGCTGAGGTGGGCGACGAGGTAAAGGCCGGTGATGTGCTTGCCGAGCTGGATACGGAGAGCATCGAGAGCTCGATATCGCAGGCCGAGAATAACATCAAATCCGCAGAGGACAGCTTGCAAAACGGGCTTGTAAACGCGGTATCCGGAGTGGACAGCGCGCGAGTGGCACTCGAGAAGCAAACAACAAGCTATAACAAGCTCGTTGCGGACAAGGAGAACAACACCTACGCGCAGATCGTGACGGCGCAGACGAATGTGACGAACGGCGGGCGTGCACTCGAAACCGCGAAGAAGGACCTCGAGACCGCGCAGAGGACTTATGACAGTAACGCCTCGTTGTATTCAGCAGGAGCGCTTGCGAAATCGGAGGTTGATAACTCGGAGATCGCGCTCGAGAAGGCGCAGGCCGCCGTCGAGGATAAGCAGGCGGCGTTTGACAAGGCTGTTGTTGATCTTCAGAATGCGAAGACCGAACTCGACATGGCGATCAAGACCGCGAAGATGGATCTTGAGAACGCACGCATAGCATATGATAAGGCTATGCTCACACTCGATCAGAACAAGTCCGACGGCTCGACCGCAAAGACGACGCTTGAGAATCACAAGCTTACGCTCACGACGCAGATGGAGAGCCTAGAGAAATCCAAGATAACCGCGGCGGTATCGGGTACAGTGACCGAAAAATCCGCGAACGTGGGCACGGCTGCGAACGGCGTGTTGTTTGTAATAGAGGATACGCGTGATCTCTACGTATCCACGAGGGTGAAGGAATACAATCTCTCGAAGATCGCGTTGGGTCAAAAGGCAACGGTGACAACGGACGCGACGAGCAGTGAGGTATTTGAGGGTGAAGTTACGTACATATCGCCGAAGGCTGTGACAGAGGCCAACAATACGAACGTGGAGTTCGAGGTGCGCATAAAGATAACAAACGCGAACTACGACCGTATCAAGATCGGCATGAACGCATATGCAAACATCATCACGGACACGAGGGAGAATGTGTTCGCTGTAATGTATGGCACGGTGACTAATGTGTTCAGTGAGGGTAGGCCGTCATCGGCGGTATATGTGCTCGACAATAATGTGGTAAAAGCCATACCGGTACAGACGGGCTTGCAGACGGATACGAGCATCGAGATTATCGGCGACGCGTTACAGGAGGGGATGCTAGTTATTTCGAACCCGACGGCGGTAACGGAGGGCCAGACCATAGACCCGAAGGATGTGCAACAGGTAGCTCCGAACGGTCTTAGGATATTCAAGCGGCAGGGCGGAGACGACAGCGGTGCAGGTACGGGTAATGTGATGGTAATGCCCGGCGGTCCGGGTGGTGCGATGCCGGCCGGCGGCCAGGTCATAATCAGAGAAGGCGGCTCTGGCGGAGCGGGTGGTCAGAAGGGTGGTAACTGATGATCGACATAAAGGATGTCACAAAGAAGTATTTCATCGGTACGCCCAATGAGCTAACGGTATTAAAGAATGTGTCATTGAATATAAGTGCTGGTGAGTTTGTCGCGATAGTGGGGCAGTCCGGTAGCGGTAAGAGTACGCTGATGAATATCATCGGGGCGCTGGATAGGCCCACAGAGGGCACATATAAAATCGATGGGATGTCTGTAGATGAACTCGACGATAACGAGCTCTCGGATATACGCAATAAAAAGATCGGCTTTGTATTTCAGAATTTTTATCTGATACCGCGCACAACCGCACAGAATAATGTCGAACTGCCGCTGTTCTACATGGGTGTAAATAAAAAGACCCGTGCTGCAAAGGCACGGGAGCTGCTGGAAATGGTGGATATGGGCGAGCGTATGCATCATATGCCGAATGAGCTTTCGGGTGGACAGCAGCAGCGTGTCGCTATCGCGAGGGCATTGATCAACGATCCGGCAGTCATATTGGCCGACGAGCCGACGGGCGCGCTGGATACAAAGACAGGCATACATATCATGGACATATTCAAGCGCATCAACCGCCAGGAACACCGCACGGTCGTACTCATTACCCATAACGAGCAGCTCGCGAAGATGGCCGACCGCATAATCACGATCGTAGACGGCCAGATCGAGGAGGATACACAGCGAAGCGGGGTGAGTATATGATCGCGGAGAATGTGGGTTTAGCTATACGCGCGCTGCGTGTTAATAAGATGCGGTCACTACTGACGATGCTCGGTATCATCATAGGTATCACCGCGGTTATCGCGATCGTAACGATCGGTAATGCGATGCAGGCCTCGATCAATGAAAACTTTTCCGCATTCGGTACAAACAATGTCACAGCCTACGTGCAGGAAAAGAGTAACATGAACAGTAATATGATGCGTGGGATGGGCTTGCCCGGTATGGGCGGGCCGGTACGGATATCCTTTAGCAGCAGGAGCCGGAACAATACCCTCGAGGATGCGGACATGATATCGGATGCGATGATATCGGATTTTAAATCCAAGTATCCGAACGAGGTGGCGGGCGTGTCGATGTCGTATCAAAACGGCAGCGCAACAGCTAAGGAGGGCGATCTCTACGCGAATGTAAATGTTATGGGGATCGTGCCGGACTATATTGTTGCCAATAAGACGGAGATACTGTCAGGGCGTTTTATAAACCAGAGCGATCTCGAGAATAACCGCATGGTGGCCGTCGTGTCCGATAAATTTGTGTCAAATATGTTTAAAGATGGCGAGGACCCCATATCGCAGCAGATAAAGGTTTACAAGGATAAGGCGATCGAGATATACACGATCATCGGCGTTTATAAATATGATTCGTCGTCGATGTTCAGCTTTACGAGTGCGTCCGATCAGGATATTACGACATCCATGTACATACCGATCACGACCGCAAAGCAGGATGTCTTGACCAAAAACTATTCGCAGATAACGATTACGGTCGCTCCGAATGTGGATGTAATAGAATTCACAGATACGATCAAGGCGTACTTTGATGATATCTATATGTACAATTCTATATGGGGTGTTTCGACTAATAGCATGGAGTCTCAGCTGTCTGCGATCATGGAATCGTTAAACACGGTTTCGATGGCCGTCGCGGCCATTGCCGCTATTTCCCTGTTGGTCGGTGGCATCGGTATTATGAACATAATGCTAGTATCGGTCACGGAGCGCACGCGCGAGATCGGTATAAGAAAAGCACTCGGCGCAAAGCATATGCACATACGCTTTCAGTTCATTACTGAGGCCGCGATCATTTCTGCGATAGGCGGGCTAATCGGTGCTATCCTAGGTACCGCCACAGGCGTTGCAGCCTCTGTGCTGCTTAAGGCACCTGTGACGGTCTCGATATCTGTTATCATAGTGAGTGTATTGTTTTCTATGCTCATAGGCGTATTCTTCGGGTACTATCCGGCCAATAAGGCCGCTCGATTAAATCCGATCGATGCGTTGCGTTATGAATGATTCTTGTGTAAAATAGAGTGTAAAATAATTTTTGTGTATGCAAAAAAAGGAGTGGAATGTAGAAAATGGCAATGTTTAGATCAAAGATAAAACCGCTTATAGTTGCTACGCTCTGTGTCAGCATGTTCACGCAGGGTATCGCGGTATACGCGTCAGACGTAAAATCGATAACGGCTGAAAAGACAGCAAACGGCGCAACGTTTATAAAAATAGACGGGCTTGTGAGGGCGTTCAAAACACCCGTTAAGGAGGTCAACGGCGTGAGCATGGTCACAATGACCGAGCTCGCCAAATATCTCGACGCTCAAACTAAATGGGACGACAAGGCTAAGACGATGAAGGCTACCAGGGGAGAAAAGACCATCGTTGTAAAATCCGGCAGCAATGTCGCGACGGTAAACGGCAAGGAAGCTGAAATGCCTGGCACTGCGGTGATGGAGGTCGGTACAATTTCCGTGCCCCTTAAGTTTGTGGCGGAAGCACTCGGCGCGAAGGTCACGTGGAATGAGAAGCTCAAGTCCATAGAGATCGATACGGGCAAGACCGCCCTGAATGTGTTGGCATTAAATGTGCCGAAGTCCAAGGACACAAAGGTTTATACCTATGAAAAAGCCTTGGAGGAGGCACAAGCAACCAATTCGTCACTTAAAAACCTTGAGGATTCTCTGACCGTATTGGAGGACTCCTATGATAAGGTCAAGGACTCGCTGTTTACATCGTTAGAGGGCTTCACCAATACAAAATATATCAGCACTATACGCGGGATTACCTCGATACAAAACAATATATCGAATGTGGATCTGCAAAGGCAGATGCTCAAGGAAGCCACAGAATTATTGCTCCGTAGCTCGCTCACAAATATCGCGACAAACGAGATGGATCTGCAGCTTGCAAAGGAAAACCTTACATTGCAGCAGGAGAACCTGAAGTACACGGAACTAAAGGAAAGCCTCGGCATGGCCAGTGAGATCGAATTAAAGCAGGCTAAGCAGGATATAGAGCAGACATCCGGTAATATTAAGTCTCTTGAGTTGTTGATTGCCAACGAAAAATCGGCATTGTGCAAGCTGATGGGTATCAGCCAGGATAAGGATGTAGTTGTGGATGTAAAGCCCGAGGTAAAAAAGACGGGTATACCGAGTTTGGGCAATTACATATCGACTAAGATGGAGAATGACCCTAACCTGACGATATTACAGCGTAAGATAGACGAGGCGCAGCTTAAGTTGGACACAACGCTTGTGGAGAGCGGCGAAACGAAGTTGGAGCTTGAAACAAACCTTTCAAGCCTCGAACGCGACTATGAGGACAAGGAGCGTAATCTCGAATCCACGATCCGCTCGAGCTACACCCAACTCATGCAGCTCGCGGAAAAGGAAAAGAACCTGCAGGTGGATCTGCAAAAGGCCAAGGATACCTATAACACAATGGAAGCAAGATACCAGGCGGGCTTGATCACATTGTACGATCTGGACAAGACGCGTGTGGCCATACTCAGCGCTGAGGTTTCGTTACTCAAGAATGCGTACCAGCACTGGAACCTGTACTATGCGCTCGAGCATCCTTACCTGTCCGCAGGTAAAGGTGCAGCGGAGTAAGAAGGAACTGTAGCAACAAAACCCCTTACCACGGATGTACACGGATAAAAACAGATTTGCACGGATATCAGAGCATTAAATGCTGTTATCCGTGCAAATCCTTAAAAATCCGTGCTATTTGTTTTAAACCTGGCTCGAAATCTGAGCCTTCAATTTCTCAATCTGCTCCCTGTTTACCGTATTTAACGCCGAAAGCGTACAGCTTTCGGCTTTTTGTATGCGCTCACGAGCTAAATCGATATCGCCGTCCTCGTATGCAAGCAGCGCAAGATAATAATGGCTGTCCGGCAGATCGTCCTTGTATTCGATAGCCTTTAGGAAAGCAGACTTGGCTTCGTCGCGTTGGTTTAATGCGTAGTTGATCTGGCCCATATTGTCCCAGGCGGAGCCCGAGTTTGGCGTATCGTCTATCGCGAGATAGGTGATCTCCTTGGCCTTTTCGTATTCCTGCTTTACAAAGTACATATACCCGAGTGTCGTGAGCACATGTGCGTTGACATACTCATAACGGCTGCGCATGCCCTCGAGGATTTCGATAGCCTTGTCAATCTCACCTATCGTCCAGTACGAGCTGCCCAAGGTCAGCATGATGTTCTTTTCGGTCATCAACGTGGGTTTTAAGGCCAATCCGCGCTGCAGGTACTCGATGGCCTCACGTCCGTTGCCGCTTCTCACGAGGTGTATAGAGTAGTTCAGATGTGCAACGGGGCTTATGGTCTTGCGATCCAGCGCCTTTTTGAGTATACGTACGCCGCGCTCCATATCACCCGTTATATACAGGTAATTGCCTATGATCGCAAGCAACGACGAATAGAATACGATGATGAGTACGACCGTAATCACAGCGTATGTGATCAAAAGCTCCAGCCAACCTAAACCTAAGAATGGCAGCACGACGATAAACGCGAGTGTGTAAATAGCCGTTACCAAACTGCGGCGTGGATTCCTTTTTATGTAATCTGTGATCTTGTTAAACATATACAGCCTCCTTTAGTGTTTTCATAATTATTTGTTTTATTAATATAAAGATATCACAACGTAGGCGATCAGTGCAACGTTCTATGATTGGGTCTACGGGACAGGTTCTAAAACCTGTCCAAGGGCATATATTTTTAAGGGTTCAGACTATACAAAAGGGGTGGCTAATATGAAATCTACAGCGGAGTATTGCAAGATGACGACGGATGAGGTATTAAACGACCTCCGATCCGACCTTTCGCGTGGCCTATCGGAGGAGCAGGCGCGTTCGGTGTTGGGTAGCGTGGGTGAAAACTGCCTCAGGGAGAAGCGTAGTGAAAGCTTGCTTGTTAGGTTCTTCAAGCAGTTTAACGACTTTATGGTGATCATATTGCTGTCGGCTGCGGCGATATCGTTTGTGATGTCGTTTCTGCAGGATGAAAGCGACATCGTGGACGGCATAATCATCCTGTGTATCGTGACGGTCAACGCGATCTTGGGGCTAGTGCAGGAATACAAGGCCGAGAAATCACTCGAGGCGTTAAAGAAGATGACCGCGCAGCATATAAATGTAATACGCGGCGGCAGAAACTATTCGATTGAGACGCGGCTGTTGGTGCCCGGGGACATTATATTGCTGCAAGCCGGGGATTATGTGCCTGCGGACGCTCGGCTCATTGAATGCCGCAGCCTCAAATGTGACGAAGCCTCTTTGACCGGCGAATCCGTACCGGTCGAAAAGGACGAGCATCAGATTTCTGAAAAGACAAGCCTAGGCGATATGCGCAACATGGTGTTCTCCGGTACGTTTGTGACCTATGGGCGAGGAAAGGCGATTGTCTGTGCGACGGGGATGGATACCGAGGTCGGTAAGATAGCGGACATGCTCCAAAACAACGAAACCCCTCAGACACCAATGCAAAAGAAGCTCGAGCGCACCGGCAAGACCTTGGGCATAGGTGCAATGATCATCTGCGTGGTGATCTTCTTTATGGGGATATTTAGAGATCTGCCGCCGTTCGATATGTTCATGACATCTGTGAGCCTCGCGGTGGCCGCTATACCGGAGGGGTTACCTGCGATCGTGACGATCATGCTCGCGCTCGGTGTACGCAGGATGGCTCTTGAGAACGCGATCGTGCGCAAGCTGCCGGCCGTCGAAACCTTGGGCAATGCATCCGTTATCTGCTCGGACAAGACCGGTACGCTCACGCAAAACCGCATGAAGGTCATACAATGTTCATCACAGGACGGTGTATTACCCACTGACAGCACATTGTATAAGCAAATATTGCGATATGGCATGCTATGCGCGAACGCATTCTTTTCCGAGGATGGCTTAGCGACAGGTGATCCTACTGAAACAGCGCTCTTATCTGCGGCGTATGAGGCGGGCATGGGCAAACTCGAAGCTGAGCGTGAGATGCCTCGTCTGGACGAGGTGCCGTTCGATTCGACGAAGAAGCGGATGTATACACTGCACGGCAACACCGTAGGGGGAGCGGGTGCTGGGAATATCCTGATCGTAAAGGGTGCGCCGGATATATTGGTCAAGATGTGCGGATACATACGTGAGAGGAGCGGTGCAAACGACGCCTCGGAGGTCGTGCCGATGAGTCTATCAACGCGCTCGCGTCTGGTAGCCCAGAATGCGGATATGGCATCAAAGGCACTGCGAGTTATCGCGGTTGCGTATAAAGTGGTAAAGGAAAACAAGATTAACGAGAAGACAGCGGACGGGGATTTGATCTTTCTTGGGATGGCGGGCATGATGGATCCGCCGCGCAAGGAGGCCGCGCAGGCTGTAAGGACATGCAAACGCGCTGGCATAAAGCCCGTAATGGTCACAGGGGATCATATCATCACCGCAAAGGCTGTAGCGCGCAACATCGGATTATTTGTGGACGGGGACAAGGCTATCACGGGTGAGGAGCTATCAAAGGTACCGGACAGTGAACTCGCTAAGCATATCTCCGAATACAGTGTGGTCGCGCGCGTATCACCCGAGACGAAGGTACGCATCGTAAAGGCGTTTCAAAAGAGCGGAGCGGTCGTTGCGATGACCGGTGACGGCGTGAACGACGCGCCCGCATTAAAGGCCGCGGATATCGGTTGTGCTATGGGCATAACTGGCACTGAGGTCGCAAAGGCCGCAGCGGATATGGTTTTAACGGACGACAATTTTGCTACGATCGTTAAGGCTGTACGCGAGGGACGCGCGATCCACGATAACATCAAGCGCGCGGTGCACTTCTTGCTTTCGAGTAATATCGGTGAGATACTCACGATTTTTTCGGCGATATTCATGGGTTGGGCGAGTCCGTTGTTTGCTATACATTTGCTGTGGGTAAATCTTGTGACCGATTCGCTGCCGGCTATCGCATTGGGCCTCGAAGCACCCGCGTCCGATGTAATGGAACGCAAGCCCGTAAAGCAGAGCAACTCATTGTTCAATACCAATCTCTGGATACAGATCGTCACGCAGGGGGTAATGATAGGTCTGTTGGCGCTAATAGCATTTGGTTTCGGCTCGGCGTTCTTTGACGAAAGGGTCGGGCGTACGATGTGCTTTGCAACACTGAGCATATCCCAACTGTTCCACGCGTTTAACATGCGCAGCGAGGGTTCGCTGTTCAAGATCGATATATTGGGCAATATGTATCTAGTGGGCGCACTCTGTGTAGGGATTTTGCTGCAGGTGTCGGTAATCAGCGTCGGTACGGTAGGTACATTGTTTAAGGTGGTGCCGCTGTCGATAGAACAGTGGGCAGTAGTATTTATGCTGAGTATATTGCCTATTTTGATCGTTGAATTATGTAAACTTGCCTCGGGTTCACTGACTACTGGTCCGGTTACCTCTGTGACAGGTGATAAATGATTCTAATATTGCAATTATTTGACATTGTATAATTGTATGGTATAATTCAAGACA
>CAYURR010000054.1:0-16267 GCA_964446745.1 uncultured Defluviitaleaceae bacterium | reverse complement strand
GAAACACTCATTCACGGAGGTATGCAATGGATAAGAGATTTGATGTCATCTGCCTCGGGCGTATAGCGATCGATTTCAACCCGACTGATATACACAGACCGCTCGAGGAAAGCCGCAACTTCGTCAAATATGTGGGCGGTTCGCCTGCGAATATAGCCGTTGGGGTTGCACGCCTCGGCAAAAAGGTCGGGTTTATCGGCAAGGTCTCGGATGATCAGTTCGGGCGTTATGTCACGGACTATTTCAATAAAAATGGCATAGACACCTCGGGCGTATCCATAGCTAAAAACGGCGAATCCCTCGGGCTTACGTTTACGGAGATCAAGAGCGAGACCGAAAGCAGCATATTGATGTATCGCAACTGCGTAGCGGATCTGAGCTTGGAGCCCTGCGAGGTGGACGAGGAATATATCAAAAGCAGCAGGATATTGGTCGTATCGGGCACAGCACTTGCAAAGAGCCCGTCACGCGAGGCCGCGTTTACAGCTATCACTTATGCAAAGAAGCACGGCGTTAAGATAGTGTTTGACATCGACTACCGGAATTATACATGGGCGAGTAGGTACGAGATCGCGGTGTATTACGCGATCGCTGCGAGCCAGAGCGATATCGTGATCGGATCGCGCGAGGAATTCGGACTGACAGAGGCACTAGTGGATCCCGGAAACACAGACGACGACCGCAGTGCGCAGCGCTGGTTAGGGGCAGGCAATGAGATCGTCGTGATCAAGCACGGTAAAGAGGGTTCCATGGCGTATGTAAAGGAAGAGAACACCGAAAAGGGCTATGCTACATACCATATTAAACCGTTTCCAGCCTCGCTGTTAAAATCCTTCGGCGGCGGTGACGGTTACGCGTCGGCGTTTCTGTATGGGCTGCTTTCGGGTTATGATGTCGAGGCTGCGTTACAGCTCGGCTCGGCTTCGGCTGCGATGCTCGTGTCCGCGCATAGCTGCTCGGAGGCTATGCCCAGTGAACAGGAACTCATGGATTTTTATAACAGGGTACGCTAAACCCGCCACTCCAACAGCTTGCCGAGGAAACGTTTTAGCTCGTCTGTCTTAGGGTTAGAGAAGACATCCTCGGACAGGCCATATTCCTTTATGCGGCCCTCGTGCAGGAATGCAACCTTTTCGCATGCGTGACGCGCAAAGCCCATCTCGTGCGTGACGATGATGAAATTCATGCCGTCGTTTTTAAGCTCGTTGACCATGTCCAGAACCTCGGTCGTATACTCGGGATCGAGCGCGCTCGTGGGCTCGTCCAATAGCAACATGGCTGGCTTTGGAGCGACCGCACGCGCTATTGCAACACGTTGTTTCTGACCCCCTGACAATTCATGGGGTCTTTTTTGTTTGTCCGCAAACAAACCGAAACGCTTCAACAGGCCCTCAGCGACAGCCTCTGCGTCGTCTTTCTTATAGTTATGAACCTTTATCAGCGGCACCGTGATGTTCTGCAGCGCGGTCATGTGAGCAAACAAGCCGCCTTGCTGAAATACAAACCCCAAGGATTTGCGGTACATAGCCGTATCCGAGACGGGATTGCCGCCCATACTCAGTGTGCCCGCGCTCGCATTGATTAATCCGCCGAGGATACGCAGAAACGTGGATTTTCCGTCACCGGACGGCCCGATGATCGCGAGTGTGCGGATGTCATCGGAGAGGCTTACATCCCTGAGCACATAACGCGGCTCTGTGTTCTTTCCTCCGTCGAAGGTCTTAAATAGTCCATTAACCTCGATTTTCAAACGCAAACCTCCTCTCCAATCGAGCGCTCACAAACGAGATAGGCAGCGTCAGCAGTAAGTACAAAAGCCCCAAGAAGATATAGCTCTCAAACAGCTTGAAGTTCATCGCGCTGATCTCGCGCATGGTCTGCGTGAGTTCGATCACGGAGATCACGGACAGCAGGGAGGAGTCCTTGATGATTGATGCGAACTGCCCTGTCAAGGCTGGTAATGTACGCGCAACGAGTTGTGGTAGGATCACGTTTGTGAGTGTCTGTGTTTTTGTGAAGCCGACCGCCATCGCGGCCTCAAACTGAGTCTTGTCGATCGACAGCAAGCTGCCGCGTATGATCTCGGTGATATATGCGCCCTCAAACACGGACAGGATGATCACGCCGGACAGGAAACGGTTCTGTATGCCCACAGCCGTACCCACGATGTAGTAAAACAGATATATCTGCATGATTAAAGGAGTGCCACGAATGAATTTTACATAGAGTGCGGACGCATAGCGCAGGAATAGAAGGTTTGCGTTTTGCAGATACGCAGCCAAAATCCCGAGCACGAGGCTCAGGATCAGGCTGCAAATACTCAACCTCACGGTCATCATGAAGCCTTGCAAAATACGTGTACGTAACGGCGATATGAACGAAAAATCGAACGTGACGCCGATGCGTGACAGTGAGAGCCAGAGCCCAAAGGCGACTACCAGGGCTAATAACAAAATGTTGAGTGCCGCCTTGAGCGGCTGATCGGTTTTCATACTACTTTATATCAAAGAACCAGACGAAGCCGAGTTCGTCGAACGCCTTCTTTTCCTCGGCGAGGTGCTTCTGGGTTAGTTTGTCAAACCCACCCTCCGATTTGTATGTGTCTATGAATGCGTTTAGCTGATCTAAAAGCTCCGTATTATCCTTCTTGACTGCCGCGCCCCAGTATTCTACATCCTGAAACGGGATAAAGATCGCGTCTGTGGTGTCGGGGTTTTGTTGATTGTTGCGGTAGATTGTAAGCTGATCGTACAAAAATCCGTCGGCCTTGCCCTGAGAAACCTCGGTCACACATGCGCTCTCATCAGGCAAGGAAATGATCTCGGCGTTCTTTAGATTTTCGGTTGCATACAGAAAGCCGGTCGAGCCGATCTTGACCGCAATCTTTTTACCGGCTTGATTCAAGTCGTCGACGGACTTGATACCGGAATTCTTATTCGCGAGTATCGCCAAGAGTGAATTCGCATAGGGCTTTGAAAAGTCTACGGTCTCTTTGCGGCTCTCGGTGATCGTCATAGACGAAACGATCATGTCTGCCTTGCCTGTCTGCAAAGACGGGATCAAGCCGTCCCACGCCGTGTTCTCGATCACAACCTCACGCCCGATAGACTCGCCGAATGCCTTTGCAAAGTCCACGCTGACACCGGCCGGGTTGCCGTCCGCATCCTTGGTTTCAAACGGCGGGTATGCAAGCTCCATAGCCACGCGCAGCGGTTGGACATTACCGGCTGGCTTGCTGCCGATTTTTGCACCGACGGATCTGCATGACACACACGTAAACAATACAATTGCTGTAACAAATAAACTAAAAATTCTCTTCATGTTCTTCTCCTTCGTTTATATCCGCAGCGGACAAGATCTTCATCCGCTTGCATGCCTTGCGCAGCGAGCTGAGCATGGCCGCGCATTCCTCCTCTGTGAGTACGTCGAATGGATGCTCTGGGGATTCGGGCAGCTCGTCAACGATACGCTGCAGTAATACTTTGCCCTGCTCGGTAATGAATATCCTATGGCGCTTTGCGTTCTGCTCGTCTTTACATCGAGCTATCCATTCCTTTTTCTCAAGGTTCTTGATGATCACCGAGGCAGTCGGACGATCGCAATGCAACCACTCGGCTATATCCGACGGCGCTAAATAATCACTTTTGGCAAGCTGTCTCAGAATCGAATACTGCTGGATCGTCAATCCGTATGGCGTAATCCTCTTTTGCCGGAGCCGTCGCCACTCCAAAAACAGCCACCCGACCTTTTCCATCATCAACGCATAAATAACGGCGTCAGCCTCCTTGATTAGAACTCTAATCATAGTAAAACATAACGCCGTAATATTTGTCAATAGCTTATGAAGGATTCTTTATGCAAAGTTGCCGCCTGATCAAATCGGAGGTATTGACAGGGTAGGGCACATGGAGTTTGACCATCATCTGTGCGTGCGGCGCGGAAGAGATTGACATCATGTGCTGATCGTACATACCCTCTACAGACATTGAAAAGCTCGTGGGTTCATCGGTACCTGTACGCAGGAATTCTATCGTATCCCCGACCGAAAACTTACCGCGCTGTTCCAATGTTGCGATCCCGGTCTCAGGATCATATGCACGCACGATGCCGATGAACTCATAGTCCTTGAAATAGCCGCCATGTGTGGTGTCGATATTGGCCTCACGATTTTTCGTACCGTCATCCTGTATATACAGCCCTGTCGAATACTCGCGGTGGCTGACCTTGGAAAGCTCGCCAACGTACAGCGGGATGTTGGCGTAATATTTCTCGGGGTCTGCGAAGTAATCGTCTATCGCACGGCGGTACGCATTCACGGTCGTGCCGACATAGAGCGCGGTCTTCATGCGGCCCTCTATCTTAAAGCTATTTATCCCGGATTCGATTAGCTCCGGTATATGATCAACCATGCACAAATCCTTTGAGTTAAATATATAGGTGCCGCGTTCGTCCATATCCACCGGATAAAATGTACCCGGGCGGGTTTCTTCCATCACGGCGTATTTGTAGCGGCACGGATGCGCGCATGAGCCCGCGTTTGCGTCGCGACCGGTCATGACCTTGCTGAGCATGCAACGTCCCGAATAGGACATGCACATCGCACCATGCACAAAAGCCTCTAAACAAAAATCCGGGCCAATCTCTTGCCGGATCTCTGCTATCTCGCTGAGAGACAGCTCCCGCGCAAGTATCACGCGCTCTGCGCCCAAATCGCGCCAAAAGCGCACAGACGCGTAATTCGTCGTATTGGCCTGTGTGCTGATGTGTATTTCCAAATTCGGTGCGGCCTGACGTGCGGTGGCAAACACGCCGGGGTCTGAAACAATCACCGCGTCGGCGCCGGCCTGATCAATGGCCGCGATATATTCGGGTAAGCCGCAAAGGTCCGCATTGTGTGCGAAGATGTTCACGGTTACATATGCCTTTGCGTTGTTTCGGTGCGCGTAAGAAATAGCGTCCGACAGCTCCGTCATATCAAAATTCTTTGAGCCTGCGCGCAGACCATATTGTCTGCCGCCTAAATAAATAGCATCGGCACCGAATGCCAATGCTATCTTTAATTTCTCCATATCACCCGCCGGAGCGAGTAGTTCGGGTTTATTCAAGCTTGCCTCCGTAATTCGAATTCTTTACACAAATCGCTACACCGGAGCCTATCGGTAGGATAGAGGTACTCAGCTGCGGGTTTGTGCGTATTTCATTTAAAAACGCGTTCATGCGCGTATAGAGTGTGCGGTTCCTGCGTGGCACCGAGAGCCTGTCCCCGTCGAGCATGCCGTATTGCAATACATCGTCGGCCACGAGCAGTCCACCGTCCTTTAAAAGCCGCAGTATATGCGGCAGGAACACCGGGTACTGAGCCTTCGCGGCATCCAATAATATAAAGTCGTATGTCGTGGTCAATGTCGGCAGTATATCCAACGCGTCACCCTCGAGCAGCGTAACGATATCCTCGATCTCCATGCGATTAAAGTTGTGTCTCGCGCGTTCAATCATCAGCGGGTAGCGATCGATCGTGGTCAAATGTCCCCCAGGTGCTAACGCGGATGCGATAAGTCCGGCAGAAAAGCCATAGGCGCATCCGATCTCGAGCGCAAACTTGGGCTTTTTGAGGGTCAAAAGCACGTGCAGAAGGCGCGCTTCTTCGGGCGTAAGTGAGGGGACACCCTCGGCTAAACACTCACGCTGCACATCCCCGAGTGGCCCGTCAAATAAATCTCTGTTATCTATATTCATCTTATATTTATCTTGTCCATATGATTAATATTTCTGCTTGTATTGTATCTTGGCGGCTTCAAATTCCTCGTACTTGTCGGTAAAGACATGCTCGCCGGTTTCCTCGTCCTTGACGACAAAGTACAGCAGATCACCTGTGCCGGGTTCCAATGCGGCCCTGATGCAGGCCTCACCCGGATTTGCTATCGGGCCTATCGGCAGGCCGTTGTTTAAATATGTGTTATACGGTGACGGTGTCGCGAGGTCAGCGTCCGTAAGCCTGTCCTTTCGAATACCGAGCACATACAACACTGTCGAGCACATCTGTAGGTTCATACCGGTATCTAAGCGGTTATAAATAACCTCTGCGCAAAGTGGGCGCTCCTCGGGCACGCGTATCTCTTTCTCGATGATCGAGGCTATTGTAACGACCTCGTCCATCGTAAGGCCGAGCTCCTTGGCCTTGTCGCCGTACTTGTCTACGTATATCTGTTCAAAGCGCGCGAGCATCTTGTTGATTATGATATTCGGTGTGGGGTTCGCGGGCAGAAAATAGGTGTCCGGGAACAAGTAACCCTCGAGTCTGTTCTCGCGATCGGGTATGTCACGGAGAAAATCAAAGTCGAAATCATTTTCGTTGCAGGCCTTGATGAATTCCTCGGCGCTGACGATCTCGTTGCTCTCCAAATAATCCGCGATATTTCTGACCGAAAAGCCCTCACGTATCGTGATCTTGATATCGGACTGCTGGACGGTATCGGTCTGCCTGAGCGCGGAGTTGATCTCGGACGCATCCATATTCATATTTAACGTGAACGTGCCGCCCGTATAATTACCCGCGCTGCCCTTGAGCATATTCTCAACTCGGTACAATAACGCGTTTGCGATGATGCCTTCTTTTTCGAGCAGAGACGCGACCTCATCGATCGTGGCATCCTCGGGTATCGTGACCTCGACCGATTCATCGGGTTTTTCCTCATACATCTCGAGCGCGAGCTTTTGACCGTAGTCGTAGGCCTTGCCTGTATAGAAAACGATAAAATACACGGTTAAACCCAATATAACCACACTCAATACGATATTGAGCACAAAGAATACGGTTCCGCGTAGAAAATCCAATAGATTGTTGCTGTTCATTTTAACCTCCGGTATCAGGCATGGTATCGATACATTTTAGCCCAGAACGGAAGGGATCGGGTGCTTTTCGTCCAATGTGCCCCTGACCGTGATGTTGTAATACTTGTTATCCGAATATAGGTCTATAGTCTGGCCTAATGCGCTCTCCGGTGAAATCAAGCGAACGCGCGGCCTTAACGTGTTCTCGGGGTTGTTCTTGACCACGACACCGATACTGCCGTCTGACAGGCTCACGACCATACCCGGTGCGTATGCCGTAACAGTCTTTAGAAACGCCTTCATAACAGGCAGATCAAAGTGCGTACCACCACAGCCCATTATGTACTCGATAGCCTCGTGGGTCATGCAGGCATGGCGATAGCGTAGGTTGGATGTCAGGGAGTCATATACGTCCGAGACGGCTGTTATGCGTGCGTAGATCGGGATGTCATCGCCCGAAAGGCCGCTCGGATATCCGTTGCCGTCCACGCGCTCGTGATGATAGAGTATGCCCTTGAGTATGGAAAGCTTGGGCTTCGAGGCGCTATCCTTGAGGCGGTTGTACGAATACACCGGGTGCATCTGCACCTCCTTGCGCTCCTCTTCAGTCAGCTGGCCTGTTTTGTTGTAGATGTCCGGATCGATATCGAGCTTACCGACATCGTGTAGCAGGCCGCAGAGTGCGAGATCCTGCAACGCCCGGTTATTGAGCTTTAGCTTCGCACCGGTCAAGACATTCAATATCGCGACATATAAACAATGTGTGAATATGTAGGAGTCGTAATCCTTGAGCTCCATAATATTTAAAAGGTGGTCCTTGTTTTCCAATATATTTAATATAAGGCTCTCTGCCAAGCCGCTAAATTCCTTTAGCAGGGCAGGGGAAATGTTCCTGTTTTGCTGGAAATCGGTAAAACAATTCTTTACGGTCTGCATGATCTCACGCTTGTAAACCGGTGAGAAAAACTCTTCGTCAACTATATCGTTGCTGAGCTCGCTCTCTATATAGACACCGGGCAGATGGTATTGATCTAAACGCTTGATAATCGATTCAGTTAAAACCTGACCCCTAGCTATCAAGGATATGTAGTTAATGTTTGACAGCACGCTTTTTGCCAGGACCATTCCGGGTTTTAGCTGGCCTACCTTCACATAGATCAAATCTACACCTCCCATAGTGATGCTGAGGCTATCATACCCCACATACGCCCGTTTTGCAATACTTTTTAGATTTGTTCAAAAGAAGATTATCAAGAAACTTGACAGGTGATTGTGTTATGAGTATACTATTGCCCGTGGACAACACGCGGATGTGGTGGAATTGGCAGACACGTAAGATTCAGGTTCTTATGGAGGCAACTCTGTGCAGGTTCAAGTCCTGTCATCCGCAGAAAGAACTGTATATAAAAAGACAAACCTTTATTATTTGTAGTCATTATGAATAATTATGGATAGGTTTGTCTTTTTGTTTACATTATTATTTGTGTTGAGGAATGTTCTTTGTACAAATGATCATCATAGACTGTATGAGATAGTCATTAGCTATGATTAGATTAGGGGAGTAATCATGTATATTTATATTGGGATAGAAGACTTGGTTGCAAACGCATTAATCGAGTTGCTTGAGGGGAAACTCAAGCGCAATGTTCTATTTAAAGAACTCGACGATTACGGTACGGTTGTTGTAAAACTGTTACATGAAAACGGCGAACGAGCTGTTCTCATGTTTTCTAAAAACAGCACCAATGAGTTCTTACGTGATTACTCGGACTACTTTGAGCCATTTTCATCTGATGCAGGTGAGGGGGTTCGCCTAAAGTCAGGTATTACGATTGATGATCTATGGGAAAAATTTAGGAGTTATTTATCTGTTAAGGTTATGAAGGCTTTTATGGATCAGCGTTCTATAAGTGCTTTAGGGATTGGAGCTTGAGCCATGAAAAGGTTAAAGGATCCGATTTACGGGTACATAAATCTTAATTATGAAGTTGTTAACAAGATTATTGACACACCTAACTTTCAGCGCCTTAGATATATAATGCAAACAAGCTACTCCCCGTTATATCCATCATCGGTACACAATCGTTTTGCGCACTCATTGGGTGTGATGTATTTAGGGGAATTGGCAGCAAAGTCAATACAAAGATCGTTGAGTAAGTTAGAAATATTATCTGAAGATAGAGTAAGGAAATATATACAAGTATTTTTATATGCATGTTTATTGCATGATATAGGACACGCACCCTTCTCCCATACCGGAGAGGGGTTTTATTTAACTCAGGATGAAGCCAAATCTAAGTTGCATCAAGAAATAGGGGTATTGGCAGAAGATAGCCTTTTCGAGGATGAAAAAGAGACGAAGAATTTTTCTGCTGCTCCTCACGAGTTAATGAGCGTTATTGTGGCGTTAAAAGCATATGCGTCATTATTTGAAGATACTAGCTGTAAAGGGTTTTTTGCGCGCTGTATTTTGGGATATCAGTATCTCAAAGAGATAAATGAAGAAAAGAGCATACTAAATTGCTTTATTTCTATGTTAAACTCTAAATTAATAGATGTAGATAAACTCGATTACTTAATAAGGGATGCTTATTTTACAGGGTTTAATACAGTGGCAATTGATTATGAAAGGTTGTTAAGTAGTACCATAATCTGTAATACGGATGATGCTTGGGAATTGGCATTTGAGCAAGGGGCACTTACTGTGATTGAAAATGCTATTTACGCCCATGATTCAGAGAGGAAATGGATCCAAGATCATCCCGCTATCCAATACGATGCATATTTGCTAAAGCATGGCATCGAGGTAATTAACGTAAAAATTAGTAATTTGTTTACATATGATTGCCTGACGGAAGGTGGCAAAGAGATAGATAATGGTGGAGTTATACGACTATTAAATGATACTGATATTATGTTTCTAATGAAAAATATTACAGATGATGCATTAGTGAAAGAGTATTTTTCCAGAAATGATAGAAGACACCCGTTTTGGAAATCGGAATCTGAATATAAAGCTATATTCAATACTGTGTACGGCAGCGAGGTGTGCAGAACTATTGAAGAAGAATTCGATGAACTGGTCAAAGTCCTAAATTCATTAAAACGCTCTGCGGAGATTAATATTGAAACATTAAAAGCACTACAAAATGAAATAGCTGAGTTAAAGAAATTAACTGATGAATTAGAAAAGTCAGATAAGGATCGTGCAAGGAAATATAGTAAGCAGATTGTGATTAAAGAAAAACACTTGAGATGGGTTAACTTTTTATATGATTTTTCTGTTGAACGGGGCATAGATTTCGATTTTGCTGTTATAAGCGCAAAACAGTTTAATAGCGGGTTTGGTAATATCGAATTCGAGAAAATAAAAATTAAATTTTGGCATCTTAATGTGCCGTCTAAATTTGTAGATATATCCAATGCTTTAACATCAAGGAAGAGCGATAGAGAAGGCTTTTTTTATCTGTTTTATAGAAGAAAGGAAGGGGCAAATGCGGTCAATCCAAATGAACTGGCAAAAGCATTAAATGATTTAGCCTTATCAGAAATACAGAGAAAGCGGATTGCAACGTAACAGTTCCATTATTTTACACCTCATACCTATCCTTGCCCTTTTGCTTTGCACGGTACAGTGCCTTGTCTGCAATATCGATAAAGATGTCGATGTTGTCACCCTGTCTCGGTATCGCACTATAGATGCCCTGAGACACGGTTACAAACGCGGATGTAGAGCTATACTCGTGAGGGAGTTTCAGGGCTGAAATCTCATTACGGACCTTTTGTGAGATAAATATTGCGCCCTCCGTGTTTACATTCGGCAGGATCACGAGAAATTCCTCGCCGCCATAACGTATTACAGTATCCAACGGACGGCTCACTGATGCGGATAGGGCGTTGGCGACGGACTTTATTACATTATCCCCACATAAGTGACCGTAGTTGTCGTTATAGGGCTTAAAGTTATCTATATCGATGATAATAACTGAAAATGGTTGATGGTTGCGCATTGCATCGTTAAAAATCCTTGGGTATACCTCGGACATATAGGCTCGGTTCTTAAGACCGGACAGGCTGTCGGTATGAGCAAGGGATTTATATATTTCAGCCTTTGCACTTTCGGAGTACAGGCTGATTAATTGCTTTGTTAGGGAATATCCGAGCGAGGAGATCATGAGTAAAATCCCGATACGCGAAAATGATGTTGTATCGGCATAGCTCGTCAGCGAAAGCTTGCCGAACATGTAACGATAAAAGTCTACAGTGGCTAAGCATAGTAATAATGAAACAGCGATGATTGGGATCAGATTGATGCCGGTCTTATTTTTTATATAAGCGTAGCAAACGCTCCAGAATACAAAACCCATCATAATAAATATTGCAATTAGGAAATAAATAAAGAAGTCGTTGAAGTTTATAACACTGAGGACCTGTAATATAACGGTCACGATGAAATAGGCGCCAAAGATGCAGATCAGCGCATTGTAGGCGGCTTTTATTTTGCCTTTAAAGCGATCCCTAAAAAACATTAAAAACGCGATAGGGAACAACATGATAGACAGGAAGGTTACGAACATAATCATCTGTACGTTTCCGGTAAATATCTGCATAGCCTTGGTTTCACAGGCGGACCAGAGCGAGATCAGCATGGAAAATAGACCCAAGTACAGCAGCCCGTTAAGTTCGGGTAGCTTGTTTTGCATAAACAAATAAATCGCGATAGCAAATATTCCGAATATAAAAATTACAAAGCAAAGGGCAATACTTAATACTCGCTCCTCTAAGAATGTGCTGACCGTAGCAAACTTGCTGCCGATCTCTATGCCGTTTAGAACGCCCGCGTATTCGGAGTATGGAGATGAAAAGCTGAGTTTTAGGGTTTTGCCGATCATGTCGGGGGAGAGGCGTATTACATGCCATGCCGGGGCAGGCTGTACATCGAAATAACGATCGGGTTGCTGGCAATATTCGTAGATCACCGTGTTATCAATGCTGACGGTGACCGATTGCAGAGAGGAGATAAACGACATGGACATTGCGCTGCTCTCAAAGACATCCGGTAGGACCTTGGATATTGTAACGATGTCGTTTGCCGGTGCATCTGCTATGTACGGCAGGTCTATGAACCGATTCTCGTTTTCAAAGAGCCAGTTGTCGTTAAACGGCTTGCTGTGTTCGCTGCGGATGATCACCGCATCGTTATTAGGAAATATTCCGACTATGAACACGAGTGTCAAGGCAATAAAAATAAAGCCCAACAACATGGCTTTATAGCTCAAACGTTTATATAAGGGTTTGCCCTGTGGTGCCATAGTATACCCCTTTCGAGAACAAAACCTTGCCACGGATGCAGCTATAGATTGTATACGCATCCGTGGCAAAGGGTTTAGTCATATATTACATTCTAGGGATCAATTCGAGATACTCGGAAACCGTTGCGTCGTTCAGGCAGGCCTCTATGATGCGCTTGCCTAACGGCATCAGATCCTTTGTAAGGAAGTTCTGGAGCTCGTTTTTGAAGAAGGTCGTGAGAATCTTTGCGCCCTCGTCATAGCCCTCTGTGCCGACCTCAGGCTGATGATGTACCTGCAGGATACCCTTTGGTATATCGGTACCGTCGATCTTTACATGCTTGAGTGCGTAGCCGAGGATCGGGCAGCGTGCCTCCTCAAGGGATTCGGGTCTGAAGTTCGAACCGCCCCTACGTGAGAGGTATTCACGTGTAGCCCACTGTCCCGCAAAACCGACCTTGTAAGCGCCGATGTATTGGTTCGGGATCAGGATGTAGCGTGTTTCGGTTGTGCGCAAAATCTGGTCCAAAAGCAGATTGGCTTGGTCGACCATCTTGCCCGTAGCAAACGGCCAGTATGAGCCGATACCCTCGGACTTCATGCCGCCGCTATCTACGATACTCGGGTTGTTATGGCCGCGCGGGGCTGTAAGCCTCCAGAGCCATGCGAGTGAAGGCGGTAAAACATGGAACATGCCCACGATACCGTAGTTCGGGTTTTGCTTTGTGGTTGGTGGTGTGCGTATACCAAAGCTGCGGATATCAACCTCCACGGCGCCGTCGATGTGGTTTTTGACAAACGTACGCGGCATGATAACGCGCGGGTTCGGGCATGGCTTGCCCGGTGCGTCCATGATAGGCTCCCAGATCAGACAGGTCGAGCCCGGGGATGCATCCATATTTAAGAATACAAGCGGTTTCTCCGGATGTATTGTATTGCTCTCGATATCGGGGTCGGTGCCGTATTTGGTGATATGGTTGACCCTCACGAACCAACCGTCCTCCGCGTCGGCAACGACGAGCTTGTTGCTGTTGTTTTGCAGCGACGGATGCGCGAGTGCCATGTCGTCCGTTACCGGATGCAGCTCCGAGGAGTCCATGATCGTGAGCACGATGCGCTCGCCGGTTACGGTGTTTGTGCCCAATAGCAGCTTGCCGTCCTGCTCGCGGTGGAATTGCTCTATCATCTCGGACTTACCGCCGCCGCTTGCGCCCTCATGTAAGATCGTGAGCGTAAGCTCGTATGGTGTAACGGTTCTGACCGTCGATGCGTGCAATGTGACCCATTTCTCCTGCTCGCCGATGTTAAGAAGGACGCTATAGATACCCTTCTTAGCGCTCGGGCCCGGATAGAGGTTGTATGAGAAGACCTCATGTAGATCAAACAGACGATTGTGTATAACCACCTGCTTGCCCTCATAATACATATGTCTAAACGGCGGTGCCACATACACTATCGCCTTTGGCTTAAAGAAGTTCGGGATCTCGTCCTTAGGTATAAAACCTTGGATGTCGGCCAATGCGGCAGCGAAGAACGCGGCGTTTGTCGGTACGACCAAGATAGAATTGTAGCCGAGGTTCATAGCGCCGTTACCGGACATGAACGGCATAACAATCAGCGATTTTTGCTGCTTGAGCCATGCAAAGGTCTCTGTGCGGATGCTGTCGAACTTGGTACCGAAACGCTCCTCGTGAGTGATTTTATCTGTCGGCAAATGGTCAGCTATGACCAAGCTGTCGGGATCTCTGCGGCGCATGTACATATCGTCGTAGTTGACGACGATACCGTTTTTGCACTTAACCAGGTGGGCCTCACGAACCTTACCCTTGCCCTCTACATCAAAGTTGACCTCGTATGTGAGCGCGTCAGAGGAACCCATCGCAAGCTCGTTTAACTCTTCGCGAGAACCGGGTATGACAATTTCCATCCCTTCGGTGTTTATGATATCCAACAATTCATTGGGTAGGACCATCTTACCTAAAATGTCTCTTTCCATTTCCTTACCTCCCCTTAATAGATGATTAGTATTATAACTTTTTACCTGACCGCTTTCAAGTTTGATTCCTCGCCAATGGCTAACGCTATGGCTTCTTCCTCTTCTTCGGACAGCGTGTAGTTGCTGTGGCGTTGCTGGATGGCTTTGCAATATGTATACGAAACATCCCTGCTATGCATCGTATTCAGTACAACGCCGTTGTCGTTCTCGTCCAGTAACGCGAGCGTAAAGCTCAGGTCCCCGCCCATATCGTTGAACGGGTTGTAGCGCACACATCCGACCTTCTGCACGCAAAAGCGCAGCCTCTCGCGCATGCTTTGCAGATCAGACACAACGCTTGCGTACTTGCTGTCGACCTCGCTCACGCTTTCGAGGCAGCTTGTGAGCATGGCCTCGAGATTGTGCCGTTGGCTCTTTGAGCCCATGAAACGATCGATCCGTTTCTTGAGCTTTAGATACATCACGCAGAGTGTGATCAGACCGCCTAGCGCAAGCACAAGCAGCACCCCGCCTCCGATCAGCACGTAGCCGAGCCAAGGCGCATTAGTTGTTACCATACTGTTCCCCCTTAATCATCCCGACGAGTCGATCCAGCTCGTCCGGTGAAAAGAATTCTATCTCTATCTTGCCCTTCTTCTTGCCCTGCTGTATAGAGACCTTTGTGCCCAAAAGGTCCGCAAGTTCTTCCTCGAAGTTCGTATAGTGGGTCTTGTGCGCGTAAAAGTCCGGAACCTTGCGTTCTCCTTCATTAAGGGTTTTGACTAGTGCCTCGGATTGCGCCATATTTAGGGATTTTTCGATGATGGTTTCGGCGCACAGGCTTTCATTAGCTTGGTCTTTTAGCTGCAATAATACACGCCCATGCGTGGCCGAAAGCATACCGTCTATGATCAGATCCTGCGTATGCGGTAGTAAATTCAATAGACTCATCGCGTAGGAAACGGTCGCACGGCTCTTGCCGATGCGCTCTGCTATGTCGTTTTGTGTAAAAAAGAAATCGTCTATTAGACGCTTAAAGCACGCAGCTTCTTCAATAGGGTTTAGATCCTGACGTTGTATGTTCTCAATAAGTGCTATCTGTAGTGCTTCAGCGGGTGTGTAGTTTTTTACGATCACGGGCACCTCGGTCAGATGCGCCTTGCGCGCGGCCCGCCATCTGCGCTCGCCCGCTATGATTGTATACCTCCCGTTATCGTCGTTTACGATCAGCGGTTGGATGATGCCCACAGCCTTTATCGATTCGGCGAGCTCGCTTAACATGTCGTCGTCAAAACGTTTTCGAGGCTGTCCGCTGTTCGGTTCGATCTTGTTTATGTCCACATATGTGACCCCGTTGGTCGGAACGACCTCGGGGGTTTCAGGCTCGCTGTGGGACGCACTCACACCGGTCAAAAGCGCGCCCAAACCCTTTCCGAGACCACGTTTGCCGGCGCTTCCGGATTCGCGCCGCTTTTGCAGGATGACGTCGGCGGCATCGGCACGCCGGCTCTCGTTCAATTCCGAATTTGTGTTCATAGCTTACCTCCCACGGCAAAGCGCCTGTTTATAACCTCTTGCGCGAGGGCCATGTAGCTTTCGGCTCCCTTGGATTTTTCGTCGTAGAGCGTGATGGGGACCCCGTGGCTCGGCGCTTCGCTCAAGCGCACGTTGCGCGGGATGATCGTTCTGTATACGTGCTTGTCCAGGTGTTGCTTGACCTCGTCGACTACCTGCATGGAGAGGTTAGTGCGCGCATCAAACATCGTGAATACGATCCCTTCGACCTGCAGCTTTGGGTTAAGACGGCGGTTTACGAGGTCGATCGTACGCATGAGCTGCGTGAGGCCCTCGAGCGCGAAATACTCACACTGCAACGGCACAAGCACGGTATCCGCAGCCGTCAATGCGTTGATCGTAAGCATGTTTAACGACGGCGGACAGTCGATCAATATGTAGTCGTATAGATATTTAATATTGTCCAAGTAACCCTTGAGGACGTATTCGCGCTTAGGATTGTCTATAAGCTCAATCTCAGCACCCGCGAGCTCGATGTTTGCGGGCAAAAGTGATAAGCCGCTTACAACCGTATCACACATGGCATCCTCCAAATAACATTTATCCAAAAGCATCTCATATACAGAAAATTGCAGATTGTGCTTGTCCACGCCCA
>CAYURR010000053.1:0-16411 GCA_964446745.1 uncultured Defluviitaleaceae bacterium | reverse complement strand
ACAACTTTCCGCAGACGGTGATCTCCTCGTCGTTTGTAAGGCTGTCTGATAAGCGTCGTGCTGATGCTATATCCTCCGGTGTCGCCTCGGCTTCAATCTTTATATTTGAGCGGTTCTGAAATTTCTGCTGGCCTCCAAATTTATTGGAAAAGGAGTTGCCATTACCCGAAGCGGGTTTTGGGCGAAAGCTCTCTCCTGAAGGCATTCCCGAAGCCACAGGCGGTGTATATACCTCTTCCTCTGGCTCGATCTCTATCTCGGGCATGCGTAAGCCGTTTGCGCATTCCCCTTCGACAAAGTCTACTGCTAAGCCTGCATTTACATGATGATACACATAATCATTTACAGCTTGCTTTATTTCCTTGCGTGAGAGCATAGCTTTATTGGCCTTGCTCAAATAAACATTGCATGTGCTGCCGCTTACATCCCAGGTCGCCTTACGCAGTAACGCCGCGCATATGGGGCTGACCTCTTTTATGTATGACACAATGCCCATGATGTCCGTTTCCGTCATCTATACCTCCAAAACATCCATCAACCTTGACAACAATATTACTGTATTCCTATGAGCTCGATCAACGCGCCCAAGAGTTGTTCCTCGGGTACCTTTTTTACTACTTCACCCTTCTTGAAGATCAATCCTTCGCCGTTTCCGCCCGTAATTCCAAAGTCCGCGTCCCGCGCCTCACCGGGGCCGTTCACTACGCAACCCATTACGGCGATCGTTAGATGTGGCGGTATTTTATCGCGCATCTCGAGCAACTTTTCTGCTATAGATTGTATATCAATATTAGTACGCGCGCAGGTCGGGCAAGAAATCAAATTGAACCCGAAGCGTCTGAGCTTCAATGCCTCTAAAATCTCCTTCGCACAGCATATCTCGTCGACCGGATCACCCGTGAGCGAAACACGTATGGTATCGCCTATCCCCTTATGTAACATGATGCCTATGCCGACCGCCGACCTTATGGAACCTCCGTAAACCGTACCGGCCTCCGTTACACCGATATGCATCGGATATGCACAGAGCTCCGCAAGTCGTTCATACGCCGCTACAGTCAACGTAACATCCGATCCCTTTACCGATATCACGATATCCGTAAAATCCAGTTCCTCCAGTATGCGAACATGGTTCATCGCGCTCTCGGCTAGTGCCTCAGGTGTTGCGCCATGATATTTCTCGAGGATGTCTTTTTCGAGCGAACCCGCGTTTACACCGATGCGTATCGGTACGCCGCGTCCCTTTGCGGCCTTTACGACCTCTGCAACACGCTCCCTAGAGCCGATATTGCCCGGATTGATACGTAGCTTGTCCACACCGGCGGCTATCGCCGCGAGAGCAAGCCGATAGTCGAAGTGTATATCGGCGGCTATAGGTATGTGTATACGGCGTATAATATCCGGCAATGCATCTGCGGATGCTTGATCGGGTACGGAAACCCGCACGAGCTCACATCCCGCCGCCTCAAGCCGATGAATCTGTGAGACGGTTGCATCCACATCGGAGGTCTTTGTATTGGTCATCGACTGCACGAGAATCGGATGATCCCCTCCAATCGCTACAGAACCAATCCTTACAGTGTTTCGTTTTAGCCGTATAGGTATTATATTCATATCTGTATTCCCCCCTCTGGCACATCTCCTAATAGTCGGATAAGTTCTCGAACAGCTCTAAGAATCTCTTTTCGGTCGGCTCAAAACCGTTAAACTTAAAATCCGGCATGCCGGCCAACTTCGGCTCCTCGTCCAGTATCCTCTTATTCATAAAATAATCCAACTCATGATACAGCATCGCATCGTCAACAGCCTTTACCAATACCAGTTCGTCTTCATCGAGCGGTTTGCTAATGTATTTGTTGTAGATCGCGTTTTACAATACCGCTTCGATTTCCAAATATATTGGCAAGATAGCTTTTACAGGACGAGTGATGTCTGACAGATATGCCTCGCTCGCGTCATGTAGCAAACAGGCAAGGCACACCCTGGGGGAATATCCGCGCGCTTTGGCTTCCTCCGCACAGTTTATTGCATGGGCGGCAACTGAGAAGAACTCATGGAAATGCCCATTAGCTCGACACAGCAGAGACAATGCGTGTGCGATATCATATATAGAAATATCCTCGGGTCTCGGCGACGCCGGGGTAAAGTGTATGCCGCTGTAGGTTGTGATGGTTGCGTTTGTCATACGATCTTCCTAATATCGCTGTATGCGATTACTACAGCGAGTAGTATCAGGAACACAAAGCCCATGAAGTGAACAAAGCCTTCGCGTTCCGGTGAAATGGGTTTTCTGCGGATAAATTCAAGCCCTACAAACACAAGCCGTCCGCCATCTAAGCCCGGTATGGGTAGCAGGTTAAATACACCGAGGTTTGCGCTCAAAACCGCGCATAGATTCAGCATGGTTAGTACCATAGACAATATACTCTGGGCGATTGTCGTCGTATATGCATCGTTGATAACGGACACAACCCCGATGACACCCGACATCTCAGACACATTCATCTTGAACGTAAACAGCCGTATCACACCGGTGATAGTGACCTTTATATAAAACAATATCTTATAAAACCCGTTCGAGAGTGCCTCGATAAAACCTGCGCGCTTGAAACCCTCTGCGGGCTTTTCAAACAAGCCGAGCGCTACATCAGGGGTGTAACCGATCTTGTATTCACCTGTTGTTTCATCGCGGTATGGGGTTATCGTGCTCGAGTAAAGCTGACCGTTGCGTTTATATTCAATATCCATAGGTCTGCCGTCTATCGTGGAAAGTGCGTAGATCCAGTCTTCAAATATATTGATCCCAGATCCGTTGATCTTTGTAACACGATCACCAATCTGTAAGCCTGCAGCCTCAGCCGGGGAACCCGGCATCACAGCCCTGACGGCTGGTACATAAAAACCGTTCAATAGCGCAATACCCGCGAACAACACAAACGCAAGAACAAAATTCATCAGCGCACCCGACGAGAGGATGATCGCACGCTGACCCATTGTTTTATTAGTAAACGAACGTGTATCGCTACTCTCAGCTTCGTCGCCGAGCATCTTACAAAAACCGCCTAACGGAAGCAGCCTGATCGAGTACAGCGTGTCACCCTTTTGAAACGCATATATCTTCGGTCCCATGCCGATGGCGAATTCTTCGACCAACACGCCGCATCGACGTGCGGATATATAGTGGCCGAACTCATGCAGTAATACAATTATGCCGAATACTAAAATAGCAATGATTATTGACAAGCTAACACCTCCGAGATGTTTTCTATCGTCATACGCCGAGCCGCCTCGTCCGCCGCAAGGATATCTCCGATATCTGGGTTACTGATAACATTGTATGACGAAAGTGCACTTTCTATTAATGCGGGTATTTGATAAAAGTATATCCGCCCTTCGATAAACGCCGTCACAGCTTCCTCATTCGCAGCATTTACAATAGCTGGTGCGGTACCACCTATACGTAACGCCTCATACGCTAGCCCGAGGCATGGAAACGACTCATAATCGGGCTTGTCAAACGTGAGTGCGTTCAATGTCTGAAAATCAACGCGCGTCCAATCGCTTTTCATGCGTTTGGGGTATGTAAGCGCATATGCTATAGGCAAGCGCATATCAGGCAAACCCAACTGCGCGATAATAGAGCCATCCTGATATGAAACCATAGAATGTATGATGCTCTGCGGATGTACCAAAACCTCGATCTGTGAGGGTTCAAGGTCAAACAGCCACTTGGCTTCAATGACCTCAAAGCCCTTGTTCATCATAGTTGCGCAGTCTATCGTAATCTTCTTGCCCATCGACCAAATAGGATGTCTCAACGCATCCTCAGCTGTTTTATATCGCGTCTCAGCCGCATTCATGCCCCTGAATGCACCACCCGAGGCCGTGAGAAATATTTTTTCGATTGGGTTCTCCGATGCATTTTTACCGTTTCCGCTGAGGCATTGAAAGATAGCTGAATGCTCGCTGTCTACAGGTAAGATGCTGACGCCTTTATCTTTAGCACGCGCCATCACCACATTGCCCGCACTCACTAACGTTTCCTTGTTTGCGAGAGCGATATCCTTATCCGCATCTATCGCTGCAAGCGTAGGCAACATGCCTATGCTACCTACCAAGGCATTCAACACTGTATCAGCATTATCGAGTGCAGCAATGGTTTTGAGGCCTTGCATGCCCTCATATACACGTATAGGCGTATCCGAAAGCCTTGCGGTTAAAACCTTGGCTGCCGCAGCATCATAAACGGCGACCGCCTCGGGCGAAAAGGTGCGCGATTGTTTCTCAAGCAGTTCGATATTCGTGTTTGCGGCAAGCCCCACAACCTTATATGTCTCCGTAGAATCCGTAGATAAACTTGTTATGACATCGAGTGCCTGTGTACCTATAGAGCCTGTCGAGCCGAGTATTGATATGTTTTTCATAGACCTAACCTCATCAGTAATATCATGACCATATAAACAATCGGGGCCGTAAACAAAACGGAATCAAATCGATCGAGTACGCCACCATGCCCAGGGAATATCTTGCCGAAGTCCTTTAAGCCCGTGAGACGCTTGATCGCAGAGGCAGTCAGATCGCCGAATATGGATACGACCGCACCCGCTGTACCGATTACAGCGCAATAGAACGTAATCCGAAGATCGGCTACCGATGCGCCGAAGGCCTTTGTAATGATGTACCCGTAAAGGCTTGCTATCAGAGCGGCACCTACAACACCACCCACCGCGCCCTCGACGGTTTTATTTTTGCTCAAAGTTGGGCAGAGTTTATGCTTACCGAACATGCGCCCGGTAAAATATGCGAAGGTATCCGAACCGAACGCACAGATAAAAATCAACCATACGAAGAACGGCCCTCTGACATGCATACGAACGAGATATATAAACGACAGCAAGAACGCGACATAGAAGAAGCCGAATATCGTTATCGCAGAGTCGTAGAGATTGATCTTTTCATGAAAGATAACCATGAACACGAGCACGGAGATAATAAACAGCGTCATCATTATAAAGAATAAGGAACTGTCGTAGACAGAATTGATCCCGAGGTAATAGACAACGGTGCAGATAAAGCCAATCATATGGATACGCTTTACCTGCTTGCTCATACAGGTATAAAATTCCCATAAGCCTATAAGCGCGAGTGCCAGGAGCGATAGCTGCAACACCCCTCCGCCGAAATACACCACGGCAACAATCAGCGGAAAGCCGACAATGCCTGTGATGATACGTTTTAACATTAGAAAACCTCCGTTTGTGTATTAATGAAACCTATCGACCGCCATAACGTCTATCACGGTCGTTGTATATGTCAATAGCCGCATTCAAATCATTGATCGTAAAATCCGGCCACAATTTGTCGTTGAATACAAACTCCGAATATGCTGATTGCCATAGCAGGAAATTGCTTAACCGCATCTCACCGCTCGTACGTATCAGTAGGTCGGGATCCGGTATGTCCTTAGTATCTAAATATGCGTTAATAAGATTTTCGTCAATATTCTGTGGATTTAATCCTCCATTTTTTACTTCCTCCGCAATCATACGCGCCATGCGTGTGATCTCGTCACGTCCGCCATAATTCATCGCTATGATAACATGCAGTCCGTCCTTGTGCTTTGTTATATCCTCGAGCATACGTATCTTGCCCTGTAGATCTTCGTCTAGTCGACTTACATCACCAATTACACTGATGCGCATGTTATTTTTATTTGAGTCGTCTATATATTCCTGTATATATTCGCGCAACAATTTTATCAGCGCATCGACTTCGTCTTTAGGTCGCTTCCAGTTCTCGGTAGAAAACGCATAAACCGTAAGGTATTTAATACCAATCTTTTCGGCTTCTGTTGCGAGTGATCTGAGCGCCTTTGCGCCCGCACGGTGCCCGGCTGCCTTTGTCAGAAAACGCTTCTTGGCCCAGCGCCCGTTGCCATCCATAATAATAGCTACATGCTGCGGTATAGTACGCGGCATAAATTCACCTCGGAATTCTTGCAAAAAATCCCCCGTCTCCATTTCGATGATATCGGGGGATTAATGCTATTTTATTTCTTATATTGACATAATTTCTTTGCTCTTTGCTTCCATGCGTTTCTCGATTTCCTCGATATACTTATCCGTGAGCTTTTGAAGCTGGGCCTCATTGTTCTTTAAATCGTCCTCAGTCATTTCACCCTTCTTCTCAGCCTTTTTAAAGGCCTCCATCGCATCCCTACGGACATTTCTCAAAGCGATTTTAAAATCCTCGGCCTTTTTCTTGACTTCTTTAGTAAGGGTCTTGCGCCTTTCCTCGGTCAATTCGGGGAACACAAGGCGGATGACCTTGCCGTCGTTTGATGGGTTTATGCCGAGATTTGAGGTCTGGATAGCCTTTTCAATATGCTTTAGCATACTCGAATCCCAAGGCTGTATCTGTATCATGCGCGGTTCGGGCACAGATACATTACCCACCTGATTTAGCGGTGTCTCCACCCCGAAGTAATCCACCGTAATCTTATCCAGCACATGCGGATTGGCACGGCCTGCGCGGATTGTATTCAACTCAGCCTCGTAGCTCTCCACCGTCTTTTTCATCTTTTCCTCGTAAGACTTAACCATCGTATTCCTCCTCTAAAAACTTCGCCACGCGTGTTGCCGAGATATCGGCATTTCTACCTACAGCCAGCAGGCACGCATTAACCAAGCAGTCTTTCTGGACATTCCCTTTATTGTCTAACAGCCCAAATATCAGTGAATCCATATCCACATCTGACGATATGCTCATCGCCGCAATATCCGAGGCATCCAAGTTGTCATGCAGTATCTTTTTGTATGAAACAGTCTTAAAGCGCTTTGCGTCACTGTACTTCGACGGATCCTTGTCATACACGCCGTCTACACTCTTTGCATAGAGCACGCAGCTCGCATCGAGCTCAGCCGCGCGCAACGCTGTGATCGTATCCGTCGAAAAAAACGGATGACCACTGCCGCCCGCATTTATGATCACATGACCCTCGGACATCAGCTTCAGCGCAAGGTCTTTTGAAAACAGTTGTGTGAACGCGCCCACCGCAAACGGTGTCATAACCGTAGACAAGAGGCCGGACTTTTTAAACTGCTCACTCATGTAAATTGCATTCATTACAGTGCCAAGCATACCGATCTGATCAGATTTCGTGCGGTCCATATCCTGCTTGGCCTTTACACCGCGCCAAATATTGCCGCCACCTACCACGAGCGATATCTGAATACCCTCGGCTTGAACCTGTTTTAGTTGACCCGCGATCTCATCTATGACCGCGTCGTCATACATCCCGCCGCTTCGGCCCGCGAGCGCTTCGCCGCTGAGCTTTAGCACTACGCGGTCTTTATCTGCCTGCATATGCCATTACCATCATTTCCGTCAGTGTTACCGCTTCATTTATATCAAACAGCATCGGCTTGTCATTGATTACACCATCTACAAATTGCTGTATCGGCTGCGGTAATGCCTTTGGCAGATCGATCGAGGATGTCCAACCGTTTACGGGTGCAGGCTCATCGGACAGGCGCACCTGTACCTCACGATTGGGCCCCGTAAACAGGTATGTGCCCTTCGTGCCATAGAGTTCCAATGCGAATGGGCTTGCGTCCGATACAAAGCCGGTCTCTGCTATTGCGATCGCGCCGTTTTCATATTCCATGATCGAAACCGCGTTGTCCTCTACCTCATGCTTAGTATATTTTGTAAATATTGACTTCATTGATTGCGGCTTGCCCATCAGCCAAGCCGTCAGATACATGGGATGCGCACCGAGGTCCATCATAGCGCCACCGCCGCATTCCTTTTCATCATAGAAATGTGGTGGTAACCATCCTCTTGAAGATCCGTTATGTGCATTGCGTACACGCAGCAGTGTTACATCACCGATCAGCTTCTCGTCTATGATTTTCTTTGCGAGCAGGTTTTCAGGGAATGTCCGATGCGGGAACGAGATCAAGAACTTAATGCCGCTATTGATGACAGCATCTCTAACCGCATATGCATCCTCATTTGTCAGTGTAAGTACCTTTTCTGTAAAGATATGTTTCTTTGCGTTTGCACAGGCGATCATTACATCCTTGTGCATTGCAGTCGGTGTGGTTATGCATACGGCATCCACATCGGGTCTTTTCAGCAATGTATCGAGATCTGCCTCAAAATCAACCCCGAGCTGTGCTGCCTTTTCCTTTCCGCGTTCGGGATTCTCGTCCCAAACTACAGATATACGTGAATTCTCGTTCTCGTTAAACTCCCTTGCGTATCCATCTGCATGTACATGCCAAAAGCTGATCATTGCTACGTTTAACATAATGGCCTCCTCATTATTTTGTAGTAACCGCTATTAGTCTATCCCCTTGCCACGCCTGAATCCCTTGCAGCCTGTGCGACAGCTTCGGCCATGATTTTGACCACGGACTTGTCAAACGGCGACGGTATAATATAGTCCTCACGAATTTCATCGTCCGGTATCGCCGCCGATAAAGCATGTGCAGCCGCTAGCTTCATTGCGTCATTGATATCGCTTGCCAAGACATCCAACGCCCCCCTAAATATCCCAGGGAACGCAAGTACATTGTTTATTTGATTCGGGAAATCCGAACGTCCTGTCGCTATAACCCTCGCGCCGGCCTTTGCAGCCATATCGGGCATGATCTCAGGTACGGGGTTAGACATGGCAAAGATCAACGGATCCTTTGCCATCGAGCGTACCATATCCTCGGTCACGATACCCGGTGCCGATACACCGATAAATATATCGGCGCCCTTCATAACATCTGCAAGCGAACCGGCTTTGCGCTTCGGGTTCGTCATAGCGGCTATTGTATTGAGCTCGTCATTGTCATACTTCACATCGGCGGTCACCGCACCCTTGCGATTGCAGAGCACGATATCCTTGTAACCCGCGAGCATCATCAGACGTGCAATCGAGTTGCCCGCTGCACCCGCACCCGAGATTACAACAGACACGTCAGCAGGGTTTTTCTTTACGAGTTTCATCGCGTTCGTGAGACCCGCGAGGGTTACCACAGCCGTGCCATGCTGGTCGTCATGGAAAATCGGGATGTCACAAACTTCTTTCAAACGTCTCTCGATCTCAAAACAACGCGGCGCAGCGATATCCTCGAGGTTGATACCTCCGAAGCTACCCGCGAGCAGGCTAACTGTCTTTACGATCTCGTCGACATCCTTCGAACGTATGCAGAGCGGTATCGCATCGATCCCACCGAACTCCTTGAACAATACGCATTTGCCCTCCATAACGGGCATACCGGCCTCAGGTCCGATATCTCCAAGGCCCAAAACGGCTGTACCGTCTGTGACGACCGCAACAGTGTTCCATCTGCGCGTGTATGTGTATGAGAGCGAGACATCCTTCGATATAGCTAAGCAAGGCTCCGCAACGCCCGGCGTATACGCGACAGACAACTCGTCCTTATTAGTAACAGGTGCGCGCGATATAACCTCGAGCTTCCCGCGCCATTTTGCGTGGTACTCCATAGACAGCTTCTTATAATCCGGCTTATTCTCCATTTATTCAGGCATCCCTTCGGCTTTTATAAGGTATAAACTAGCTACCTTGGTACATGCTGGTAAGAAAATTACAGTTAAAATCATTATAGACATTTCTAATGAATGAGTCAAATAATTGGATTAACCGCAGATACGTAGGCGGCAAAAAAAATGCCACGGACAGACGCGGGGATGGTTCGCGTCTATTCGTGGTCAAGAATCCTTACCTACCTATATCATAAACCGAGCGTACACGTATCTTTCCGGCATCCAATGCTTTATTACCGCGCAGTAGTTTAACTGTACGGCTGTCTGCATTCAGGTCAAAGAAATTATCTTCAAAGACCGCGTCCGGATCATCCGTTATGATCTGAACATAGCGTGCATAGGTATCCGATGTCACCGTCACGCTGTCGCTACTTACCTCTACGTTAAACGTAGGCTTTTGGAAGTTGAAGTGCTTCGGAGCACTAAACAATACTGTACCGCTCGAAACCACACAACCGGCTGATACAAACTCGTAGCTCACATAGTGTCTGTCAGTATCCGCTTCGGGGTATTCGATCGTATCAAGCCATTTAGACGAACGTGGTTCGACAGTTATATCCTCGCGGTACGCCTCGATGATTTTCGCATCATTATCACGCAAGCATACGATGACTGTTCCGAAGACTGCATTCCCGCTTTCGTTCGAGACACTGATGCGCACACTCTTCGTGATCGGCTTCTCCAAAAACGCATTGATGTTGCCACGCTGAGTGAGTAATCCCTCCTCACAAGCCGAGATCATTACCGGTGCGAAGAAACGCTTTGCGGCGTAGTGCAATGCCTTCCATCGTCCGAAGTAATCGATCGATGCCCACGAGGCTACCGGCCAGCAGTCGTTTAGCTGCCAATACACCGCACCCATGCAACGGCCCCTATTTCTGCGCCAATGCTCTACGCCATAACGTATCGCGTCAGCTTGCAGTAATTGTGATGCATATAACAACGTTTCGAACTCATACGGATATAGATACATCTGTGAGAGATAGTTTAATATCTTACCATTTGCGGATGCGTTGCGCTGATGTCGTTCCATTACCGCCGAAAAGATATTTCGATCCTCGGGCAATGTAAAGCTCTCCACGGTCTCTATACATGGGAAGGACTGGAATCCGAATTCCGATGCATAGCGGAAATAATGGTTTCTATAGTCTGTAAACGGCTTTTCGCCATGCCAGACATCCCAGTAATGCACATCCCCGCGATTTGGATCGTTTGGCGCATCAAACGATCCGCCGCTCGAGGGTGACGCGGGCCAGTAATATGTCTGTGGATCACAGGAACGTACAACATCGGGCAGCAGCTTTTCAAACATAACAATGTAATCGGCCATATGTGAGTGCCTACGCGGGCCTAGCGGATTATCGGTGGGCTGTCCCATCATCATACGCAGCGGTGTCGAGAGTTCGGCCATCATCGACATCTGCTGAAACATCTCCATCTCGTTATTGCCGCACCAGAGACCGAGTGACGCGTGATGACGCAAGCGTACTATGTTGTCATAGGCTTCCATACTGATATTAATCTCGAACTCGGGTGTAAGATCATACATCGCACACGCAAACATGAAATCCTGCCACACTACCAATCCGAGCTCGTCGCATATATCAAAGAAGAAGTCGTCAGGATAGTAACCGCCGCCCCATACGCGGATGCAGTTAAAGTTAGCGAGTACGCAGTCCTCCAACAGCTTACGCGTGCGTTCCGGTGTTACGCGTGCGAGGATATTGTCCTCGGGGATATAATCAGCACCCATGGCGAAGAAATCCACACCATTTGCGACATGGCAAAAGCTCTCGCCGTACTCGTCCTTTTCCCTCTTGATTGTGAGCGTTCTCAGACCGATGCGGCGGGTCCATGTATCCAAAACCTCGCCGCTCCCTTGCTCAGAAACCGACACGCTGAGTTCATACAACGGCTGCTTGCCCATACCGTTCGGCCACCATAGTTGTGGATCGTCTACCTTTATGCTTATGCATGGATTGGTTTCGGAAGTAACAGACGTGTACTGCTTATCATCAGGGGATTTGAGTATCGCGCTAATATTTAAGCCTTCAAGCGTACCGCCTTGCGTATGCATATGATTACCTGGTAATAGACTCGTAAATGAAGTTACACAATCAATTGTCACAGAGCCGTTTTCATGGATTTGATGAATCTGTACGCTGTCTATATATGCCTTCGTGATGCCCAGTATATAACAAGGCCGCCATATACCCATGTCAGGCAACCGTGGACCCCAATCCCATCCAAACATGCAGTGCGCCTTACGTATGTGTTGGAAGCCCGGTGTTGCATCCGAAGATGCCCAGCCCGGAAGCTTTTTATCCATGCCGAGTATGTAGTCTATCGGCGAGGTAAAGTCAATACGCAGCGTGTTCTCGCCACGCTCAAGCATGTCTTTAATAGTCATCTCATACTTACAATGCATGTTGTTGGTCTTCATTACCAGCTTTCCGTTTAAATATATTTCGCTAATCGTATCGAGCCCTTCAAATACAATCCTTACCCCGTCACATTCGAACAGCTCGTCATCCGCAGTAAAAACACATTCATATGTGTAGTCCTCTTTAATCAATTCAAACGCTTTCAGCTCGTTGTCGCGCCAAAATGGGTCCTCCATTTTGCCATGTCGTAGCAAGTCCGCATAGACAGAACCCGGTACAACGGCATCCAACCATTCCTCACCCTGGGTTCGACGCATCCTCCAGCGAAGGTTTTCCCCGCATGTGAGCATCTGTTTGTGCATAACGTTTCCTCCTTATATAATCAATAAACTTACCCATAAAAATCTTCAATACGCCGCAGAGCGGCACCGCAAACAGCATACCCCAGAATCCAAATAACGCAGCGCCTACTGATAGTGACAGCAGCACAAGAAACGGGCTGATCTCGACCTTTTTGCCCACCACGCGCGGGATGATGAAGTACGCGTCTAATTGTTGAAGTGCGATGATCCCTATCGCCGCAAGCACGGCTTTTGACGGGTCACCGCTTAAAAGCGCCGCTATGACAGCCAATACAAATCCTATCAATGCACCGAAAAACGGCACGAGGTTCGAAAATCCAGAGAAAATACCTATAAATGGTGCGAAGTCCACACCTATCAATGTTAGATAGACAGTAATTAATGTAGCCATGATAACAGCATCTGTGATCTGTCCGCGCAGATATCCCGATACGACGCCATGAATATCCAACACGATAGCACGTAACGTACGATACGCCCTTTTAGGTAGAAACAGCTTTGACAACTCCACTGTCTTTTTTATTACGAACGCCTTTGACGACAGTATATAAAACGCGAGAATCGTACCCAACAGTACGTTAATGATGCCTCTGCCTATATGTGTGATGTTGCCAATGAAGCTTCCCAGGCCATTCTGCATACCGTCCGCGAGGCTGCCCATCACAGTCGAGATATATTTTGAAAGGTAAACAAGAACCCCGAGCTCCTCAAGACGTACCTGCCACGAAGCATATCTCTCCGAAAAGTTGTTACGCACGGAATCGAACATCAACTTGGCAGTCTTTGTATAGTCTCTGTTGAACTTGAGTCCGAACGACAGCGCGAGCAGCAAAATAATAGCCGCAATCACAACAAGCACCGTCAGGTATGTGAGCAATGTGCCCGCCGTACGGTGCTTGTACGTTGTTTTGATATGTTTCTTTGAGTGTTTTCTACTAAAACGCTCATAGCGTATCTGGAAAAAGTCTACCACAGGATCGAATACATAAGCGATCACAAGCGCGATAATGAGCGGCGAGAATACGTCCAGAACACGCGCGAGGAACCTTGTTATCATGTTATAAATAACCGGAAAACCCGAGAACAGGAATATCAACCCGTTCAACGCGAGTATCGAAGCGTATATTGCCAAAGCCGTCACAACTACATGAAACCCAATCTTAATGTATTGCCTATCCCATGGCAACTTCATCCGCATGCCTCCAAAATCAATTCTTCAAGCTATGTATAGGCGCTGGAACACGTCCGCCACGATCGATGAATGCCTTGCAAGAGAACTTGTTTACATCCATTATCGGAGCGGTGCCCAAGAGCCCTCCGAACTCCGCTGTCTGCCCAACCGTCTTGCCGTAAACAGGGATGATACGTACGGCAGTGGTCTTTTGATTGATCATGCCGATAGCCATTTCATCGGCAATGATGCCGCTGATGGTCTCGTCGGGTGTATCCCCCGGTATCGCTACCATATCAAGGCCCACCGAGCAGACGCATGTCATCGCCTCGAGCTTCTCGAGTGTGAGCGCGCCGCAGACCGCGGCCTCTATCATGGCATGATCCTCGCTCACGGGTATAAACGCACCACTCAGACCTCCAACATATGACGAGGCCATGACACCGCCTTTCTTTACGTTGTCGTTCAAGATAGCGACCGCTGCGGTCGAGCCCGGTGCACCCGCTTGTTCAAGACCCATCTCCTGCAATATCTCCGCGATCGAATCCCCTACCGCCGGTGTCGGCGCGAGCGACAGGTCGATACTGCCAAACGGCACATTCAAACGCTTGGATGCCTCCTGCGCGACCAGCTGGCCTACGCGTGTGATCTTGAACGCGGTCTTTTTTATAGTCTCGCAGAGGGTTTCAAAATCCGCTCCCTTGACCTCCTCTAGCGCACGCTTTATGACACCGGGGCCGCTGACCCCTACATTTATAACCAAGTCACGCTCACCTACGCCATGAAACGCACCGGCCATAAACGGGTTATCCTCAACAGCGTTACAAAACACTACAAATTTTGCGCAAGCCAGAGAATCCGCATATGCGGTACGCTTAGCCATATCCTTGATGATGCGACCCATGCGTCTTACTGCGTTCATGTTGATACCGCTGCGTGATGTGGCGACGTTTACGGATGAGCATACGCGTTCAGTTACAGACAACGCCTCAGCAATCGAATCCGTGAGCACCTTATCCGACGCTGTGCTGCCCTTCTGTATCAATGCCGAAAAACCACCGATGAAGTTTACGCCGACAGCCTTTGCGGCCTTGTCCAATGTCTCAGCAGTCTTTACATATGAATCTGCCCTGCAGCCCGCAGCGGCGATAGCGATCGGTGTAACCGATATACGCTTATTCACGATCGGGATGCCAAACTGCTTCTCGATCTCTTCACCGGTCTTGACCAAATCCTTTGCGCTCTGCGTTATCTTTTCATATATCCGTTCATTGAAGCGGTCGATATCCTCATCCGCACAATCCAGTAGGCTGATGCCCATCGTAATCGTACGCACATCCAGATTCGCTTCCGCGATCATGTTATTTGTTTCTAAAACCTCTCTATGTGAAATCAAGATTATTCCCCTTTAATTAAACTCGATGCATTGCGTTAAAAATATCCTCATGCTGCAACTTGATGTCTACGCCGATATCCCTGCCCAAAACGCGCATGTGCTCCGCCACGTCCTCGAAGCGCTGCTTTGAGTTGGTCATGTCCACTATCATCATCATATGAAAATATCCCGATACGATTGTTTGTGAGATGTCTAAGATATTGATGCCTGTTTCCGATAAGTATGTACATACCTTTGCAATGATACCTACGGAGTCATTGCCTAATACTGTAATTATTCCCTTCATAAACTATTTAATCCCCATTTCCGGTCTCTTTTCGTTCGTTATACGAACGGATTCTTGATGCCGCCACTTGCGGATATTTTCATGATGTCCCGATAGCAGCACCTCGGGCACCTCTTTACCCATAAATACACGTGGGCGTGTATATTGCGGATATTCGAGCAAGTTATCGGAAAAGCTCTCGGTCATAAACGACTCCTGCTTGCCCAACACCCCCGGGATGAGCCTCGATACCGCATCCATCACGGTCATCGCGGCGAGCTCACCACCCGTGAGTATATAGTCCCCGATCGATATCTCGTCGGTCACTATCTCATCTATCACGCGTTGGTCTATCCCCTCATAATGCCCACAAAGTAGAATAATATCTTCCTCTTGTGAAAGCTCCTGCGCGATCTGTTGATTAAACACCTTGCCCGCTGGAGACATAAACACACAACGTGTGCCGTCCTTAACGCGTTTTTTTATATCCGAATACGCTTCATATATGGGCTCGGGTTTCATTACCATGCCCACACCGCCGCCGTATGGCTCGTCGTCGACGGATTTATGCTTGTTATATGCAAAATCCCTGATATTTACACATTCGAGCGATACTATACCGTTTTCCATCGCCCTGCCGAAGATGCTGTAATTCATCGATCCGTATACTATCTCTGGAAACAGCGTCATCACTATAAATCTCACAGTTCCCTAAGCCCCTCCAGTAATTCCACTATCATGCGTCGCTCCGCGATGTCCACGGATTTTATGCATTGCTTTATCGCAGGTATCATGAGACCATCGGCGACTGTATACACATCGTTTGCGCCTGTACGTGTGATATCTGTGATCTTTCCTAAACGTTCACCGTCTGTGGTCTCCACATCCATGCCGACCAGGTCTTTGAAGTAATATTCATCCGCCGAAAGCGGCGCCTTCTCATCATGCGCAAAGCAGACTATCTTACCCCTCATGGCTTCGGCCGCGTTTGCGTCGTCTACACCCTTGAACTTTACGATAACAAGATTGCGGTGATAGCGCACACGCTCGATATTATATGCGACCGGCTTAGCGCCTTTTATATCAGATCCGATCCATAGCCTTTTGATCTCAGAAAACTGCCCGATATCGTCCGTATCCGGTAATATACGCACATCCCCGCGCAATCCCTGTTTGTTTACAATCTTGCCTAAAATAAAAAAATCTTCTGTGTTTTGTTCTGTCATGCATACACCCATTCCAAGCGCTTTCGCGCCACATCCGCAAGCC
>CAYURR010000052.1:0-16575 GCA_964446745.1 uncultured Defluviitaleaceae bacterium | reverse complement strand
AGACTAATGCAACACTTAAAAAAACATTGTTTTTTTTCATTACTTTTTCTCCTTTTTGGAATAAATTTATAAAATTCACATAAAAATGCGAATCATAACGTTATTAGCTCTATGTAAAGTGGATTTTCAGCCAAAATCCAATGCCCTGTATACACTATCCTGTCACCGGGCTCATAGCCATAAAGCTCCGCGACAAAACGAGCGAACTTTTCTTTTTCCAACGGGTTTTCCGGAACCCTACTGATAGCTGTAGGTAACACCCCGTACCGCATCGTTTGCTTTAATAGCATAGCCTCTCCGGCCGGGCGCTTTGCTACAACAATAAGCGGCACCGGTGGATACAGTGAAGTAATAGCGGTAACATTACTGCCGTCCTCAGTCAATATCATGATGGCTTTAGCCCCTGTCTGCTCCGCATATCGGACGGCGAGCCGTGCATTTATTGTGTTTAAGTCCGTGTCGTTCTCCGTAAGCTCATGCCTTTGGAAAAGGCTTTGACTGTCAACGTTTACCGAAAGCGTTTCGGGTGATGTACCCTCGGCCCATAATACCCCGTCCCCTAAAGAGCTATCCACACCGTCGAACAGCACCAGCTTTCCGAGCTTGCGGGCTTCGTCGGCTATTTCTTCTGATTTGGTTAATATCCCATCAGCATGTTGCCATTGCTCAGGATTTTGGGGCTCGTTTATTAGAATCAGTTGGCTGATGCGCTTTCTAAGCTCCTCAATGTTTCCACCCTGCACAAGCACATACTGGTAACCCTCGAGAGAATCCGGAACTTCGTCACCGGTAATGTGTATCATCAGCCCAATGGGTGTATTGAGCTTCTTGAATGCGGCTAGTACATCCTGTTTTATCCGGTCAAGCTCGGGTGAGTCCGCCCTTAATAACGCAACCCTCATGCCCGCATCTGCCAAGGCGCATATACGCTCAAAATCATCCTGCCCCGATAAACAAATAACATGTTTTTTAAGACTTTCCTTCAATAAACTTCACCTCATTTCTCTGATTGCATAATTTCGATTACAGATTATATCAACAATCGACATACTATTCAATTGATAATTCTTCTAAATTTTCGGGTAGAATTGCAGGAAGGTTGTACGCCGGCTGCACCCCCTTTAATAAATATGAACCACAGCGGGAGTAGACAGCGATGCGCCAATGTGTTTTCCTCCAATATCTGAAAAGACCTCATCTTCCAAGTTAACAGAGATTTCAAAACAAAAAATACTATGAATAATATTTTTGTTGTAAGATTTTAGGATATTTTACGAGAAGTATAGTGAACCGGTTAAAAATGCACGGGCAGGTGATTAAACTGATAACAGATGCTGACTTAAGTCAATTACTTGAAACGGATCCTGATAAAGGATTGGAAGTGTTAATGGATACACACATAGGCCTTGTGTATACCATTGTCCATAGCAAACTGTACAGCTTATATTCCAAAGAGGATATAGAGGAGTGTGTAAGTGATGTATTTATGGAGGTTTTTGCTAAACGTAAGGAATTGATCAATCATCAAAAAGGTAGTATTAAAGCAATTCTCGCTATTGTTGCAAGACGGCGTGCCATTGATTTACATAGGCGAATAGGTAAGGTAGTGCTAAATGTCCCGTTTGTTGAGGAAGAAGTAGATATAGCTCATTTAAAGTCATCTAACCAGCCTGAGGACATCATTCTTAAACAGGAGATGGGAAAAGAATTGGTTAGCTCAATCTTAGAGTTAGGAGAACCCGATAGTGAAATCTTTATAAGAAAATATTTCTTTGAGGAAAAAACAAAAGAGATAGCAAAGATTATTCATTTGAAGGAGAGCACCATTAATACTAAAGTTTCCAGAGGGTTAGAAAAATTAAGGAATTTATTAGGAGGTGAAAAGCAATGGAGGACGAAATCATCAAAATAATGAATGATTTAGATGTTGAGAGTACGGCATTGCTGCTAAACAACATTGATATCAAAATAAATGAAAGTGTTAAGCGGCGGATTAAAAACAGGGTATATACAAAGTTAACGATGAAAAAGATACCGAAAAGAGGGCGTTATAGAGTGCCTCTTATCGTAGCCGCCACTATGCTTGTGCTTGTATTTACTATGGGAGCGGGCTTCTATAACGGCATAGCGCAGTATTTTGGGAGATATTTAATCAAAAACGATGTAAAGCCGCTGAGCAATGTGGAAGCATCTTTGCTAGAGCAATCGGGCCAAATGCTACAAACAATAGCCACCGGAGAAGGGTATAGCGTTGAACTGAGCGCAGTGGTCGGCGATAATGACTTAATGTATGGTTATGTGCATGTCAGCGCTGACGAAGGTATGTCCATGGATAAGTCGTATAGGTTCAAAAATTGCTTTGTATATTTGAAGGAGGATGCGGACGAAAAAAATACTAAAGGCCAATATATAATACCCGAGCCGCTACCTGACGACAAACCGGATGATAACGAAATTAACTTTATCGTACGTTTCGAACCATATATACAAAAACATGGTGAAAGGGTAAACATCGAGGGAAAGGAAGTTGCCATAAATTTTCAAGATTTGGTGGAATGCTCTAATACAGGCATTGTTATATCGGATATAGCCAATCATGACTGGGAGATTCCCTTGACACTAAACAATAGTCAAGTGACACAAACGCTTTCATTTCAAGATATGAATGTGCCGATCGAAGGGTGTAACTACTCGATAGAAAAAGTACGTCTGTCGCCACTGTCTTTAAATATTGATGGTGCTTTGGTTGTGACAGGGAATGCCCAGAATTGGGCATCGATACCGATAAGAGTTATTTATAAAGACGGAACAATCGTGGATAACTTTTACGAAGACACCTTCAGCACCAGTACACAGGATATGCCAAAGGGATCATCTGCTTTGAGGAAAAATATCATTTTCCTTAGACCGATTGACCCCTGTGCTGTTAAATCAATTATGATAAACGGTGTAGAAGTTGAAATGACAAAATAAAAAACAAAGGAGAAAAATATGAAGAGAATAGCAATGCAAATGGCTATCGTGGCCCTGTTAAGCATCTCAATAACTACAACAGCATGGGCAGAGGCAAAGGAGACTGTAAATCCTCTGTCGAACCTATACCAGCGAGTAGATAGCTCTGACATTAACGGATTTGAGACCGTCAGCATGACTGAGTTTAAGTACAAGGGTAATAGACTGTCTGAAAAGCAGATCAAGCTCCTTGAAGGTATGAGCTGTGATGTAAAGGGGATGGAGGTCACAAAGAATAACGTCACAATAAAACCTATAAAAGTAATCGGAGATAAAAACTTTGCCTATACCATATTTGAGGTTACGGCCAATAACGGGCGTAAATTGGATGGGGGAATGTATTACATTGGGTTAAACGAGGTAAACGAATTGGGATATCCGATTGTAGATTCTGCAACATTACCGGCTGATGTAATAAGGGGCGATGTAAATGTAGAGATCATCAAGGACGAAAACCCGCAGGATAATAAACTTTGGCTGGTATCAACTACAGATTTGACAAAATATGAGGACGTGAATTTAGAAGATAAGAACCTGTACTACAATATAGCCCAGATCCTTGAGGTGTTTGGCTCCAATTCGGATGTTGAGGGCAAAAGTATTACAGCAGCCCCGGGAGATAAGCTCTCTGCTAACGCATCGGTGGTCGGAAAAGGACCTTGGGTGTTTTCCATTCCTCTTAAATATAGCGATAAAGCAAAAACATATACATTCAATAAAACCGTAAAAGAAAAAATTGGCAGCCAAACGGTTGAATCCCTCGTCGACACTGTGGAGATATCGCCTATATCCATTGTTGTTAAGGGAATGAAGAAATATGTAGATAGGGCGATAATCCCTATATCATTAAAGAAGAAAGACGGGACTGTAATTAAAATGGACGTAAGCGGAGGCTTTACCGACGGTGACTTTAGGGCCACGAGCATATTTAAAGAGCCCATAGATTTGGTAGAAATCCAATCCGTTATCATAGCTGACACAAACTTTTTGTTAAAGTAATCGGTTCACAAAATAGACCAAGCTCTCATACTACTGATTTTGTTGGCAGCCGGAAATCTAACAAACAATTTTGCATCATCCATGACAATAATAAAGTTTTCATAAATCCCATGTGTAAGACGAACAAAAAGCGATGGCCGAAGCCACCGCTTTTTTGATGCATTGATACCTATAGCGTGACGAGATCATCCAGAAAGGCACAATGAAGTAGCTTTATCCCTATTATTGAGGCGCCAAATAAAATAAACCCACAACACATAACTTAACGATATAACATTATCGATCCGTATAAAAATCTTTTGCCGGTATAAAATAACAATTACTTGAAGGGTTATTGGAAATAGTATTATAATGATAATTATTGCTGAAACATAATTATGACAAACTACAACAGCAGCTTATGCTTGCTGTTTTTTAATATTCGCCATGGGGGATGACGATGAGAAAAAAAAATACGAAGCCATTGGGGTATTTGTTGGACATATTGAATATCAGGCCTACCGATCTGGCCAAGGCCATACATGTAGACCGAACAAATATCAGCAAATGGATATACGGGGTTAGACCCTTTGATATACATTCCGCGCACTACGAAGCCGTAGTCGGATACTTGATAGAATTTAATGCGACACAGAACATAAATACCCTCGAGAAGCTTTTTTCGGGTATTTATGGGATTCATTGTGAAAATAATGTAGACGCTCTGCGGAAATGCATCGACCGTTTCCTTTCACATATGGACATGCCTGACGATGTAATAGGCTTCCTATCGGAGGCCAAGGGCAACATGTTTTATTGTACGATGCCGATTTATTACAATGCCGACGGCAGGTACACGGCATTCACCGAGATGCTGAACTATATTGAACAATCGGACGAGTGTTTGCACCTGTATCTATTTGACAACCAACAGTTTACATGGATTATAAAACACGAGGAGTATTTTCAAGATATTATTGATAGGCTTGTACGTATATTGGAGCTCGGGCACAATGTTTCGATGATTACCAATCCTTATTACATGCAGGCGTTTATCGAGTTTATGTCAAAGGCATATGTGCTTAGTATATATAAAAATTTTAGCGAATACTATTTTACAGCTACTATGAACCCTAAGATCATAGCATCGTATTACATTATAAAAGGTAAGATGTCGATAACGGGTTATGATATCAATAACGATGATGATGAGCTGTATACATGCGTGCGCAGGGACCCGTTTACGGCAAAATATTCAGAGCAACTGCTCATAGAGCTCATGAAGGACTGCAGAAAAGGGTATATAATCATAAACAACACCGAACGTTTCCGCTTGTTTTACAAGATAATTAAATATGATGAGATAGATGAGGTGAGCTATACCTACTCACCAATGCTGCCGTTTGTAACGATGAGCAGGGAGCTACTACAAGAGATCTTGTCAAAAAATAAGGTGTATGGCGAAATACAAAATCAATTGATGAATCTGTTTGATGCTATTGTAAAGAACCTACACAAGCAGACATTGGTCCCGTTGGAAAGGCATTTATGCTATTTCAATAAAATCAGCAAGGACTGTGAGATGGATACGGTATATCATGAAGAGTTATCTGTGTTAATCGGGAAGGATGTTTATTTAACCAGGGAGCAGTACATACGAAATATAAAGGAAGCGGCGGAGCTGCTGTTGGATGCTCAAAACCTCAGCATAGGATTTCTGATAGAGGGTGAAGCCCTGTATCGATATGGATACAGCTGTAAAACAAAGCGCAACCTATATCATGTGGTTTGTAACAGACTGTTAAAATATGTAGACGAGCCTCATGCAGTCAATAATGTTTTGGATACGATAGACGAAGAATGGAATAACAGGATACCAAGCGAGTATAAAGATAATACAAAGGTTTCGCACCGTCTTTTGAGTCTTGTCACGAATTGTTCACAAATTGATTCGTGACAAATTACGTGAACATATTCCAAATGTAACTAATGTATGATAGATTCAATGAAAGCAAAAAACGACTGGGGGTAACAAAAAATGAAGAACTTAAAAATTAATACAAAGATGATTGTAAGCTTTGGAACGATTTTGGTGTTATTGGCGATACTTGGGTTTTTATCACTGACGAGCATCAACAGTGTCAACAAAAATGTGAAGCTTTATGCAGAGCGTTCATTGCCCAACACGCGTCATGCATTAAATATAGAAAAAGATTTAATATCAATAAGGGAAAACTTGCTTATCGCATTAGCAGATACTGACCCCGCTACGATTGAAGAATGCTTGAATGCGGCTGTAGCGAAGCGTGCTGAGATCGATAAGACTATTGAAGAATACAGGAAAACGATAAGGGTTGACATCACACAGTTAGACAATGCTATAAGTATTATCGATCAATGTGCGGAATATAGAAAAGAAATAGCTGCTTTGGCAAGTAAAAACACCACGGAAACAAACGCACAGGCCTATGATGTCTTCAAGAACAAGTATAAACCCAGTTTTGATAAGGCTATAACTATCTTTGACGAAATGAATAGGCAGCAGGCTGATCTGGCTGTTGAGCAGAGCAAAGATTCCGAGGGAACAGTCAGGATAGCTATTATTATAGTTTTATGTTGCATCATACTTTCGTTGGTTATTACAGTTATCTTGATCTTTGTAATGAAGAGCAACATAGTCAAGCCGATAGTTGCACTCGAGAGTGCTGCAAAAGAGATTGCTAACGGCAACCTGAATGTGAACCTAAGGGTAGCAAGCCGAGATGAATTAGGTGCACTGACCTCGTCGTTTATTAAGCTGCGCGACACTGTATTGAGCATAACCGGTGACATAAATACACTTGCGTCCGAACTCGAGGGCGGAGACATAGAGGCATGTATCAACGAAGACAGCTTCAGCGGAGAATATAGAAACGTGGCTGTTGCGATCAATAAGACAGTCGGTTCTCTCGTGACGGATACATTGGCCATTTTGGCTGGTTATACGGAGCTTGGCGATGGTAACTTCAAGGCCAACATGAGGAAATTCGCGGGCAAAAAGGGTGTTGCAAACGAGAAGTTTGAAGAAATGAAATCCAACCTTGCATCCTTAAGTGCCGATCTGTCGGGTATGATCTCGGCTGCAATAGACGGTAAACTCAACACCCGCTTGAATGCCTCTGCCTACAAGGGCGACTGGGGCAAGTTGGTAGATGGGTTAAATAACCTTTTGAAGGCTATAAGCGAACCTATCGACGAATCGAACAAGGTGCTCGTGGAATTAGCAAACGGTAATTTCGATATCACTATCGAAAAGGGATATAAGGGTAGTTTTGGAGAAATGATGGGTTCCTTTGACAAGATGGTTAATTCGACTGCTTCATATATCTATGAAATCACGGATGTACTTGAGACGATGTCAACGGGCGATCTGCGCAAGAATATAACAAAGGAATATGTAGGCCAGTTTGATAACATAAAGAGATCGATCAACAACATCCTCAAGACTTTGCGTAACACGATGTCGGAGATTAAGGCCTCGGCAGACAATGTACTGTTGGGTGCAAAGCAGGTTTCCAATGCGTCCATGGATCTTGCAACCGGCGCTAGCACGCAGGCCAGCTCGATAGAGGAATTGAACGCATCGGTTGAGGAGATCAATAGCCAGACAGCAAGAACAGCCGATATGACAAAGAACGCAAACGATTATTCGACCGTATCGAACAAGAATGCTAAGCAGGGCAACGACGAGATGCTCAAGATGTTGAAATCGATGAACGAGATTAAGGAAGCTTCCAATAATATTTCAAGGATCATAAAGGTTGTAGACGATATCGCATTCCAGACCAACTTGCTCGCGCTGAACGCATCGGTAGAGGCCGCACGCGCAGGCGAACAAGGTAAGGGATTTGCGGTAGTAGCCGAAGAGGTACGCTCACTTGCGGGTCGTACGCTGCAGTCGGCAAAGGATACATCGACCATGATCGAGGATATGATCAATAAGATCAGTGATGGTACGGTGACCGCACAGCAGACTGCCGAGTCACTGTCAAAGATCGTAGAGAATACGGATGCAGTATCGGATATTATCGTGAAGATAAATAAAGCCGCGATCGACCAGCATGAGAGCATAGAGCAAATCAGTATTGGTATCAATCAGATATCGAGCGTTGTTCAGAGCAACTCCTCCACATCCGAGGAGGCGGCTGCGGCTGCCGAGGAATTGAATGGACAGTCCGAGGTACTCGCTCAGATGGTAGCAAACTTCAAGATATAACAGAGTGAAGCGGCAATTCAGCCGTTGACTAATATTAGACCCATATGTATGCGCGAAAAAACCGGCGAGGATTTCTTAATCCTTCGCCGGTTTTTTCGTGGTGGAACGCAGGTTGCGTTGCATCAAATTTATTAGATCGAGCTTTTGCTGCCTTGTGATCTGTATCTTTTGGATATGCTCGGCAGCCGTGCGCGCGTGGATAACGGCCATGCTCGTTCTGAGCTGTGCGATACCCTTGGCATTCTCCGGATAATGGATGATGATCTTGATGAATTTCGCCTCCCGCTAATGCATTTAGGGAGTTTATGCGTGAGCGGTTGTACTTTATGCGAGATTAGCCATAAACGCTTTTACCTTTAGCTTGAACTTATGATGTACCTCACATATACTTGTCGGAAAATATAATGGGAGGAATACGATGCTATACTTGAACTATTTCAAATTCCCTGATAAAGATATGGAACACAGCTTTTTCATGAAGATTCAAAGGACATGTTATGACTCGTATTATCCGTTTCAAGTATTATCGGAGCATGGCCTTGTGCGATTGGACTTTGAACCTATTACTATTTTGTATGGTGGAAACGGCTCGGGGAAATCAACAGCGCTGAACGTTATAGCGGAAAAGGCCAAAATAAAGCGTGATTCAATCTATAATAAATCGAATTTTTATCCGGATTATGTCAAAATGTGTGATATGTATGTAGAAAACGATATCCCAGAAAATAGCAGGATCATTACAAGTGATGATGTGTTTGATTATATGTTAAATATCCGTAATCTGAATGAGGGTATTGATTTAAAAAGAGATGAATTATTTAGCGAATATCTGGATGCTAAATATTCCGACTTTCAGATGAAGTCTATGGCAGATTATGAACAGCTTAAGAAGGTAAATAAGTCCAGAAGCAAGACCCAGTCGCGCTTTGTACGAAGTGAGTTGATAAATAATATCAGGGAGTATTCGAACGGGGAGAGCGCATTCAAATATTTTACCGAGGAAATAGGCGATAACGGATTGTATATATTGGACGAGCCCGAGAACAGCCTATCACCAAAACGCCAGAAGGAACTGACGGGATTTATAGAGGACTCAGCACGCTTCTTCGGATGCCAGTTTATCATTTCCACGCATTCGCCGTTTCTGCTGGCTATGAGAGGCGCAAAAATATATGACCTCGATGAGAAGCCCGTGGTAACAAAGCGATGGACGGAATTGGAAAATGTAAGGCAGTATTATGAGTTCTTTAGGTTGCATGATGGGGAGTTTAGATAAAAAGGGCTGCGGCAAAACAAAACCTTTACCACAGATTACCACGGATAAAAAACGGATTTGCACGGATAAACCATTTTTACTTTGTGTTATCCGTGTAGATCCGTAAAAATCTGTGTAAATCCGTGGCGTGATTTTGTTTTTAAAACATCCCTGTTTTATGCCTTTCACATTAGTGATACCCATAACATAACAGATACTATGCGTTGCCTCATTTTTGAAACCTCCCTCCAGTATTTTTATTTACAGTATACACAATAAGGTGTATAAATCATAGAGTTGTTCTACAAATCATTTTAATCATTTGTCATAAAAAATGCAAAGGAGTAAAACATAATGCGCAAAATATTGCTGATAGTGTCTGCTACTGTAATTCTGGTACTTGCTATTAAAATAGTAAATAACAATACCACACCAAATAATTCCGGCCATAAAATAGTACCTGATGCTTCAAATACCATAGTGGAGAGCTTTGAAGAATACAATAACACCGAATATCCGCTGATAGCGTCTGTACCCGAAAAGGGTGTGCAGCTATACGGTCTCAAGCCACAGGGTGTTGTGTTGGTTGGAAACGGCATAGAGCAGGTTTTTGACTGGGAGTATTTGACACCGACAGGATATCTGCCAGAGATGGCCAGTGAGGATTTTGACAACGATGGTGAGGATGAAATAGGTGTAAATCTTTATTGGGGTTCGGGAACGGGGATCAGTATTGAGCAGCTTCATATGGTGGAATATAAACGTAAATTCATAGGCAACAGCTATTTAACAGATCATCAATTCATGGAAAGCGATTATTTAGCCCAAATTGAAAAATTAATGCAATATCAATATGACCCTGGCGCTAAAGAAATTGCAATCAATATAGAAAATAAAACCTATCAATTAAAATGTGACGGCGACTTTTATTCACTAAACTATAATTCCTTTGTTCATTTTAAATTTGAAGGCAATACCATTATGGCGTATTTCCCGATCGGTATAGTTTATGAAAACACCGTGTCCCCGGATTATGGTTCGGGACCTATAAACTGTTTTACCGCGAGGGTAATATATAGCGATGGTGTGTTTACACTTACGGAAGGGGAGATTATCGAAATTGACGATGTGTTTATGAATTATGACAGGCGACAGATCTAATCATTACGAAAGGGTGCTCAAATGAAGAAAATGTTTAGTGTATTGATTGTTTTGGTAATGTTCACGCTGGTTCTTCCTGTAAATATCTACGCGCAACAAACGAGCAGAAAGATTGAGACGATATCGTCCAAGTTCTCCGTGAAAGCAGACAGTGCTTATGATGCTTACTTTGCCGGGAGTATAAGTAGCGGCCTTATAGCGGTGCAAAAAGATGGTAAGTACGGATATTTGGATTCGGATCAAAACGTGGTCATACCGATTAAGTATAAATCGGCAAAAGGTTTCGCGGGGGATTATGCATTAGTTCAGGGACAGGATGACAAATTCTATATTATCGATAAGAGCGGCAAGGAAAAGCCCGTAAAATATCAGGGTAAGCAGTTAGACAGCAAATCCTATCTGCAACCGGCAGGGCTATATGAAAACGGTTTGATCTCATTGAATCCGGAAGAGGTATGGCCGCCGACCTGCTATGTGGATATGGCGGGCAAAACGGTATTGCCGCTGGATGGCTCGTATGACCGTCAGGGCTTTAGTAACGGATACCTGCTGAGCGATAAGGGGCTTTACGATAACAAGGCAAAACTGTTGACAACATGGAAGGACGGCATTGAAATCAATCTCGGGCAAGACATACAGCATGCGTTTGTTTCGGATGGTTTAATACCGTTTTCGAAGAAGGATAAGGACGATAAATACAAATATGGCTATATAAACTTAAAGGGCGATATAGTCATTGAACCGATATACGATGCCGCGTTTTCATTTAGCGGTGGGTATGCCGTGGTTCAACAGGGTGATAACGACTTTGCGATAGATACAAAAAACCGTCGGGTTACCCCAAAGCAACCGTTAAACACATTACAGTTCGGCTTCTTTGGTGGGCGGTTTGTGACCAACAATCAACTCATGGATGAGACCGGCAAGGTTGTATATACATGCCCGGACGGGGTTACCCTTTCGGTAAACAACTCCGCATACGGCAGTCGATATGATGAATTCGACCCGGTATTTATTATTAGAAATGAAGATGACAAATTCGGTGCGATAGACAAAAACGGCAACGAGCTGTTACGCTGCGAGTATGATTATATACATACATTTAAAAACGGCTACTCCACAGGGGTTAAGGGCAACAAACTGATAGTGTTTAAGCTTGGTGACGAAGGTATTGACTTTACGAGCTCAAAGATCGGGTTCTCTATTACCCTTCCGATATCATGGCAGGGAAAATACATTGTACGTGAATATGAGGACTATGCTACCTTCATCTATAAGGATTCGGAGAAGGTTGGCGATATCGGCAACCTGTTTTCGATCCAACGTTTTAATGGCAAGCTTACACCGGAAGAGGCAAAGCAAGGCGCCGGGTATCGCTATTTATTAGCAAGCAACGACAAATATTCATATGTTTTATCGAACCCATCCGGAGTTGAATATACCGAAAAGACCGAGGCAGAATATAACAAACTGTCCGCAGATATCGAAGCCATCGGTAAGACTATCAAGATCATACCGATCAAAAAGTGAAGCTATGAATTTGCACTCGGAATGTCAAGTATATACGACATAAATTTGTAATCAGCTATCGAACGCCGCCATATACTTTAGAATATCTGCTTAATGATGAGAGAGGCATGGCCATGCACGCGGCTATCTATTCGCGCAAATCAAGATATACAGGTAAGGGCGAGAGCATAGAAAATCAGATCGAACTCTGCAGACAATATATAACCGCACACTATGGACAAGATACCGCCGAAGAAGCCCTCATCTATGAAGATGAGGGCTTTTCCGGTGGCAATCTGGAGCGCCCGCGGTTTAAACAGATGATGGCAGATGCGCGAGATCGTAAGATAAACGCGATCATTGTATATAGGCTGGACCGCATCAGTAGGAATATAGGGGATTTTGCAAAGTTGATCGAGGAGCTCGCGAGCCTTGGGGTCGCGTTCATTTCCATCAAAGAGCAGTTCGATACATCGTCACCGATGGGGCGTGCGATGATGTATATAGCGTCCGTATTTTCACAGCTCGAGCGCGAGACGATAGCCGAACGCATACGCGACAACATGCATGAGCTTGCAAAGAGCGGTCGTTGGTTGGGCGGCACGACCCCTACCGGGTATAAGTCCGTAGCGGAGGATAAAATCACCGTGGACGGTAACACCAAGCGGCTCTGTAGGCTGGAGTTGTTGCCCGATGAAGCTATGGTAGTGGATGTCATATACAGGAAGTTCCTTGATACCCATTCGCTCACACAGACAGACACATTTCTGCTGCGAAATGATTACCGTACGAAGACCGGGCGGCGATTTACGCGTTTTGCTATCAAAAACATCCTGACAAACCCCGTCTACATGACTGCAGACCATGAGGCATATCAATACTTTGTTGATCGGAACGCAGATATGTTTACGGGCGCCGAGGGGTTCGACGGCATGTGCGGTGTGATGGCATACAACCGTACCCTGCAGAAAGCCGGACAGACCCACCGGATCAAACCGGTTAGTGAATGGATTATCGCAGTCGGTAAGCATCAAGGGATTATCCATGCGGCGGACTGGATACGTGTTCAGGGATTATTGAGAGAAAACAAAGCCAAAGGTCACCGAAAGACACGAGGTAACCAAGCATTGCTGGCGGGATTGGTAGTATGCGGGAAATGCGGCGGCCATATGAGGGTAAAGGCTCATAACCGCATGAATGCGAATGGGGAGCGGGGGCATTCGTATCTTTGTACGATGAAGGAGCGTAGCAAGCTGAATAAATGCAATATAAAAAATCTTGGCGGTAATGCGTTGGATAACGCTGTATGGTCAGCAATCTCGGATCTGTGCTCAGGTAGCAGCGATTATGAGCTAAAGCTCTCCCGAGAGCTTGAAAAGTATAAAAAAAGCCTCCCGGAAGACGGGGAGGGCAGGGTGGAGCTCGAGCGCTTGCGGCATTTGATCGACGAAAACGCGCGGGAGATACAGGCACTGATCTCGTCTTTGAAAAATGCATCGGGCGTGGTCGAGGGATATATCATGCAGCGTATAGAGGAGCTGCACACGATCGGTGAAGGGTATAGACAATGTATAAAAGAGATAGATCAGAGGATATTGGGGGATGCGAGCAGCGGATCGGATATAGATGGGCTCGCGCAAGGGCTTTGTTCATTTGTACATATCGCTCAGGATATGGGCATCGAGCAGCGGCGCGAGGCAGCGCGCGAGGCTGTCGAGAGGATCATTTGGGATGGTGAGGACGCGCATGTATATTTCAAGGGCTGTGAGCCGTTATGTGAGGATAGCAAATGAGATACTTATGAGCATACGCTCGTCAAAAAAATATAGCGGGGACATATCCCTGCAGGATGTAATAGGGATAGACCGAGAAGGCAATGAGGTCAAGGTTGAGGACAAGATAGCCGACGAAAAGGATGGCATTGACGAACAGGTCAACCTAAAGATGCAGATCAAGCGCCTATACGACGTGATCACAGCCGCGCTCTGCGACCGCGAAAAAACCGTGATCGAGATGCGCTATGGCCTCACAGACGGCGAGGAAATGACCCAACGTGAGATCGCGCATATGCTCGGGATATCGAGGAGTTACGTGAGTAGAATAGAGAAAAAGGCCCTGAAGAAATTGGAGAAGGGGTTGTAGATGTTATTGACTTGGGAAGTTGGAGCGAATTTTCTTTGAGTTCAAAATCCAGCTTCCCTCGCTCTACACAATAGTATTACTTGACACTCTGATGTCATATTACCTACGTTAACATAAATCTGCCAGACAAAAGCAAATGGCGATTTAATATTAAAATACGGAGGAGTTGTGAGATGGCCACCATAGAGCAATTTGACGATGTTTTATGTCTTGACAATACATACTTCTATCTCGGCTCTGTTGATGATAAACCTGCATGCGCTTGCATGACAATTACGGAGGGAGATACATCCGTATTGGAAATGGTTTGTACTCTAAAGGATTATAGACGAAGAGGGTTTGCATCAAAAATAATTGATAAAGCGTTGGTTGATCTTAAGCATAAAAGGATTAAAACAATCTCACTGCGTGCCGAGGCTGATGGGATTTGATTATATAAACAATTGGGGTTTAAAGAGTGCTTCAAACGAATTGTTGCCTCTTATCCCAAAGTGTAATGCGCAATGAAAAAGAACATATGGATAAGAGGACCATATGTTCTTTTTGTCGCGCGTTGATACTCGTATTTACTTGATAAATAGCTGTGTGCTGCCGTTTCCGCATTGCTGGAAATGAAAATCAATTTCAAGAAGGAACGCATCGGCAGCATAGGTATCCAATGGGTCATTAGCAGCTCTGAACACTCTGCACGACAACATGCTGCTAATTTTTTTACCAATACCGGAAATGACAGGTAATGCTCCGATGGAATGCTTCCTGTTAGAGCCGACCGAAATGCTTGTAACCTGTGTAATGATTGTGGTAGTTGGGAAAACATCATTTACATTTGTCCAGGTATATTCAAGTCCCCAAACTATATTGCCCGCGCTGTTATCCGATGGAGTAAAGTGTAGATGAGGCCGTATATCGGTGCCCTCCGCATAGGTGTGAGACAATTGGGTCCCGAAAAAGAGTTCTTGCTCGATATTTGGAGAAAAGGAGTAGGCATAAACACCCTGTGATCCTGATCCATTATCCCTTAATGGATTAAATGCGGGCTGGTTGCTACCTTGACGACTAGTAGCGGTAACCGGTACCCGCATATCCTGCCACAAGCCCGGCTGGGTTACCCATGTGCTTGTGTTGTCTACGAATTGCAAGACATCCCCATTATATGGAGGGCCGGTTTGACCTGTTGCCCCTGTTCCACAACCACCTAACGTAACGTCTGTTGCTCCGTTAATGGTATCCAATCCCTTTGCACCTGTGGGACCTCTTGCGCCTGTGGCGCCCGTCGCTCCTGTAGAACCGGTACTACCTGTTGCCCCGGTGAGTCCGGTAGAGCCGGTGGCTCCTTTTGCTCCCGTAGAACCGGTTGGTCCGGTTGGTCCGGTTCTTCCGGTTGCTCCGGCTGCCCCAATAGCGCCCGTAGCACCTGTTTGCCCTGTCGAACCGGTGGCACCCACCGAACCCACAGCACCAGTAGCGCCGGTGCGTCCGTTTGCCCCTGTGGTACCAGTCGGGCCAGTAGCCCCAGTAGCCCCAGTAACACCGGTAGCACCGGTGTGACTGTCGGCAAACGCTTCTACTACTGTAATTGAAGCTTTTATCGGAACATTGGTTGATAATACAATATCGCTCGTTGTCGCATTTACCAATTGCAGCGTCTCGCCGCTGAAAGCGTCAATGATGCCAATACCGTTGATCTCTCCTGTCTCAATAGGAGACGAGCCGATAATATATTTGCCGCCTGACGTAGACAATGCAAAACTCGTTTCTCGTGAGGGCGTAGACGTATGTGTTGCCACCCACCAGTTGATAACATATCTTTTTGATTGATTGAATATGATGGTGCCGTTTCCGGTATCATAGCTGATATTTCCGGATGATAATAAAACGGTATTAAACTTAATAGCAGCGCCGATGCCTACATTCCCGTCTGTTGTAAAATTAAGCTGTAATGCTATATCGCTCAATAGAATCCCCCTAACTCATATTATGATATGTTTTGAAGAATAGTTAATACAAATTGTGAAGAGGGGGCATAGACTTAAGGCGTTGACATGCACCTTTACTATTTATTCCAACCCTATTCTCGAAAGCCTAAAGCCGATAATACTAGCTGCTAAAAGGAATATCGTAACGAGTGGCCATATAAATGATATTTCAAATGCGCCGCTTGTCATCAGCGCAAACCCCCATGTAGCCGGAAATATCTTGCCGACATAGACTAGTGATGTATCCGTAAATAAAACATAGTAACAAAAGCGAAAAACATGGTATA
>CAYURR010000051.1:0-16580 GCA_964446745.1 uncultured Defluviitaleaceae bacterium | reverse complement strand
AATTGTCGAGTTTGTGCGGTTTTACTCGAATACACATTTTAATTTACACGCCCTATAAAGTTTATTTCTTATTTATACTACTATTATGAGGTAACATGCTCTTCCTTTCACCTAATGTCAGAATAGCATTGGCACAAATTTGAGTCAATGGCTCTCCAATAGCAGCTTTATAATTAAATCCTAATAATTGCATTGTTTTAAGTGTGTCAACGTTTATTAACTCTTTAATCTGCTCATAGCTTTCTACTTGTTTTGCTACCTTTACTAATTCATCTTCTCCCTTCCCCATAGCTGATGCAACTTGAAATAGTTTTATCATCTCAATAACGCGTGAAACTGTGTTATGAAGATGCGTTATATCCTCATCACTAATTACTATTCTATCGAGCTCATTTTTGAATGCTTGAGCTATTCTTATTGCTTCTTCTCGTTCGGATAATAGCTCATTAATGATTTCGTCATATGTATTTCTAATGTTCTCGGCAAGCTTCTCGTCTTTCATTGACTTAATTTTTGTATTTATAGCGGTGACTGTACTTTTAACAGCGAGAGTTGTCAGCGAAACCCCCATATCAGTTAGAGCAGCAAGATTATTATTATACATTTTAATTCCTCCTTAATAAATGATTTGATAAATATATCACATTATGCATAAATAAAAAAGCGAAAATGTTCAATGTTTAGAACAGTTTCGCTTAATTAAGATTAATTTGCACTTAGTTACATCCCGGCATCCTCGATGATGATGTTTATCATATACATCGCATCGCCCATCGAGAATTTACCCTTCGGGTTTACCTTCTGAATATTTTCACTAAAGAAGCCTATTTCGTCTGCCTTGAGCAGGTTCTTCTGATACTGCGCAGAGGCGTTTTTAATATCTGCGAAATAGCTCTCGTCCAATGTAGGCACATTCTTAATTACCGTCTTGGTCCTTTGCTCGTAGAGCTTCACGAGTGCATCTATACCCTGCTCGCGCGTGAGCTCTGCACCCGTTACGAGCATCTTGGCCTTGCCGAGGCTCTGATAATCCTTGTCGGACATGCTCTCATTGATAGCGATCTGCTTACGGTTATAAGCAACCGCTGCCATCAGTTGGTTCAATTGGTTAGCGGTGATCGTCGCGCTTGCATCTATACGCTTCTGGTCGGTAATGTTTATTTTGCTAGTTACATTCGAGATCGCGTCGCGGATGTCGTTTGCATCCAATAGGCCCTCTGCCGTTAGATTCGCAAGATCAGTCGGTGCTTCCGGTTTAGATACCGTCTTCGAAACGACCGCGTAGTTCGCTGAGCGGACTATCTGCGCTGTAAACGCGCCCGAGGCCTTGTCATAGTTGGCTTTTACATTCTCCCAACCCACGGTGTTCGAATGCGCGATGAACATACCCGTATTTGATTCGGTCATCTGCGTACGGTCATTGGCCTTCATAGTCATCTGCACGGGCTTTGCAAACTGGTCTACGTTAATTGTTCTGTTAGCTGAAACCATTTGCGCCGTTAGCTTCTGCGGTTGCGAGGCGTAAACCTCTCCGTAATCCAATGCCGGAACCGATGACGGGTTGGACGACATCGTAAGCTTAAAGCTTGCGCTCTTACCAAAATCCGAGGCACTCTTTACGGCGTTTGTTTCTAGACTCCCCGGTCCGAATGTCACGGATATATTTTCCGCTACCATCTTCAGGCTGATCTTACGCTCATTAAATGCCTTGAGGATTGAATACGGCAACTCAATTACCCTATTTGTAACAGTGTTATTGTTATACTTAGAAAGGTCAACGGTATAGGTGTATATACGCTGCGCCACGAGCTTTGATATAAAGCGCTGATCGACATTATTGTCATTCGCACCGGTCGCATCCTTTTGGTTTGAGCGGAAACGGTATGTGAGCGTGTTTGTCTGAGCGTTGAATATGATCTCAAAATCCTCGGGCGGCAACGGATACTGATCCGGTGTTTCCTTACCGTCGTATTCACCCTCAAACTTGGCGGTATATATAGAGATCGTTGTGCCCCATACGGATTCCTTGCGTTTGGTATAGACAGGGTCTAACGTCGCTATATCCTCAAGCGGTGGAACAAATATCTCTATGGCGTCCGTGAAGTCCTCGTATTCAGATAATTGAATCTGATAGCTGTACTGTGCTTCTATACCCGAGGTGTTCTGACCTTTGGTCTTCGTAACGGTCAGGAATGTGCGTGCACGTACATAATAGGTCTTGTTCGGAATCAGGTTGCCAAATAAGGCCATGTACATATTCGGAACCTCGGGCAGCTCAAGCTGTGCAGCATCTGTAGGCGCGTTGCCGCCGGCTCCTCCTTGTGTAGGTTTGACCTCACCTGTATCCGCATAGTTTCTCATCCACTCAAGTATCGCGTAATCCTTATCAATAGGCAGTAGCTTGACAGATGCTAACTTGTTGTACATGTCCACATGTTCCTTGGATGCAAGACCCAAACCCTTCGGCGGGTCAGGCGGCGCTATGTCCTTGGTCTTTTGTGTGACGGGGTTTGACCATGCAGAGGTCAGTGCGGGGGTATTAGTCCCCGCCTCGGGGATATTTGAAGCGCGAACCCAGATATAGTATGTGTTGTCCGGGAACAGATTTTGTATTGTGTAGTAGATAAACTCCTTGCCGTCTTCCTTTTTTATCTCTGCAGTGGCTTTGATATCCTCCGGTGAGACGGCTGTGCCGCCCTCCGGATAGTCCGTCGCAAGATCGGAATAACGCAGCTCGTAGTTCAGGTTCGGGTTATATTCCCATTTAACGGTCACGGTCATATCCGTCGAGTCAACCGGGATAACAACCGGCACGGTCGGGGTTACGACGATGGGCTCTCTGGGCTTTAGGGTCGTGCCGATGACGAATGTGGGGTATGCGGCGTTTCGCTTGGTTGCGCCCGATGATGTATCTACCGTAAACGGACGGAAGAATATTACATAAGGCGTATTGGGGGTCATATCACCCGTAGTTGGTACATCCTCTAATGTAACCTCGAACTCGAGGTCGGGCTCTTTTCCTGCGGGCTTTATCTCTGTCCACATGTCCTGTGATTCCGGATCGTTCAGGAATGCGGCATAGATATCATACCCGCCGAGCTCTTCCATTGCATCGTAAGTAATCGTGTGCAGCTCGTATTGGCTGCCGGATATATCGGTAAAGCGGATGGGAACCATTGCCGCATTGGTCGCGCCGAGCTCTGAAAGCTTTGCACGTACTGCGGCCTCTGTTTTGTATTCATTCAAGTAAATGATCTGTGATGCAGGTAGGTTGTCAGCCTTTGGGCCGTATAGGATCGTGCCATCCAGCACGCCAAGCTTCGCGTACCATGCCTTGTCCGTGTCGTTATAGGCCTCGAAATACTTTGTGGACCATTGTATAGTGATCGACTTATCTGTAATGACCTCTACACCGTTGGCATCCCTTTTTATACGCAGCGGCGGGCGCGTCATCATCAATGGGTTGGTCGGCACAGGTCCTATAGGTGCGATAAAATGCGAGCCGTATGCGGGCTGTGAATGCTGGATCTTACCGTCAGGCTGTACGCGTGTCGCAACGATCTTGATGTAATAGACCTTGTTCTCGTCAAGCGGTTTTTTTACAAAGGAGCCGGTCGCCGGATCAAAATATGAATAATCGGTCATTGTGATCTTGAATAATGGCCGTCCATCCTTAAAGAATTCGGTGAAACCAGAGCCCGGTGCTGTTAAAACAGGTTCGAGCGTCGTATCCTCGAGCTTTTGGATATCGTCAGTCACATAAAAGTGATAATCGAGATCCTTGTCGATATATTTGCCGTTGTTATCGAGAGTCTGACGCTCTTCGTCGTTATACGGTAAGCGTTCGAACGCCTCGAACTCCGCTGTCATGGACAATGGCTTCTTCGCGTTGTCGATAATAGGCGGGTGGATAGTCGGCTTATATGGCTCGAAGTCGCTATACACGGGGTCAAAGGTCGCAATATTGGACGGGACTATGACCTCCTGCTCGTTTCCGTTGCTGTAACGCAGCACGATTTTATAGTGCATGATTGTATCGGGTCTAGCCAGACGCCAAAAGCTCGTCTTAGAGATCGCATCCTTGCCCATCAATGTGGTGATCGTTGTAAAATTCATTGTATCGTCGGCCTTCATGATGTCGAGGTTCACGTTTGAGTAATTGCCGATGATGCCTGTGGTTGAAAACGGTGGCCATGAAAGGCGAATAAACGCCGCGTCGTCTGGGTCCTGAGTAACCTTGAGCATGGGTTTAAGGGTTATTTCACTTGAGATATACTCAACGCTAGTGGGTGGGTAGAATAGCCTGTACTTAAGGCGGCTATTTGTAGGATCGTCAATGACCTTGCCGTCAGTGGTCTTGCCGGGTTCACGGAAGTTTACGCCTTTATTGAGTTGCGGCTCTACCTTGACCTTGTATGCCTCGCCGATCTGGAAACGTGTATCCGTTATCGTAAATTGTAGACGTTTATCAGGCAAACGGGTTATGCCCGGGTCGTCAATCGAGACATCCTTTCGGTCCATTTCTCCGTTGGTTGAATAATAGGTAAGACGATAGGCCTTAAAATAGTCCTTGCCAAACAACGTAGGGTTTTCCCAGGTAACTATGATCTGATCCGCGGCACCCTCGGCCTCCACTGCGATATTGGTCATAAAAAGCGCGCGGTATTCCGGAAAACTGGCATCTACCCCGGCTTCCTTGGTGCCGCCCGGTGGGTTCGGCATAGTATGGGAGTGGAACGGGGTTAGTGTATATTCGTAGATGGTACCCGAGTTCAGATTCCTGTCTACCGTGGTTATATTCAATGCCTTATCAATGAGACCAAGGTTAGTGGATTCATTAGTCGTCATGTTCTTTTGGTTAAGACGGTATCCCGCGACAGTATGGGTCGTAACGTCCCAGTCAGTTGATCCATCGTTTAATACATTGAAGGATGGTGTTGGAGTCTTCCATGCTAGCTCGATTTTGTAGCCGTTACTGCTCCCAGGCAGGTATGTGGCCGTAAAACCGTCGGGCATCGGCGACTGCAAATTAGCGAATGTAACACCCTGCACAGACCCGAAAACCATTAATAGAGTCAGTAAAAACAATGTAAACTTCTTCAACGTATGCTTCCCCTCTCGATAAGTATATATTTATGCAAATCTATCATAAATCTGTTCGTCAATTTGCAATATGTCAATAATTTCGTTTTTATCTTTACCAAGACGAGAAAGTAATTGTATTTGACCTTTGATTATGCCGTTAGCTTCCCCAAGTCTAAGCCCTTCTTGTTTACCTTCTTCTCTACCTTCTTCCCTGCCTTCTTCTCTACCTTCTTCTCTACCTTCAATAATTGCTTCTTCACGTGCGTATGCAATTGCACAAAGATAGTTCTGCTCTATTCGTTCAATATCGATAGCCATATTCCTTTCCTCCTCATCCAAACAATTGAAACTTAAAATGCGTTCGGCATGTTTTATGTATTCCGGAGCGTTTTTATCCAATGGTTTACCTTGAAAAAAATCAGCCCAATATTTGTGAACAGCGCTCTCCTTGGGTTCTTTGTTATATTCAAAATATGCTATCTTTATAATGTCAGTGTTATATCGCTTGTTTCGCTTAGGGTCATACAACTCGAACACCCTATATGAGGTGTCATCGTGAAAATGTGAGAAAGAGATTATATTTAAGCTGTATACAGGTTTTAAGCTCGAGTATAGTATTTTCTTAGTATCAGAGACGTTTGTGTTGTTCTCATATGGGTTGTTGTAGTTTAGTCCGTAATTCATGCAATATTTATTAAATGCATAATAAGCGAGGCGCTCATCGAAGAACATGGTTCGCCTTATCTGCATTTCGGATGTAAAGCTGCCTTTTGGCTTTAGTCCGGCTACCACATCAGATTCTGTATATCTAAATCCGCTCTTACCTATATCACCGATTTGTTTCTTATACGACTCGATACTGTATGGTGATTGTATGGAAATGTCATCAACCTCAAGATCAAAAAAGTCTTTAACTAGAGAAGCCAAAATCCATCTGTTCTCTTCACTTGCGAAAACCTTTTTAAATGCAAGATCATTTGTCGGCAGTAACTTATCCATACAATCACCTCTTTTGTATCAAATATTAACGTTATCTAAGTCCCAATTTATCATCCATCTTTTTAAACAGCTCTACTATTTCCTTTACAGTCACAGATGACTGCGCAGAGAATTCCTTGTCGCTGATAAAGCCCAACTCATAAGCGGCTTGAATGCTCTTTTTGTAGTTTGCATCGATATTCTTGATATTGTTTAACTGTGTGTAATTGCGAATCTTAATCGTTGATATCTTTGTGCCCGTGCGCGATTCATACAGTGCCATCGCAAGATAGATAGCCTCCTGACGTTGTATGCCTCTATTTGCGTTACGCGAGGAAACGGTCAAGCCCATGTTGCTCTTTATCCACTCGTAGCTGTCGGCATTTCGCGGAGCGCCTGCCATGCGTGCCACGCTGCCCGCTACCTGATATCGCATCGCATTATCCTCTAAGTTGAACGTGCCGTCTTTTCCGAAGAAATCATCCAAGCCGTATTTAGCTACTATACCTACGATTGTTCCCGCGCCCTGAACCTTTTCAATGTCTGGAATAGAAATCTTTGAACCGGCCAATACATAAGTGCCCGGTGAAATTATATACATCGCCATGCCCGAGCCGAATTGCTGAGCATCGAACGGGGTCCACATGCCGGCCTCGAAACGATACACCGACACGCTAGCATCCCCGTCGAGGTTCTTTGAGGCGATAATGATCGATCTATCGACCGAGGTAATCGGCTGCGTATAGCGTGTCACCGAAGAAAGTTGTCCGGCAGCTGATGAGAGCAGTTCCTTAATAATAGATTCCGAGAACTTTTCTACAAGCTGAACAAGATCCTCGTTGATCGTCTGAGCCTTTATCGCGTTGGTGAGCTGGGTTTGCATCGTTGTATCGGCGAGCTTTACGGCCAAGCGCTGTGTAAGCTCCTGCAATATCCTGTCATCCCAAGCCTTTGCGGTCGTGGTGAGACCCATAGCATCCAATCCTATCGTAACAAATGGCGATAACGGATCGGAGCCGTCCACGGATTCGTTTCTGTTGTCCGTAATGATCGTAAGTTTAACCATCGTATCGGAAATCTCTTTGCGTTTGATATGCGCGGAGAGCGCAACAAGGGCTGGATTTGATTCGTTAATCGCGTTTGGTGAGATATAAACATCCACACCGTTCCCGACCATCCTAAATCCTTTGTTGGCTTCGTTTGCGGCCACTAAAACAGAAAGCGGCAGGTAATAAACGTTCTTCGAACCTGTGCCGACCGGAAGGGTCAGCGAACCGTCTCTTGCCTGAGAGATATAGTTATTGAACATACCCGGACGCATAAAGAACTCTGCTTCATTCGCGGTAGACGAGAGCTGCCAATACGGCTTCTTGAGCACATCCTCCAAAAGCTTTTGCAACAGGTTCAGCCAGTCGTCCTTCTTCTTTTCGTTGTCATAATCCTGTTGGCTGATATCGGTCTTAAATGTGACTGTATTTGTGTACATAGACGCCGAGCCGTTTGCATCGAGCATGCGCACGCGTATGCTGTACATCGTGCCGGGCTTAAGCCCCGTTATCTTATACAGGAAATGCGTATAGTCCTTTTTTGCACTCGGTGAGGAAACGAGCTGCGCCGGCTTCATTGTTACAGGCTCCTGCCAGTCCTCGCCGTCGGCCTTTAGCTGGTATTGCAGATCGAAGCCGTTACCGAGCTGTGATATATCCGTTATCGGCGCATCAAAGCTGATATAGATCTCGGTCTTCGGATCATAATCCTTACGCGCGGTCTCAACCTTGAGGTTCTCGGGGCTGTTGACGGGCGTAGTCGTTACAGAGGTGCCTGCCCATGTGGACACGACACGCTTTGCGGGCTCGCCGGGCACTGCACTCGGTAAAACCCTAACCGTGCGCACATAGTAGAAATATACCTTGTTCGGTAACAGGGTATTGTCAATGAGCTTTAACGGATCTGCACCGCTGTTGTAGGTATAAAGCTTTGGATCCGCAGCCGAAAAAGTTGAGCCGTCTTGTGTCGTTTCGAGATCGGGTCCCGATGTCCTAAAGCCTATGGGCTTTGAACCTTCGGGCATAGCCTTTGTAAAGAAGGTCTCAAAATCCACACGGGAATCTAGCAACGTCTTGTCGAGCTGTTTGTCTGTGAGGCGGATAATCTCGTACTCAATATACTCCGTGCTGGATGCCGGATTTATCCTGTTCCACCATAGTGTTGCGTTGGATTGACCGACATTTTCGGTGCCGATAGTGGGCGTTGGCGGAACCTTTTCAGCCGGGTCGGGTATTTCCTGATCGCCCTTTGTGGTGTGAGCCATCACATTTGATGGATATGAATATCCCTCTACAGCCGGTACGGCGGAACCGGTCAGGTATTGATTGGTCACGATGTCCGCAGCGAAATAGTATTTTTGGTTCTTGTCAAGCCCTGTGAGCCTGAACAGCTCCGGTATTAATAAAGCCGATCCGGAAACGACATTGTCGACCTCGGTCGCAGTCAGCATATACGGTACACGGAGAATGTCTCCGGCACGCAGATTGGAAATAGCCGAGGTCATATCCAGATCAAGCTTGGCGTTTAGGGTGTTACTGTAGGGTTTAGACGAGGCATGCATGGCTTTCGGATCAGTCTTTGTACCCTCTATCGCAGTCTTCAGGGCGTTTTCATTTTGCGTAATATATACATTTAGTCCAATGTCCTTGACCGGATATGGATATCCGGTTGCGTAATAATCACGCAGCTTTGCCGCAGGCAAGTCTAAGCCAACCTCAAGCGCGGGGGCGGTGTTTGGGGCGTTGATCTCGTTTTCGATGCGCAAATCTTGCGGCGGAGGGACCTGGCCGCCAGCAAAGCCGTTTATTGTCATATTATCTAATAACGACGAAGCTATCGGCGCATATACATCGACACCGCCTACATTTTGCTTTTCGACGCGGTCTACATTCATGAAGTAGATGCCCGGAAAATCAAAATCCCTGTCGCCGGGTGCTGTTACCTCAACAGCATCGGCCTCAAACGGCACGCTGATATAATAGACATCGGTACGCTCCGAGAAATTAATGTTATCGGAACGCAGCTCAAGCTTTGAGGTGTAGGTGCCTCCCTTGACCTTCGGGCCTGTAATGGTGACGGATGGCGGGTTCTTTGTAGGGTCTGTCGGATCGGGTGTTACTGTTACATATACAAAACCGTTATCGCCGTTATTCCTCTGTGAAAAGGGTGCGAGCGTGCCCCCGATCTTCGGCTCTTCGTAAACGTTTAAGCGGTATGTCAGTGTAGCGGATGGGTTTGCTCTGAGCTTGTCTTCAACGGCTGATTTCTTGCCGACATCCCATCTGGTCCAAAACGATAATGTACCGTAGGTCGCGTTAGGATCGGTCTCGGGTGGTGTGACCTTTGGGTATCTGTCTGTTTGTGGATCGTTTGGTTTATAGACATGAAATTCCGTAGGCGTGCCAAAATCCGGCGGTGCATTTTTGTGTGTGTAGCGTATCTTCTGTGAGTTCAATATATTGTTAAAGTCAAAGTAGAGACGGCGTTCCTGACCGTCAGACTTGATCGGCGTAGCAAATGATATTTCTTGGCCAGTGCCATTGCTCCACGCAACGACCCTGCCGCCCAAGTCGTTTATTAATGTATATTTGTCATCGTTCTTGCCGGTTTTATAGGTTGTGAGCAACAAATCGTAGGTGTCCGTGGCTATGGAGTAGCGCATACGGTATTTCATAAACGTGTAGATAGGATTGTCCGTTTCGCTGATGCTTGTGAGTGCGGGTGCGAAAGAGGTTGCGCCCGTAGTATCGAAGTTTAATACCGGAGCTCCGTAAATGGTGCTCGGGGGCATATTGGCAAGCCTCAGTGTAAGCTTGCCGGTAGTCTGATCAACAGAAAACGGATTGGCAGCGTAAACACCTATGGTAGTAGGCGTCAGACTGCGAGCGGTTGGATTGGTTGTGATCTTCTCCATTTTGATCTGGCACTTGACCTTGTCGGAATAGTTCTCGTCCATTTCAAGCGTGAGTGTCACGTTATCGGTTATTACATTTTTAGTCTCAGCGTAGGTAAATGCTCCGGCTCCAGCGTCATAGGTCTTAGGCAGATTGAACTCGATATCGATCCTTGTGTCATCCCTACCAGAACCGCCGACATAGTTTCCGAGCGACAGAATATCGATATCGGTGGGTACATCAACATAATCATTTCCGGTCTTTTTAGCGTTGGTAAAATTAGTTGCTGGCGGTCCATCTATGGTCATATTGCCCCAAGGGGTAATAGTTAATTTATTCTTGTTACCGACTAATCCTGTTAAGCCTTGCCTTTTGTTTGTATTGCCGTCGTGTGTAAATGCAAAATCATAGATACGTCCGTCGATGAATTGATCGGACATGAAATACAGCCTCGGATTGTTAGCACCGTATTGATCCAAATTCTTCCACATTACGTGGAATTGCTCGCCGAGATAGACAAACGAATAACCCGCATCAAGGGTCGTGCCGAGCGGGATATCAAAATATGGAGCTGCGTTTAGGACAGGGCGAATCTCTTCGACGTGCTGCGGATTGCCTGTGGGGTCGTTGAGTGCATTGGCAGGATCGATATACACATCATAGGTGACGTCCTTTTTTGTGAATCCGGCACCCTTGTCCGCGTAGATCTTCAAATCCGCATTTGATGTGGGTAAAATTTCTGTTCCTGCAGTGTTAAACTTCTTTAGATAAATGCGTGCGATCTTCGAGTTGTCGGCTGTTGACGACATGACCTCGTAAGATAGCTGAGTGCGAACAGGGGTCGTACCGTCACCTTTGTCGGACCAGAAGCTCAAGTCACCCACTACACCGAGCGTTGGGTTCCGGCCGATATCCATCGCGACGGCAATCTCGTTTAACCTATTGCCGGCGTTGTAGGTAATAAACGGGGAATAATGCGTGCCTTTGTTGATCCTGGTCAGATACTCGAGTCGGATATCCCCTGTGGCTGCCCACGCTAAAAGATCCCCAGCTATATTGGGAACGACATTTAACAACATTACAAGCGCCATGACCGCGCTCACTATCTTTACCGCAGATAACCGTTTCGCAAAAAAGCCCATACCGAAACCTCCTGTATGTAATATCCCCCGTTTCTGGGGTTTTTTGTATGCAAAATATGTAACTTAAGTATTATAACAAAAAATACACGTTATTGGAATGGGTTTAAGATGCATTCAACGGCAATTTATATGATATTTTCGTTACAGAGGCATAAGAAATATTGATACCGTGTGCGGAAAGGTACAGCGATTGAAACCGTTCCGGCAAAAATGTATTATTATGTGTAAAGGCCCATGATGGCAAAGTTTACTCTGATTTGATAAAAATATTCGAGGTAAATCTTTCGGCTATCAAAACCAAACTATTGTCAAATATTGGTGCTTAATGTAATATGGAAAAAATACACATAAAAATACACGAATAAATCCAAACCGAACGCAAAGGGGCTATCTATATGATATCGACGATAAACAGCGGGGCTATTTTGAGTGTGGACGGTTATGTTGTGCATGTCGAGGTCGATGTCAGTACGGGACTGCCTGCGTTTGAGGTGGTGGGTTTGCCGGATTCGGCTGTGCGGGAATCAAAAGAGCGCGTCCGCACCGCGATAAAGAATTCGGGATTTACATATCCGGTCAAGCGCATCACCGTAAATCTTGCGCCGGCGCATATAAAAAAGGCAGGTCCGACATTCGACCTGCCTATTGCTTTGGGCATTTTATGTGCGTCCGAGATTATAAAGGCCGATCCGGGGGATGTATTTGTGACGGGGGAACTCTCGCTGGACGGCACTATCCGGCCTGTCAGGGGTATCTTGCCGATGCTTACCGCCGCAAAGGCTGCGGGTATAAGCATGGCCTTTGTGCCCCATGCAAACAGGCTGGAGGCCGCGCTTGTGAGGGGTATACAGATATTTCCTGTTAGGGATTTAATATCGCTTGTGAAACACTTTACGGGTGCGCCTATACAACCGCTGCCTGCGGATGACGCACCGGCCATGATGCGTGACGAAACGTTGGACTTTGCCGATGTGAGGGGGCAGCACGGCGTGAAACGTGCGCTTGAGATCGCGGCGGCGGGCTTTCACAATGTGTTGATGATGGGGCCGCCGGGCTCAGGGAAGTCAATGATGGCAAAACGTCTGCCCTCCGTGTTGCCGGAGATGACCTATGACGAAAGCATAGAGGTCACAAAGATATATTCGATAGGCGGGCTGCTCGACGAAAACGCTGGGCTTATTAATACTCGCCCGTTTCGCGCTCCGCATCATACTATATCACATATCGCGCTGACTGGGGGTGGGATACATCCGGGGCCCGGTGAGATCAGCTTCGCGCATAACGGCGTGTTGTTCCTGGACGAGCTGCCCGAGTTTCAACGAAAGGTTCTGGAAACCTTGCGTCAGCCGCTTGAGGATCGTCATATCAACATTACACGTGCATACGGGACCTTTACATATCCGTGCAACATAATGCTCGTCACGGCGATGAACCCATGCCCGTGCGGCTACAACGGCACCGAACGATGTGTATGTACAGAAAACGAGATCATTACATATCGCAACCGTATCTCGGGCCCGCTATTGGATCGTATCGACATACAGATCGAGACGCCGATGGTTACGCATGCTGAACTCGCTGGTTCAAAGGATGCGTGCGGACATGATGCGACCGAAACCTCATCTACAATACGCGGACGCGTGGAGGCTGCTATAGAAATACAAAAGAAACGCTTTCGAGGCCACGGGATATTGTTCAATGGGCAGATGCCGGCGACACTCGTGGAGCGTCATTGCAAGCTCGGGGCCCAAGCTCAAAGACTCGTGAAGGACGCGTTTACGCAATTAAAGCTCAGTGCGCGCGCATATCACAAGATACTGCGTATCGCACGCACGATTGCAGACCTCGAGGGCGTGGCCGAGATACAGCCAAACCACGCCGCCGAGGCATTACAGTTTCGGAGCTTGGATCGAACATATTGGTAATAAAAGAATCCATTGGTAAGGATTATCAGGGTTATGTCGGAGGTATCACTTAAGCTCTATCACGCGATCGGCGTTCTCAATTGTCGAGAGCCTATGTGCAATCACAAAGGTCGTGCGGTTTACGGCCAAAGCCTCGAGCGAAGCCTGTACGGCACGTTCACTCTCGTTGTCGAGCGCGCTCGTGGCCTCGTCCAATATTATTATCGGCGGATTCTTTAGAAACACGCGCGCGATACTGATGCGTTGCTTCTGCCCGCCCGACAGCCTCACGCCCCTGTGCCCGACCTCCGTGTCGTAACCATTCGGCAGCTTCACTATAAACTCATGCGCGTTTGCGGCCATTGCTGCAGAGATAACTTCATCGTCCGATGCGCCGGGCTTGCCATAGAGTATGTTCTCCTTGACCGTTCCCGCAAATAAATAAACGTCTTGAAACACCACACCCACATTGCGCCTCAGTGAAGCAAGCGTAATATCCTTTACATTCATCCCATCTATCAATAATTCCCCTGCACTCACATCATAAAACCTAGGTATCAGCGAACACAGCGTCGTTTTGCCCGCACCGGACGCTCCGACTATCGCAACATATTCGCCGGGCTTCACGTCCAGCGACATGTCCTTTAACACAAATTCCCCGTTCTCGTCATATCTGAAGCTCACACGTTTAAACTCCACATGCCCGCGCACATTTTGCATGTCAATTGCCTGGGGGCTGTCTGCTATCTCGGGTTCTACCGACATGATCTCCATGTACCTGTCAAAACCCGCAAGACCCTCCTGAAGCTGTTGTGTCATATGTGAAAGCTTTATGATCGGCTCGGTCAGGTTGCCGACATACAGCACAAACGTAAGCAAATCCGAAATATTAAGGCCTTGTGAAGAGCCCCCGACGGCCAATGCGCCTACTACGACCACTGTCGCGAGTATCAATTGCGTGATGATACCGATGCCTACGGTCATATATATCGATTCGTTCCGATATATATCCTTGCGCCGTTCAAGAAACTGATCGTTTTCGGCTTCAAAACGATTGATCTCACCCTGTTCGGCGGTAAAACCTTGCACAACGCGGATGCCCGAGATATTTTCCTCTACCAACGCGTTCACATCGGCGATCTTGTCGTAGCTACCCTTGTATATGTAGTTGAGCTTCTTTGCGCCAATCATCACGAATATGCCGAGTATCGGTAAAAATGCGAGTACTGTCAGGCTCAATCGCACATTTACGGCGAGCATGACAGCAAACGAGCCGAAAAACTTCACCGCGTAGATCATATAGTCCTCGGGCGCATGATGAAACAGCTCGGAGAGAGAGAGCAGATCGTTTGTGATACGCGTCATGAGCTTGCCGGTTTTTTGACCGTCGTAGAATGAAAAGCTAAGCCGTTGATAATGCGCAAACAATCTGTTGCGCATGTCTCGCTCCATCATCGCACCCATCTCGTGGCCGTAATAATCATATACATAACTCGCACCGGCCTGTATCAGTATCAATAGCAGCAGCGCACCGCCCATATATAGGATCAGTTGCGTGTTTTGGGGATCCCTTGTGATATAGCGGATGCAGAGCGGGAATAAAACAGCCGTACCGGCTGCTATTGCAGCGGACAAAAGATCCGCGGCGAACAGCTTCCTATACGGCTTATAAAACGATAGAAACACCTTCAGACGATTGTTCATATTTAAATGAGATAACCTTTCTGTTGGGCGTTTTTGATCAGACATTTAGCCATTTCGTAAATTGGCTTCGAGGCCTTTCCGATTACACTCATGCGTTGCTTGACCATTTCGGCGGTCACATGTGCATCCTTCCATGCCTTGCCGTCGGACATGTAGTTCAATATCAACGGTTGCAATCTGTCTACACATGTCGCGAATAATGCGTCCGGTGTGCTCTCTGCGTCAAACTCCTGCCAGAGTGCTTTGTACTCGTCGCCCTGATCGTCCGGCAACATGCCGAAGATACGCTCTGCCGCGATCATCTCGCGCTCGAGCTTATCTTTATTGCCCTTCGGGTCGTATGCAAATGTATCGCCCGCGTATATCTCGACCAGGTCATGCACCAGTAGCATCTTCAGTACACGCAGCAGATCGACACTTTTGTCGTCGCAGTATTCGTATAACGTCATCGCCATCAGAGCGATATGGAACGAATGCTCCGCGTCGTTTTCGTTTCGGGATTTGTCTGTTATCAACGTACGGCGCATTATGCTTTTCATCTTGTCGGCCTCGGTAATAAACCGCATCTGCATTTCGAGCCGTTCGAGATCGGAAAACATATTATTGTTATTCATGATTACCCTCCTTACGTGGTGTCAAGTTATGATTATCTAAGCTATATCGTCCATGCCTAAGATCGTGAGGCTTAGGCAACTCGGATCATTCAACATATTTACATCCTTCATCGCGCCGTCCGGCCTTAAAAGACGGAGCCTCGGGCGCATAACATTCTCCGGATTGTTTGAGACCACGATGCCCCTCGATCCGTCGCTGAGTTTTACGACGCTGCCCTCCGGAAACGCCACGATCTTTTTTAGGAAATGATTGACCGTTTGTATATCAAAATGCGAATTGCCGCAGCCCATGATGTACTCGACGGCCTCAAACGGCTGAGCGGGTTTCCTGTAAGGCCTGTTTGAGGTGATAGCGTCATAGACATCCGCAACGGCTATGATCTTGCCGAATGGATGTATCTTCTCGGATCCCAAGCTGCCCGGATAACCGTTACCGTCAAACCGCTCGTGGTGCGCGCGTATGCCAAACATGACAGACTCGTGCAGCATGGCTTTACGCTTTTCCACTATCTTTATACCGTATTCGGGGTGCTTCCTTACCTCGAGGAACTCCTCGTTTGTAAGCTTTGAGGGCTTATTGATAATTGAGATCGGGACCATGACCTTGCCGATGTCATGCAGCAGAGCGGCGGTCGAGAGGTTCTTGAGCATATGCTTGTCAAAGCCCATCGACATGCCTGTAGCGATACTCAACAGTGAAACGCATAGCGAGTGTGTGTATGTATAGTCGTCGTAACTCTTGAGGCTGTTTAGATTGATCATGATGTCGGGGTTGTTGATTGCGTTTTCGACTAAGCTCTCGGACAGCTTGGTCATGCTGCCCACGATCCGTGTACTCGTTTGTTGATCGGCCTTCATGATCGTCTCAAACGTGGAGCGTATGCTGGATATCGCGGCATTTTTCATATCATTCGTGAGTATCTCCTCCGGAGAGATATCCTCCGTGCCGGTCCTTTCTATGTATACGGACATGATACCATGGCTTTGCAACCGCTTGATAATGGGCTCGCCGAGGACCGTGCCCCTCATGATCAGTGATAAACCAAAGCTCTTTACATTGTTGTCGTAGACATTTTTCGCGACTATCATGCCCGGCTTTAACGACGCAACAGGCAACAACACCATAAACAACACCCCTCTAAACGATAACGTTGACACTTGTACTGAAGTCCGCCTTATGGTATAACTGACAGAATATTACCATAAACCGTT
>CAYURR010000050.1:0-16605 GCA_964446745.1 uncultured Defluviitaleaceae bacterium | reverse complement strand
TCACGATAGCCGAATAGCTGTCTGCTATACAAATGATCCTCGACGCGAGCGGGATGTCATTGGCAGGAACATGGTAATAACCGTTTCCGTCCATGCGCTCGTGGTGGCAGAGGATCCAATCCTTTATGTCGTTCATGCCCTTAAAGCTGTCCAGGATCGTTACCGCGATCTTTGGGTGGTTCTTCATCAGGTCGAATTCCTCGTCGTTCAGACGTACGGGCTTGTTTAATATCGACTCGGGTACACCGAGCTTGCCGAGGTCGTGCATGACACTTGCGTATTCGAGCTTTTTACGGTCGATGCCCACCGCGAGAGGCTTCGGCAGATGATCATAGATCAACAGTGATATCGCCGAGACGTGCATCGAATGCCCTTTGAGGTTTATATCGCGCGCCTCTACGGCGTTTATAAGTGTACGCACGAGCTGTATGTTGTTAGAGTATATGCATTCGGTCAAGCGCTCCTGAACAGTCATTCCGATCAGCACAAAGAAGCTGCCGAACAGGAATACCATGCCTATCATGACATTGTTCAGGGATTCTTGGGCATAAAGCAGTGAAGATGCCAAATAGCCATATCCGAATAGGAAAAAGACCATCAATACTATATAGGTGCGAAACAATAACATTGTAAAACCGTCTATGTGCTCGTTGATAAGCCTTACACTTGCGGACAGCTTAAAATAACGGTATATAGCAAAGAGCATAACGAAGAAGCCGACAGCTACGAGCCAAAACTCTATTGCTAAATCTGAATTAATAATATTCACGAAAACATCCTCAAAACATTGCGCAGAATATATGCATGTGTTAATAATAAGTCAAAGGAGTGGTGCAAATGAACGATGTAATAGCCATCATCGTCGCCGCGGGCAAGGGCACGCGCTTTTCTGACGGATCAAACGGTAATTATCTACCGAAGCAATACGCCATGTTAAGAGGAAAGCCCGTGCTCGCGCACAGCATATCATTGTTTGAGGGTATGTCGGCTGTGGGCGGCATTATTGTTATTGTTCCCCAAGAGTTTAAAGATTTTACATGGGAAAATGTCATAAAACCCAACGGCTATAAAAAGGTCATAGCGGTAATAGACGGCGGAGCGGACCGCCAGGATTCGGTAGCTAAAGGCTTGAAATCCTTGGGCTTAAAATCCTTGGGCTTAAAAGCCTTGGGTGATCTCGCCCCCAGCATTATCCTCGTGCATGACGGCGTGAGGCCGCTTGCGGATGCTGCATTGTGCGAGCGCGTAATAGAGGCTGCGAAAATATATGGCAGCACAGCGCCGGGCGTTGCTGTAAAGGACACAATAAAGCGTTGCGAAAACGGGTTTGTAAAAAATACCATGGATCGCAGCGAATTATTTGCTATGCAGACGCCGCAAGGTTTTCAATCAGAGCTATTATATGAGGCCTATGTAAACGCAGAAAAGCAGGGCATTCGCGCCACGGACGATACGATGCTCGTAGAGGCCATAGGCCGCCCTACGTTTATCACGAAGGGTGACTATAAAAATATCAAGATCACTACCGCAGAGGATCTGTCTATCGCCGAGTACCTCATGTCGCTGCAAAATCCGGTGCCCGGTCTCAACGAGGCTTGTAACGCGAGAATGCCTGTGTGATGCCCGCATAGAGTCCCTGCGCGACCTGCTGGCGGTAACCTTCCGAGGCCAGTTTTGCAGCCTCCTCGGGGTTAGATACGAAGCCGACCTCTACCAATGCGGCGGGCATCTCCGTATACAAAAGCACCGTGTATGTATTGGACAGCACCTTTCGCTCCGTGCTGCCTATCGTACTGATCAGTGTTCTATGTAGTGTTTCGGCCAAGCTCTGACTCGATACACCGTATCGGGACACATCGTTCTCGTGTGGGTAATAGTACACCTCTGTTCCGTTCGCGGTGTTGTTGTTCTTTACGGAGTTCATATGTATAGAGACATACATGTCCCCGAGTTGGTTTGCCCATGGAGCGCGTTCAAAACGGTCGAACGTGACATCCTCTGTACGCGTCGCGTAAGCCTTTATCTCCGGGTTCTGCTCAAGCAGCGCCATCAGGCGTCTGGATACATCTAGGTTGATATTCTTTTCGGTGACACCGTTGCCGGACGCACCGGGCTCAGAACCGCCGTGCCCCGGATCAATGACCACGATCTTCTTGTATTTTTCCTTCGGGTTTACGGCCTTTATGTAGATGTTGTTCGCATCCTCTGTGATGTCGAATGCGAATATCTTGTTCTCATACACCGTGAGCTCGGTTTGCCCGCCGTTTGTGGTCACAGACAGCTTGCTGATGTTCTCGTCGCGCACATAGACGTCGCCGAAGCCGAGGTCTACTTTTCCGGGTATTGTGAACGTATACATATTTTTATTGTACAGATCCTTATGTACGATCGACTTAATATCGATCGGCGCATTGGGATCTTTTTTTATGCTTATGGTCTTGTTAGATGAATTATAAGAGGCATTACGGACCGTCAGCGCGGTGAGTTTTATGAACGCCTTGTTGTCCTGGTATGTAACATTAAAGCTCGGTGAGTTCTTTACCTCTAAGTATATGCGCGCCGTGTTGTCATCGTACTGCATACCCTTCAGGCTCGAGGTAAATACACCCGAGAACTGTGTGTTGTAGTTATTGGGCATCTTGGTCAGCGGGATGTCGACGATCAACTGGTTCAGGCCCGGCGATGGGTAGATGTCCACGACAGGCGGCATCGTACACTCGATGATCAATGTATCGGACACCAAATCGCCTGTGACCGAGAGGTTCGTGACCGTGTTCTGCTCGAAGCTCACATATATTGACGTGCGGTCCTGCGAAAGGCTCACGCTGTAGTTGACGCCGGTCGAAAGGTCGAATACCACACGCGTGATCTTCTCTGGCTGCGTCTGGTTTTGTGCAGCACGGACCGCGGCCACTACTGGGTTTGTGACCGTATAACGGCTTTCGAGCGAGTTGTTTGCGTTATATATATCCAAAACGAGGCGATTGTCTGCCAATAAAAGCTTCTCGACCTTACTGATCGCGGAGGAGGCTTGGATCTCAAACATATTGCGCGCACCCGCGGCCGGAGCCTTCATAGATACAATACTGGTTTCGGGCAGGCTCTGCGCAACGATCGGCGTAGAGGATACGTCGTTGGATTTTGTGATGTTGTCCGCGTTAACAGGACTGTCCGATATGTATATGCCCGAATGGAAATCATTTGGCGTGCTGGAAACAGGAGGTTGCTCGGGTGGTGCTTCGGGTTGCGGCTCGGGTTCAGGCTGGTTCGTGAAATCATCTACCTCTCCGGTGATGGAAACGATGCGGCTCTGAGGATTCCAACCCACATCAAAACCTAAAACCTCTGCGGGCAAGCGCACGGGGATCATGGTTTTATCGTTAATGATCTTCGGAGGGACCTTCATGGCCATATCATATCCACCGACGTTTACAGTGTATTTATCGATCGCAAGGATGATCAATGTATCCCTGTAACCGATATAAACCTCACGCGACGCGGCCTTGTAATCGACCACCGCACCCAAGCTCTCGAACACCTCACGAGCGGGCACGAGCGTGTTGCCGTCCATGATGACGGGCGGCATAGTCAGGTCGGTCAGTGTATTACCGTTTACGGTCAACGAAATTGGCAGCGCGTTATAGCTGTGCTCCTTTCCGTCGTAGCGCAGTGTCATAGCCGCTGCGTAAGCAGTCTGAGGCAAAGCGGCAGAACTGAGAATCAACGCGAGCGATACACAGATTAAATGCTTTTTTATGCTCAGTGGAATATTCATATGTAAATTTCTCCCGTATGTATTCGTTTATCGAAAATGTCTAAGAATAATATCTCGAAGCATTATAGCAAAGATTCGGAAATACCTGCAACAAATTACAAAAATATCCAACATGGAATCACAGACGGATGAAAATAATAAAGAAAAACACATGGAGGTATTTGAATGGACATTAACTGCACGAACAAATGCATCCACCAAAGAGAAGGAAAATGCGGCTTTAACGAACTGCCGCCGGATATGAATGGGATAGGATATTCAAACGAGACGGATTGCCCGTATTTCAGGGCTTGCCGATAGAAAAGGACACAGTGGAGGTGAAAGAAATGAATGTAAACAACAGCAGGAGCGTATACAGCGGTGTTTATGATAATGTGATGTTTGAGCGATACGGTATAAATCCGGTAACGGTAGGCATATCGGACGGGCATGTACCACAGACGAATATAGCAACCCAAACACATCATCATGCGGCGCCACAAACCTCTATGACCGCCCAGACATCTGCCCGTACGAGGGTGGCCAAGAATTCGGGAGTGAGTGAGGAAGAACTACGACAGAGCACAGTTAATCCAATGGCTGCAAAGGATGTGCATGACTCGGTGGTGTATTCACAGAGCCTTGTGGGTATACCGATGGCATTTCGCGAGCTCGTAGCGCAGGCAGAGCTCGGTGATGCATCGGCTTCAACGGGTGTTGTGTATGAGGCTTGAGTAGTCCAAAACCTTTACCTCGGATGGGCACGGATTAAAAACGGATCTACATGGATTTAAGAATATATTAAATCCGTGCAGATCCGTTTTTTTAGATTGACTTTGACGCACGGTCAAGTGATAAACTCTCGTTAGGGGGTACAATTTATGAAATTAACAAAGATAACCGACCTAACAACTCAACTTGGATTGTCATCCCGCACACTGCGATACTATGAGCAGATTGGGCTTATTAAGAGTGTGCGGCCGCAGTTTGAAAAGTACCGGTTCTTCAACGAGAGAGAGGTGGAGCGATTGCGTCAAATTAAGGTGTTGCGAAAAATGCAAATTCCAATCAAGGATATAATTAGGATTTACGAGAGTGAGGATATGAGCGCGCTCGTAAGTGTGTTTGTGGATAAAATCCATGAGATTGACAGCGAGGTAACAGCTTTATCCGAATTAAAAGATGTTATAAATAATTTCTTACAAAGAATGACGGAGAGCGGTATCAAAAAGATATCAGCCTTACCATTGCTTTACGAAGAAATGGACAAACAGCTTGAGCTTATAGGTGAGCGTAAGGCAGTCACTTACGAGGACTTGGATCACATAAGCGCTCGCTTGTCTAAACCCGTCGAGCCGGGCATTGTTTCATTACCGGCTATGCGTGTTTTGTCTTCTTTATTGAAGGACGGCAACGGCAAAACGAACAGTGCCGGTTTTTGGCGGTTTGTGCAAACACATGACCTACTACATGATGATGCTGGACGGCATGAGCGTTTTGAGTATCAGACAGAAGACGGCGATGTAGTTGTTTTGTATATACCCCATGATTATGAAAACAACAGTGCTTACAGCGACTTTATTTTCGAAGGCGGGTTGTTCGCATGCATTAATGTTTATGTTGATGAGGATTTGGGTGAGTGCTTCCGCACGTTGGTAAAATGCTTTGATGACAATAAATTCTATGAGATAGACTACAGATATGACGGCAATTTACGTCACCCTGCAATGCTTGAGAGCCTCATCTCCGCAGACGAAAGACGGGAACTTGTATCACTTTATGTGCCGGTGAAGAAGCGAATAGCCGACCCTAATCTGTTTAAAAAGCCTATAGAGCTACAGCCGGAAACAATCTCCATCTCCGAGATAGAAGAGCAAAACCCGGCTTTGTGGACAGTCGATGTGGATTTAACTAAGCTCACACCTATAAACGGTCCACATTATAAGATTTTGGAAAACGGCGAGGTGGAGTATACCGGTTGGATTTCATCAAGGGTGCTTGGGACCAATGTACAAGTAAAATTACCTTATCGTGTTGACATAGAATTTCGCCTTGCGGGGGACGACGAACGGTATGGCTATGGCGACAGCGAGGGAAGTGTAATAATGTATCATGGGGAGGATATGGGATATTACGCAGGGGGATATATGGCGCAGACGGGTTTCGGTGTAAACATGGGTAATCGAGCCATCACCGATAATGCAGACGTGCTAAACAATACAATGCGTCCGGAGGCGCTAAGCTTTAGGCAACCGGTATTCCGGGATTTATACAAATTTGACGGCAGAGGTAAAATCAATCGAACGGGATACAATCAGATAACATGGATAATAGGTGCCAAGCATCTCGCTGCGATTGTAAATGGAGAAATCCGTTACTGCGGAACAGATTTCCCATACATGTCACTTGATCTGAATCGTGAAAAGGTAAGAAATATCGTCATCGGGTCTAACGGGCAAGGTATGAAATATTTTAGGTCAATCCGTGTTTCCCAACTTGCCTATACCCCTAAGTCTAAAATAAGAAAAGAGGAGCTCGCCGTGATTACAAAAAGAAGCAACAACATTATTCCGAACATACACCGTCTTATTACAGATGAGCACGGTGAAAATTATTGGTTTAACGGATCGGCGAGGTATGTCATGGAGTGCCTTGGGGAAAACGAATATGACTATCAGTTTTTTGCAGGGCTTACCGGCGATGTGTTTACACAACACTACAAATTCAATTTTGCGGGCGACGGTGTGAACGCGTGCCATCAGCATTATAGTGATACAAAGTTCTTTGAGGATGTCTTTGCAAAATGTGGATATGCCTCCACATTTGTTTTGGCTCGAGACCTATGCAAAAACAAAGAAATGTATGTACAAACCCTAATCTCTTATATCGATAAGGGGGTTGCTGTTATCTCAATGGGACACGGAGGCCCACCGTTCGGTGTGTTTGTAGGATATGAGGAGCATGGCAAAACGCTTCTGTACATCAAAGGCAACAACAACGAGCCGGAACATATTTCAATAGACAAGGCAATGGAGAGCGAGTTCCCGGATGAAAGTGGCTGGATGTTTGTAGGTGAGAAGAATGGAAATCCATCGCTAGCAGATATCTATCGAGAAGCTATCTATGCATTGCCAAAACTATTAACGACTAACGATAAAAAGTATTGTTTTGGTGTGGCGGCATTTCGTGCATGGGCAAATGATATTGAAAGCGGCGTGTTCGACAATATCAAACCGGAAGGTTTTGACCAGTGGGCTATGTATACAAATTTTGTTTGTGTGCTTGCCACTAACGGCAGCTGCTGTCACGGATTTTTAGAACGGGCACAAAACTTAAACCCCGACATGAAATTTTTAACGGAGGTCGGCCGACTTTATAAACGCACAGCCGAAATCTGGAACAACGACAACGGCGATGATCTGGAAGCATTGGGCGGAGGTTTCAATGTGACACTTGAAGTGCTGCAGGACAAGGAGCACAGATCCAAAATCGTCGCAAAAATCAGAGAATGCGCTGAAGTGGTGGATGAGATTGTTCGGGTATTGAATAAGGAACTGAAGTAAAAAAATAAACCTTTACCACGGATTTACACAGATTTCTTCGGATTTACACGGATAAAACCAAACCAAAATTGTTTATCCGTGGTAAAGGTTTTATTTTCGTTACACCTCTATCCTCCAGCCGAACGGGTCGTCTTTCACACCGTATTGCAGGCCGGTGAGCTCGTCGTAGAGCTTCGATGTAAGTGAACCGATTTGGCCGCCTGCGATCGTGACCTTGCGGTCGCCGAGTGTGAGCTCGCCAATCGGAGAGATGACGGCGGCGGTGCCGGAGCCGAAGGCTTCCTTTAGCGTGCCGTTTTCGCCTGCGGACAGAACCTCCTCGGCTGTTATCCTGCGCTCGGTGACCTTGAAGCCCCAGCTTGTCGCGAGTTGAATGACCGAGTCGCGTGTGATACCGGGTAGGATGCTGCCTGTAAGGGCGGGCGTAATGAGCTCATCGCCGATCACAAAGAACACATTCATCGTGCCGACCTCTTCGATATATTTGCGCTCTACGCCATCGAGCCAGAGCACCTGCGCAAACTTGCCCGCTATGGCCTTTTCCTGACTCTTGAGGCTCATAGCATAGTTTGCGGAAGCCTTTGTAAAACCGATGCCGCCGCGTACCGCGCGCACATACTCGTCCTCTATGCATATGCGGACCGGGTTCAGGCCCTCTTTGTAATACGCGCCGACCGGCGACAGGATGATGATAAACAGGTAGCTGTGCGACGGATGAACGCCGACCGCAGCCTCAGTTGCTATTACGAACGGGCGTATATAGAGTGATGTGCCCGGTTCCTTGGGCACCCAGTCAATGTCGGTCTTGATAAGCTCTTTTAATGCGTCTACCGCAAAATCCGGGTCGACGGACGGGATGCAGAGGCGTTCGTTGGAGGTGTTAAAACGCTCGAAATTTCTGCGTGCGCGGAACAAATAATACTTGTCGTCGTTACCGTAATAACATTTAAGACCCTCGAATACGGACTGCCCGTAGTGGAAGACCATAGATGCCGGATCTAACGAAAGCGGAGCATACGGGACTATCCGCGCATCGTGCCAGCCTTGGCCGTCATCGTATTCGCAGATGAACATGTGGTCGGTAAAATACTTGCCAAAGCCCAATGATTTTGTATCGGGCTTGTCCTTGGGTGATACTGTAAGTGTCCTTTTGATGTCCATAACTATCAGTCCTTTATCATTTTTTGTTGATTTAATCATAACAGTTGGTTATAATGATTCCCACAAACATATATTTGGTATTTGGGGGAAGTAGCTTTATGTCAGTGCCGCTGAGTCAAAAGCAACAGCAAATATTTGATTACCTTAAGGATGAGATTCGCACAAAGGGTTATCCCCCGACGGTCAGAGAGATATGTCATGCCGTGAAGCTGCGTTCGACATCGACTGTTCACGCGCATTTGGAGGCCTTGGAAAAGAAGGGCCGCATACGTCGTTCACCTACAAAGAACCGCTCGATAGAGATCCTCGAGGATAATTTCTACTCGACAAAGGAAGCCGTGCAGGTGCCTATCGTCGGCGAGGTCACAGCAGGATTGCCGATACTCGCGACCGAGAATATCGAGGGAACGTTTACGGTATCTACCGAGTTCGTGCCGAACGGGGATGTATTCATGCTCAATGTAAAGGGCGACAGCATGATCGATGCGGGCATACGTGACAAGGACTTGATAATGGTCAACCAGCAGCCCACCGCGTCGGACGGGGATATCGTCGTTGCGCTTTTGGAAGATACCGCGACGGTTAAGTATTTCTTTAGGGAGAACCATTACATACGTTTACAGCCCGCCAATGCCTCGTATTCGCCGATCATAACAAATGACTGCCGGATACTCGGCAAGGTCGTTGGGCTGTTTCGCAAGTATTAAGCTATATTTTCAAGAATTAGTGGAACCTCGCCGCCAGGGCCGCGCTGCGCTCTTTGGCGGCTTCTTTTTTGTTCTCATAATCTAAAACCACCATATGTATGATCTCGGCGATTTCCTTCATCTCGTCCTCTTTCATGCCCTTTGTGGTCACCGCAGGCGTACCCAAGCGGATACCGGATGTGATGAACGGGCTCTGCGTGTCGAATGGCACAGCGTTCTTATTACAAGTAACGCCGATCGTGTCTAAACGCTTCTCGGCGACCTTGCCGGTAACGCCGGTCTTTGTCAAATCTACGAGCATCAGATGGTTATCCGTGCCGCCCGATACTAGGTCAAATCCGAGGTTCATTAGTGCTTCTGAAAGGGCCTTCGCGTTTTTGATGACCTGTTCGGAGTATTGTACAAAGTCATCCTGTAATGCCTCGTGGAATGCGACAGCTTTAGCAGCGATGATGTGCATGAGAGGGCCACCTTGTATTCCCGGGAAGATGGATTTGTCGATAGCCTGTGCGTGCTCCTGCTTGCAGAGGATGAGACCGCCGCGTGGGCCGCGCAGGGTTTTATGTGTTGTGGAGGTCACGAAATCCGAATACGGTACGGGGCTCGGGTGATGACCGGTTGCGATGAGACCCGCGATATGGGCCATGTCTACCATCAGGTACGCACCGTACTTTTGTGCGATCGCGGAGAGGGTTACGAAATTGATCACGCGTGGGTATGCGCTCGCGCCCGCTACGATCATCTTGGGCTTGTGCTCCTTTGCAAGGGCTTCAAGCTCGTCGTAATCGATATAGCCGGTTTCCTTTTGGACACCGTACGGGATGATATTGTATAGCTTGCCCGAAAAATTGACGGGCGAGCCATGGGTCAGATGACCGCCGTGTGCGAGGCTCATGCCGAGGATCGTGTCGCCGGGCTGAAGAAACGCTGTATAAACGGCCATGTTTGCCTGAGAGCCCGAATGCGGTTGCACATTCGCATGCTCAGCCCCGAAGAGCTTCTTTGCGCGCTCGATACAGAGGCTTTCGACTACGTCGACGGCCTCGCAGCCACCGTAATAACGCTTGGCCGGGTAGCCCTCTGCGTATTTGTTTGTGAGCACGGAGCCCATAGCGGCCATCACCGCGTCGGATACAAAGTTCTCGGATGCTATCAGCTCGATCTTCCTGTTCTGCCTGTCTGCCTCTAATTTCATCGCCTGCGCGATCTCGGGGTCGACACGCATTACCGTTTCAAAAACATCCATTCCAAACACCTCACTTTTTTATGGCTCGTTTCCAATGGTTTTTCATAGGAATTTTTATTGGATTCAATTGCAGTAGCCGTATTTGATATGTTATACTCTATCCAAAATTAAAATGCAACAACTTATGAATAAATCATTCCATATGATTCCCATAATGAAATAATAAAGGGTCGGTGTATTTATGTTGGATCTGAAGCTTTTGATGAACCTGTCGAACATCAAGCATTTTGCAGCTGGTATGCCCATAGTAAAGGAAAATGATACGTCCAATACAGAGATGTATGTTCTTTTGTCGGGCAAGCTGAATGTGGTTAAAAACTACGGCCAGACCAATCAAGTGACCGTATCCACCATCGAACCCGGAAACATGTTCGGAGAGATGAGCCTATTCGCTAAGATGCCGCGCTCGGCAACGGTAGTGCCTATAGTAGACGCTGCTGTACTGGCGATAAACAAAATTAATTTTCTTGAACTGAGCTCCAAGCACCCCGAACTGATATTCTCCATATGCGAGATGATGGCGAACCGCATCGTGAAAACCAACGATGCGTATATGAACGCTTTGAATAAAGCAAAGAACTCCGTCAGTGCCATATTCCCCGCCGGCCATGGAGATTATCCGGGCTTAGTGCCGGATGAATATATGAATTTTACGTTCGAGGTCAAACGCAACTGCCTGGCGTGCGGCAAGGAGATTATGATCAAGCAGCCCGTCGAGTCAAAGCTTAAGTCCGCAAAGCCTATCGGCGGTGACATGCGTCGATATTTTGAGGGCTTTGAGCCGATCCTGTTTGATATTGCCGTGTGTCCTCACTGCTATTTTGCGACGATGTACGAGTATTTTTCAAAGCCGCAGATTTTCAGGGACAGGGGCATCGAAGATGTGCTCTCGGGTGTCAGAAGAGACATTACGCTCAATTTCGATGTGTACGATTATAATTATGTGTTGGCGGCTTACTATATCGCGTTGCAATGCGCACCGAGCTTTGTAAATCAGAAGCAACTGACATCAAAGCTCTGGATGAACCTGACATGGATATATGGGGATCTCGGTGATGAAAAGATGGAGTTGTATGCAGCCGAGAAGGCATTTGAAAGCTATCAAAGTCTCTATCTTGAATCCTCCGGACTCAAGCCCGACACGGAGCAGGGGATATGCATGATACTCGGGCATCTGTGTGTAATGCTCGGAAAGCTCAATGAGGCTATGCGTTTCTACAATATCGTACGCAGTGTAAAGGCAGGCAGCCCCGTATATAAAAAGCTCGCTGAGGATGAAATACAGGACATGAGGGCAAAGGGGTAATATTAAAGGGGAAAAGCGAATGAAGATTTTGCTCGTAGAGGATGAGGTGCATCTGTCCGATGCGCTGTCTCAGATACTGCGAAATAACGGATATACGGTGGAGTGTGTGCATGACGGCAAGGAAGGTCTGCATGCGGCCATGTCTGGTCTGTTTGATGTAATATTATTAGATATCATGCTCCCTAAACTATCGGGGCTTGAGATATTAAAGAAGCTTCGTAAATCTGATACAACAACGCCTGTGATACTATTGACCGCCCGAAACGATGTGAGCGATAGGGTCATGGGGCTTGATTACGGTGCGGACGATTATCTGCCAAAGCCGTTTAACACTGACGAGCTACTCGCGCGTATACGTGCCGTTTCGCGCCGCATTGATAATGCTGCGGCACATACGGACAGCCTGTGTTTTTCTGACATCACACTCAAAACAGACGCGGCTATGCTGTGCAACACCAATAGCATCGATGAGATCGGATTGACAAAAAAGGAATGCGACCTGTTGGCGTTTTTTCTCAGAAACGAGACAACCGTGTTGCCGGATGCGGTGATATTGGACTCGGTATGGGACGGCGAGGGTGATGCCACGCCCGAGGGTCTCAGCGCTTATGTAGGATTTCTAAATAAAAAGTTTGAGTATATAAAATCCGATACCTCAATACGTCATATTCGCGGCGTGGGGTACAAGCTCCTATCGTCGCACAGCTCGGTTGTGGACTGGAGTTGAATCGATGTTTCTAAGGCTGCGCAACAGGTTTCTGTTGCTGCTGATGGCTACGGTTACGTTTCTGCTGCTGATGTTCTATGCGGTGCTGCTTGCGTTTTTATACACAAGCTCCGACATGCGCACACAGCAAACCCTCGACCGCGGCTTTAATTATCAAGAGCTGCTCGCATCGAGCAATTCGGACGCGCCGAGCTCTGATCAAACGTTCAATTTTGCGCCGCTAATCACGATAGATATCTCGGAGCAGGGAGAGATTGGAGCGATCAATAGCTCGTTTCCGATGAACAGGGAGTTCTACGAAGCGCTATTAGTCAACGCAAAGCTCAGGAATCGGACCTACGGCTCGGTTATCTATAAGGGCAATGTATGGCGCTTTAAGGTGTTTGATATTGTAAAGGGCAAGCGCTATGTGTTCTTGGACATATCGCGCGAGTTCCAGATACTGAATAATATGTTCTATATATTCCTCTGGATAGCACTGCCGATGCTCACAGCCATATTCTTTATCTGTAAATACTTTGCAGACCGCTCGATACGTCCGATCGAGCAGAGCTATCATAAGCAAAACGTGTTTTTGGCCGATGTCTCGCATGAGATCAAGACGCCGCTTGCTACGATATTGACCAATATTTCGGTACTGCAGTCGAGTGCAAACCCTGATCAGGCGCGTTGGATTGGTTATATCAGCGACGAGGCATTGCGCATGAAACGTCTGATCAACCAGTTGTTATATATCACAAGGGCTGAAAATGATGCCCCCGTAATGACCAAATGCAACCTCAGTGAGATCGTGAATAAGACCTTGATGCCGCTGCAGGCGGTGTTCTACGAAAAGAAGATAACATGCGAGCTAACGGTCGCTGACGGTGTTTATGTAATGGGCGATCAAGAGCAGTTACAACGACTCGTCGGGATATTTACGGACAATGCTATTAAATACTGCGGCAATAGCGTTAAAATAGACCTTCACAGAGAGCAGAGAAACGCGTGGCTTTCGATACAGAACGACGGTGACGGCATAGCGCCCGAGGACCTGCCCAAGATATGGGATAGGTTTTACCGATCGGATAAATCGCGGGAGCACAAAGGCGGTTTTGGGCTCGGCCTGTCTATGGCCAAGGTAATCATAGACGATATAGGAGGCACCGCGAAGGTACAAAGCACAGACGGCAAAACAACCTTTACCGTCTGCATACCCGCAGTAAACCCATAAATCAAGGAGGCATATTATGTCGGAAAATATCCAGATAGAAGCAGGCTCGATATACACGGGCAAGGTAATCAAAATAAAGCCGTTCGGAGCGATCGTATCGTTGCCGGGCAATACACATGGCCTGGTACATATTTCGCATGTTTCAAAGAGCTATGTTCAAAATGTTGAGGAATTCCTGAGTGTAGGTGACGAGGTAACCGTAAAGGTGCTTACGAACGATCCGCGCACAGGCAAGATAGCGCTGTCTATAAAAGACGCGATCACAGAGACACAAGAAAACGCACCGGAAGCTGAGCAACGTAGTGAAGATAATTATAGACCTCGTCAGAATACAGAATATACGTTGACATTTGAGGATAAGGTAAAGGATTGGCTGCGCGCGTCCAACGAGAGGCAAGCGGGCCTCAGTAAAAGGAACAAGAGGAGATAACATTGTCAGTCGAGAAGAATACCAGACAGAAAAAGTGCATATTGGCATCCGTGGCTGCACTCGGCACGCATCCCACGGCCGACGAGGTATACGCATATGCGCGTGAGGACAATGAGCACCTCTCGCTTGGTACTGTATACCGCAACCTGAATAGATTTGCCGAGGAACAGAAGATACGCCGTATCAGCGTACCTAACGAGAGTGATCGTTTCGACGCGCGCATGGACAGGCACGAGCACATGCTCTGCTCGAAATGCGGGCGCGTGCTTGATATTGAAATGGATGTGGATATAGAAGGATTTACAAATGTGGTTCCGATGCACGAAAAAAAACACACCGTGACAGGCTATAGCCTGATGCTCTACGGTGTGTGCGGGGATTGTAAGGAATAACACGTCCTTGCGTTACATGTACCGCTTTACCTCCCAAGGATGTACCTTGCGGATGTATTCCATCCATTCGATGCGCTTTGCCTTGATGTAGTGTTCGACGACATGATCGCCGAGCGCCGAAAGGATTAACTCATCCGATTGTAACGCCTCCAGTGCGGCATTCAAATCCGCAGGGAGTTTGTCTATACCTATTTGGGTCATCTCCTGATCCGTCAGATGATAGATGTTTCTATCGACGGGTGCGGGAGGTTTGATCCTTTTTTTAATGCCGTCAAGACCACAGCGCAACATAACGGCCAACGCAAGATACGGATTGCAAGACGGGTCCGGGTGGCGCAGTTCAAGGCGAGTGCTGTTGCCGCGTGCGACGGGCACACGGATCAACGGGCTTCTGTTTGCGGTAGACCAGGTTATGTACACGGGTGCCTCGTAACCGGGTACCAAGCGCTTGTATGAATTGATCGATGGATTGGTGATCGCGGTCATAGCCTTCGCGTGCTTTAGTAAGCCGCCCATGAAGAAATAAGCGTCTTCCGAAAGACCGTTTTGTCCGTTCGGATCATAGAACGCATTCTTCCCGTTGCGAAACAACGACATGTTGCAATGCATGCCGGATCCGCATTCGTCGTCGAGCGGTTTGGGCATAAACGTAGCGTGGAGACCAAATTTCTTTGCGATGACCTTGACGACGAGCTTGAAGGTCATGATGTTATCAACCGCATTTAATGCATCCGAATACTTGAAGTCAATCTCATGCTGGCCCGGTGCATTTTCATGATGAGCGGCCTCGATCTGAAAGCCCATATCCATCAAGGTCTTGACCATATCGATACGAGCAATTTCACCGTTATCGATGGGGGCAAGATCGAAATATGAGGCCTGATCATGGGTATTCGTAGTAGGTGCGCCGTATTCGTCGGTCTGGAACAGGAAGAACTCGCATTCGGGGCCCACAAAGAACTCGTAACCCATATCGGCAGCTTCGTCGATCGCGTTCTTTAACACACGCCGCGGATCACCCGCAAATGCGATAGGGTCAGAGCCCTCCATGGGCTTGTATATGTCACATATAAGCCTTGCTATCTTATAGTCGGTAAACCAAGGTAATACGGTAAATGTAGACGGATCCGGGTATAGGTACATATCGGATTCCTCTATGCGTACAAATCCCTCTATCGATGAACCGTCAAACATCATGTTACCGCTCAGGGCCTTGTCCAGTTCGTCGGCTGTGATGGCAATATTTTTAAGCGTACCAAAGATGTCCGTAAATTGAAGTCGGATAAACTGTATGTTTAGTTCGTTGACGGCTCGCTTAATGTCCGCCGCGTCCTTATATCTTGCAGGCATTAACAATTTCCTTTATGCATCTGTCTGCATCGTCGTAGGGTACTTGACAGGTTCCGACCTTTTCATGACCGCCGCCGCCGTATTTGAGTAACAGGCTGCCGACATTGACCTTTGCGGTGCGGTTGATGATGCTGTAGCCGACTGCGATCGAACAGTTGAGCCTTGCGCGACCGTCAACAATCCACAGTGAAATATTCTGAGTCGGGAACATCGAATAGACCATAAAGCGATTGCCCGAATATATTGTCGTCACGCCTCTTAAATCCGTAACGATAACATTGCCGTCGGTATGCGTGTACTTTGTGACCATTTCCTTGAACAGTTCGTCTTGTATCCTGTAGGTCTCGACGCGCTCTTGGACGTCCGGTGTCGCGAGGATCTCCTCGATAGTCAGCGTACGGCACTGATCCATGAGCTGAGCCATCAGGTCGTAGTTCGAGATGCGGAAATTGCGGAAGCGTCCGAGGCCTGTGCGCGGATCCATGATAAAGCCCAACAGTATCCAACCCTGCGGGTTCATGATATCCTCAACGCTCAGATCGCCCGAGTCGACCATGTCAACGCAGTGGATCATTTCTTTAAACTGTGGGAACTTTTCGTCACCGCCGAAGTACTCGTATACGATACGCGCGGCTGACGGTGCGAGACGGCTTTCACCCTTGAAATCGATCGCGCCGAGGCGTTCAGTTTCACTGACATGATGATCAAACCACATGTTGCAGCCCTCTACATAAGGTACGTTTGCGAGTATGTCGT
>CAYURR010000049.1:0-16742 GCA_964446745.1 uncultured Defluviitaleaceae bacterium | reverse complement strand
ACCCATATAATATTTCATTGCGATTGTTCCATAGTATTTTTGAGCCTGTGGATTTTTTGTTTCCCATGCGTTTATATATGAATCCGGCAGATCAGGAATCCAATATCTTTCTGGATAATCTTGAACCCTTTTTGGCTTTGAGGTATCCCAAACCATATCAGCAACAACCACCCCCTCGCCTTCAGAAAAATCTCGTCGAGCAATAACATTACCGTTTTCATTTTCAAACAAATTAAAGGCATTGTGATCTTAAAGAGAAATATAAGAGCCGCCTACGATTATATTGTCATAAACTCCACTTATAGATGTTCAAAGCATACCGTTTCGCTTAAAGGCTTCCGAGTCTTATTATGTCTATCAGGTTCTTCCGGTTTACCGTTTCCATATCCTATAACAAGAATGTTTATAGGTTCAAGATTTTCGGGTAGATCGAACTCGGCCTTTATTACATCCGGCTTGAAATAGCATACCCAGACAGTATCTAAACCCAACTCTGTTGCCTGCAGCATCATGTGGCTTGTAACAATGCTAACGTCTATATCGGTAATCTGCTTTTTGTCAAACGGCCTCGTCCAGGCCTTGTCGGTATCGCCACAGACAATTATCGCGAGTGGTGCATTAAAAATATTCGTAGCCTTACTGATTTTTGCAAGGCCCTCCTCACTTTGTACCACAATCAACTTTTGCGGCTGGACATTAGCGCCTGTTGGAGCCACTCTCGCGACCTCAAGCAATAGATCCAATTTTTGCCTCTCTACTTTCCTATCGCTGTAGCTGCGGCAGGAGTGTCTCTTCTTTGCAAGTTCAATAAAATTCATATCCATTCTCCCTCTATATTTGTCTTGTTGCTTTTGCTTTTCCCTATGATATAATTTATCAGTATTTCTCATTTGTGCAAGAACGCACTTTTTTGGTATATAGTATTAAAAATGATACTGTAGGAGAATAGAAGCTATGAAACAATGTCCGAGCAATTACAATTGCCCTATCGAAGCCACGATTGAACTAATCGGCGGTAAATACAAGGCCCTGATTTTATGGCACTTGATGAATGGTGTGTTAAGGTTTAGCGAGCTAAGAAAGCTCGTTCCGCAAGCAACGCCCAAAATGCTAACTCAACAACTGCGCGAGCTTGAAGAAGATAAACTGATTCAAAGAGAGGTCTATCCTGTCGTGCCCCCGAAGGTTGAGTATTCATTATCCGAGTTTGGCAGAAGTATAATTCCCATCTTAGATGTTATGTGCAGCTGGGGCAAGGATTATTTAAGTGGTATTTAATGAAGATTAACATAAATTTATTAAATAGGAGTGATTATATGTTTTCAATTGATTTTCCGACCATAACAGCTTGCGGTGAGTGTTGTGTCGGATGCAATAAGAAAGCGGATGGATTATGCGAAGGTTGCATAGAATCTGACGGCCATTGCAAAGAATGGGCACAGACAGGGCGTTGTCCTATTCATGCGTGTGCAAAACTACATAATGTGCAATTCTGCGGTATATGTCTTGAATTCCCGTGCAATGATTTAACGACAAAAATCCATTGGAACCCCAATATTGTTGAACGTCTAACTAACCTTGCTAATGCTTATCGTATACAAAACAATAAGGAGCAACCGTGAGTTCCGTATCTTGAGAATAGCTATTCCTATAAAGTGGAATGTATGGCAACAACGTGTACCATACCCATTTTTTTAATTTTGATGGCATATATTCATATCCACTCTTTCGGTTGACTTCCTAATTAGTTCTGCACGATATGAATATATGGAATACATTGATTTACCGTCATTACGAACCTTTATTGATTTTGCAAAAGGTAAATTTTCGGGCGGATATTCTGATAAAATAAGGCTCGCTTTACTTTCGGACAGAATATCAAAGATTGTTAAATAGCCAATACCGCTGCCGCCTTGGTCTGCATGGGTGGTAGCTTTTTTTAAGCCCAAACTAATCAGCGTTTCAACCTCAAAGGGTATACCGCTGTCTTGTATGGTTATTTCGTAACAGCCATCTACCATCCCCATTTCTACTAATATTTTTTTATGTGCGCTATGGGAAGTTGCGATAATGGCATTCTCAATCAAATCTGCAAGCAAAGTTGATAGCTTTTCCGTAGGCAGTTGGCTTTGGTCTGGAAAATTGATGCCGTCACTCACTAAGAAATCAATAAAAATATCCTTTTCGGATGCCTTAGCTTGCATATAGTTCATAATGTTATCTATCCGCCAAATTCCGGTGGATGGCATGGGGCTACGATTACCTTGAAGCGCTGATATTACTTCTTTTCGCTCTTGCATGATTTCGTCTAAGTCCCTAAGTATGCGGCTGCATTGTGGAATGTCGTTACTTCCGGCATCCCCTAAGAGCACCATTACTGCGTTGTACATGGCGGGAATCAGTTTATTATCCCGATGCACAGCCTTTGCTAAAAACGCATTAGATTCACAAAGTTCCCTTATTTTATTATCTTTCTCGTGAATTTCTGCAAGACATCTTTCAATTTCTCGCTCATTTACCCTTTGATGGTATAGCATGGTTGTGTGGTTCTGCCACCAAAAGTATATTCCTATGGTACAAATATTGATGAAAAACAATATAGCACCCGTTTCATCTAAAACACTTCTGCTAAACATGATTATTACACTAAAAATTATCCCAATCCACGTGGCTTCTTTGCTTTCTAAAAAAACAAATCCTTTTTTTAATCGCTTTACTCTGAAGAAAAAATAGGAAAGAATTATACTTATTATAATAACCACTGTTTCCACTATCACCGGTGATATCTGTATAGTATGCTCCGGCGACGGCTTAAAGATTGTGTCCACAAGAAAGGATGGCGCTAAAACGGTTGTAAATGCTAAAATCTCAATCCCTAAACTGATTCCTGTGGAAATAAAGACAGCTGTAAGCAAAAGTCTTGGTTTTACTCTGGTTGTAATTGCTACGAAAACACAGAAAGAGCCCAAGAACATGATTTCATAGAAAGGAACATAAGATAACGGAACACTCATTATCAATGAAAATAAGATAGCGGATATGATTTTTATTTTTGAAATATGAGTTATGTTTAATATTTTCATGTATACATACAAAGCTATGATTAACAATCCAAAAAACCTTATAATTAAAAAAGCTTCCATACTGAACATCCTCTTCCGTTTTAGCTCACATTCTTAATTTTTCTGCGTAATAGTAGATAAATTCCATTATAGTAGGCACACCTCTGGCTGATCTTATCCGCGCGGTATAATACTTTTCCAAATCATCAATATGTGCCGTTTTCCATGCCCTATTTATGGCATTTTGCATTGCTCTTTCCACGCTTGCTTCGGTTTTAGCATATTTTGCAGATATAGCAGTAAGTATACTTTCGCTATTGTCATTTATGACATGAATAATGCTGTCAATTAAGTATTTCCGACCTATCACGTTTGGGGAAATTCCAATATGTTCAAGTTCAGTAATGACCCTGTTTTTTATCCTTTGCTGCTTTTGCTCTATGGATTCTTTATCATCTAAATGAATGATTGTATTTTTATTGCTTTGAATAATATTTTTTAATGAGCAGAGAAATTCTATAACCCTTTTTGCATTGTAATCTTCTTGACTTTTAAGCATGATAAAATCAGCGCCCATTTTTCGTGCGCCCTCATGTGTAATGCTACTTATATTGTGTGTTGTCACAAGCACATATATCGGAACATTTAACCTTATTTCACGCAATGAATCTAAAAATGTCAGACCGTTGCCATATCCCTTATGTAGTTCCAAATCTAAAATAATGGCATCAGGTTGCATATCTGTGACGTACTCTAAAGCTTTTACAATGTTATTGGTAACTCCCACTAATTTAACCTCTTTTGTTGATTCTATCTGGCGAATCATCTCCTGACATTCCAATGGTTCATCTTCAATCAGAAGAATAGATAATGGCTTTTCCATAATCGCCGTCCTTTCTATTTGTACAGGCAAACAGTTTGCTTATTGGGCATAGCATATCACGCTTTCCAACAAAAAGCAACATAATATAATCACGCGAACTAATTTATATATGATAGAAAAAACGATACTATTATATAAAGATACGCTGCGATTCATTATTCAGTGATGCGTCTTCAGCCATTTTTACAGTAAAGGAGGGAAATCTTGTGAATATATAAGAACCTAATCATGTGCATTATCGTTGGAGTAGTGGTTGGTGTCATACTTGGAAGTATTAGTAGATTCTTTTTTGAACTTGATGCTACTGTTGTGGCAGCTATTACTGGCGCCACCGTAGCTGGAGTAGTCGGAGTTGGTCGGGCAAAATCAAAGAACGGTGATAAGTAACTCCTATGGTAATTGCGATAAACAACAGTACAAATAGGAATTGATGGAGATACGCACAGTAAGGAGAAACTAATTCTTTGTGAGTTTGCGTCGCTGGATTGGCTTGTATGAGCCATTGTCCGTTTATGATAATCTGAAATACTATGCTGAAATCTACGGTATGAAGTCTGACGATTAAACATCAAATGTTGGAGCAGGAGCTGGTGTGGTGGGCGCAATTAGTTCCGTTGTTGAAAGCCGCTGGTAAGCTTTCATTGATTCTCAAAAATTCAACATGTCGGCGTATTACATGAGTTAAGCGAGTAAGTCTCAGGAGTTTGAAAGTCAAAAAGTTTCCAAAAGTTCATCTTTATGTTAAACATGTTACATAACGATGGACTTTTGGAGCGGAAACAAGAGTGAGTTTCAGTGGAGACTCTACAACATATGGGAGGGAATTATGAAGAATCCAATTAGAATTTATAAAATTGCTTCTATAATTTTATCAATTTCGGTATTGATATTGGCCATAACCACGATTATTAGCGGATTTGATAATACACAAGTTATAACCTTCGCTTGCATGGTAGCAGTGCTTTGTACAAATCTGGCGTTATATTCTTCGCAAAAGAAGAAGGACAACGCAGCAAAAACAAAAGATGAAGGCCAAGACGGTAAGAAATAGGTGGAATATGCCCAAATAAAAGCCGGAAAATAGTTTAGTGTTTTGTATTTCCCGCAGCAAATACGTGTAGATCAGGCTCTATCGAGACATACTCAATGCAATTTTATGGATAGCAAGGGAATGTCAAATACTCATTTACACTCAATTCAATTGGGAGATTTGATAAGAGTGTCTCGATTTCACCGCTTGGTAATGTGAATTTTATGACATTCAATTTAACCGATCCCGTAGATAAAGGAAATATGATTGGGGTTATACCCAATCCAGCTCTGTCAGCCTTTAGGTTAAACTTTTTTCGTAAACGCATGACAAAACATTTCCTGCTGCTTATGAGTAACTCTATGTTCTCTGCACTTGCGTATCCTCTATCGTAAAGAATGAGGTCATCGGCTACAGAGGTTGGTTTTAAATTTTTGATGTGCTTAATGGCCATGCTACGCTCTAGTGCAGATATTATTCTGTTTATGTATATGCTTGTCCATTAGTGGCGGAGGTAATTTCATTCTTATGTACTTCATATATCCTCCGTATGGCTATAAATACAAAAAGCCCCCTATGTGTTTTCATAACATAGGGGGCTTTCCTGTATCATTTAGGAAGTTATTGGCTCCCTATTGACAGCTTATTGTCTTTACCTTTTTAGCAAAGCATTGATGAAATTCATAAAGATAGTCGCGACACTTGCTCTGTTTGCCGTGTCCTTTGGTGCGTAGTTGTTGCCGCCCACGCCGCCGATTAACCCGAGACGCTTCATTTCTGCAACAGCATCTTGCGCCCAAACGGATACCTTGTCACTGTCATTGAACGGTGTGTTGTTTCCTGTGTCGGGCACGGTTATACCCTTATACTTCATATAGTTATAAAGCATAACCGCCATTTCTTCTCTTGTGATTTCGCGGTTTGGTGCGAACATTCCGTTTTCTACACCGCTTACGATGCTGTTACTTGTCGCCCAAGCAATGGACTTACCGTACCATTCGTTTATGTCCACATCAGAGAACACTGAGGTAACATAAGCATTTAGATCATCACCGTCAAGCCTTGCAAGCACGGTCACAAACATAGCTCTATTCATGGCCGAAGCAGAAGCGAAATCGTTGTTACCCATACCGCTGAACAGCTCTCTTGAAGCCACGAAGTCAACGGCACTTACGAACCAATCGCTGCCGCTTACGTCATTAAAGCTGACGGGCTTATACGCCACGGCGTAGCGTGAGAAGTGAGTGGTGATAAATGACACGGTTCCTGTTGCCGCATCGTACTTACAATTCTTCACCACTTCCAACTCGCCTTTGCTATTGATATAGTAGATAACTATGCTGTTAGTCTTTTCGCCGGCTGCCAAGTTGTAAGGGATTGTTATTGTTGCCTTGCCGTTTCCGAAATCCGTTATCAGCTTTTCGCCTGCCTTTACTGTGAAATCGTAAACAGGTTTATTTCCTACCAAAAGCTGTGTTGCTTCCGGAAGCGTTGTTTTGTCTACGATACTTGCTGTAACGGTAATGTCGTTGCTTGCGGCCTTTGCAATTTCAAGTAATGCCTTGTCGTTAAAGTTGATGGTTGCAAACGGCGTGGAAATGGTTACATTGTCTGCGCTTTTTGCAAGCTCTGAAAAGGCGGTCTTCGGTATCGTTGCTTCTACGGTTGTTGCTGTTTGAGGCGCTGATACCTTAATTTCAACCGTAACCGCCGTGCCGCCCGTTTTAGCCGAATCCGTTGCCGCTTTCACGGCTTCGGTTATGGTATTGCTTGAAATCGCCGCACTTGCGGTATTGCCTTTGACTTCCGGTTTGATTTCCGTGACAACCGTAACGGTGTTTTTGTCAATGCTGACTTCTGTTTTAGGTTGGTCAGGTTGTGGTGCCTGTGTCGGTGTCGGATAAAGTGTCGGTGTGGGGTTAGATGTCGGTGTTGAGTCGTACGTCGGTGTCGGTGTTGGATCACTGCCGCCAATATAAACATAGTTCGCCGTGACACTCACGTTTGCACTTGGCATGACAAACGATGTCGTACTGCTGTTAGCGTTCGCCAAGGTTGCGCCGCTTGCCGTCCAATGGGTGAAGCTGTAATTCGGCATATGGCTTGCGGATATTGTTACAACCACGCCCACTGTATAACGGCCGCTGCCTGTGCCATTTGTTACGGTTACGGTATAGGTATTGGGCGTTATCAACTCAAACTCTGCCGTAATGGTTACGTTATCCGCCGGCATAGTGAAGCTGTTGCCTGTGATTGCCGTGTCGTTGTATTTCAGTGTGCCGTCTTTCAATCTGTAACCGTTGCTCGGCGTAACGGTCAGATGGATTGTTGTTCCGGGTGCTGCCACTGTTGGGTTAGCCGTTACCGTGCCGTTTGTCATAGCGTCGATTGTGACGGTGTATTGGGAGTTAATCGTCAGTGTTCCGGTTGCCGTTTTGGTTACAATGTAATTTTCATCTCCCGTGAAAGAGGTTGCCGCTTCATTGCTCCATGTAATGGCGTATGTTCCAATCGTGTTGGTGTCTGCCGCTGTGCAAGAGAATGTCGGCGGTTCGCTTGGGGTAATGCTCTCGCCGCTGACAAGCCCTGTGTATGCAAGCTCGAAGGTCGGCATAGTGCCGCCCATGATTACAGAAAAATCTTTGGGTTTCACGGTTGCTGCTTTTTTTGCTATGGTAAACGGAATTTCAAACACGCCTATGTTACCTACATCACTGTCGGGAATTTTCACCACAAGGGTGTAATCCCCGGCATTTTTCGGAGCAGATATTGATGAAGCGGTCGTGTCGCCGCCCGTATAGTAGCTGTACTCCAGCGTTCCTGTCCAAGACGGCGTAAATGTCGCTGTTCCGAAAGCGGCGTTTGTTATCGCATTGCCGTCATAGGTTTTGGACGGTGCTGTCAAGCCGCCGATTGTGACAACCGTCTTGTCAGTTGCTTGAAATACGATTGTTGCGATGATGTCCTCATAGTTTGTTGAGGTTATTGTCACCGTGTAGGTGTCACTGGAGGTTGTGTTTGCGGCGTTATTATTGCTTGTGTAAGACAATGTACTGCTGTCTGTTTTGGTAACAGCCATCATAATATTGGTCGTGCCGCTCGGCGTGCCAAACACCGCACCCAGCGGAACATTCGCCGCACCGCCGAAAATACTCGAAAGGATAACTGTGCCGCTGCGGACAGCTTCGTTTTGAATGTTCACCGAGTGGGTCGGCAAGAGAGAATGCGTAGCCTTGTTCATGGTGAAGTTCACATCAAATGCACTGCCGCTGTAGTTGCCCTTTGGTGTGATACGCACCGTGGCTGTACCTGCGTTCACATTGTCGCTGTAAGCGGCGGTGTAGTCGTTCGCCGTTACATAGCTGTCGGTAAAGGAGAGTACAGGTTGCTTCGCCGTGCCGTCGTAGGTTTGCGGGGCAATGGTGTTTACCATTGCCGCATTCATCGGCTTGGGGCTTATGGTGTAGCCGGCTGTCTTTGTGCCGGAATAGTTACCCTTGCCCGTGATGGTAATATTGACTGTACCTGCGTTTGTGCCATTGCTTGTGCCACCGGTGATGGTAACAGTATAGTCCACGTCTTTAACAAGGGAAACGCCACCAAAGTTGATGATGGGCAGTTGCTCACTGCCGTTATAGGTAAATGCAGCCGTAGCAACGGTTGCACCCGCTATATCTTTCGCTGTAAGATACAACCCGCTGTCGCCGCTTTGGTTGCCTCCCGCGGTTTTCAGGATAGGCAGCTTGCCGTTTGTGATTGTCCAGATATTGGTATCCCATGCCGTGCCGTTCCAGTTTGCCGCTGTTGTCCAGAAGCTTGTCGTGAGTATGTCGGTTATGCTTATGCTTTTGCCATCTCTACTGAATATGGTGTTTCCGTCCCCAAAGGCTGTGCCGCCGCCGTTTGTCATGCCGCTAAAGGCGTAATTGGCGGAAAAGAAACTTCTGTCAGGATACCCCATCACGCGCGCAACATCTGAGCCTGTGGCTTTCACGGTTGGATTTAGCGCAACGCAGTTTATGACGCCGGTATAGTAGGTATACCCTACCACGCCGCCGACATAGTTGTTGCCGCTGACCGCGCCTGTGGCATAGCAGCTTGAGAAGTAAGCATAGCTGGCATATCCAACCACGCCGCCGACATAGTCATTGCCACTGACTACGCTTGTGGCGTAGCAGTTTGTGACGGGGCTGTTGTTATATTCGACATACCCTGCCACGCCGCCGACATAGTCGTTGCCGGTGACGCTGCCTGTGGCATAGCAGTTTGTAACAGTGCTGTTGTAGACATAGCCTACCACACCGCCGACATAGACGCCGCCACTGACACTGCCACCCACAATGCCGAGGTTTTTAATCGTACAACTTCTAAAAATACCAAATAAGCCCATGTTGTTAGCTGTGCTGTCGTTAATATACAGCCCGGTGATAACCTTGCCGTTGCCGTCAAAGTTGCCGTTGAACGATTTTTGGAAGGTTGTTCCAATCGGCACCCAACCCTTGCCGCCGTTATAGCCCGTGCCGTAGGCGGATAGGTCTATGTCTGCCGTCAGCTTGTAGTATTTACCGCTGTCTGCATAGGGCGCTGTACCTGCGTTCACAAGCTCCGCAAGCTTGGCGAGCTGTGCCGCCGTGCCGATGAGGTAGGGGTCGGTGTCTGTGCCGCCACCTGCAAACGGTGCGCCGCTGTCGATAAGGTGCACGGGCATATCCACCAACCCGCCGAAGCCGGGCAGCTTGCCGTCTGCAAATGTCCACATGGACGTATCGCCGGTGAACACGCTTTGGAAAAAGCCGCTTGCTGAGATTTCGGCAGCGGTCTTGCTTTCGCCGTCTAATCCGTCATGTGTATTTGTGCCGCCAAAGGCTGTGCCGCCGCCTGTACCCATGCCGCCAAAGGCGATGTTGCCGGATAGGGTGCTACTGTTATACCCCACCACACGCCCAACATCTTGGCCTGTCGCTTTCACGGTTGGATTCAGCGCGGCGCAGTTGGTGACGGCACTGCTGGAGAAGGCATACCCCACCACACCGCCGACCGCGTTGTTGCCGATAACTGCGCCAGTAGCGTAGCAGTTTGTGACAGTACTACTGTTGACAGCCCCCATCACACCGCCGATTTGGGTGTTGCCGCTGACTTCGCCTGTGGCAAAGCAGTTTGAGATAATGCTGCCGCCGGCAAACCCTGCCACGCCGCCGACACGTAAATTGCCGGTGACACTGCCGCCCACAACTCCGAAATTTTTAATCGTGACGCCGCCAACATAGCCAAACAGCCCTGCGTCATCGAGTGTGCTGTCGTTAATATACAGCCTGGTGATTATTTTGCCGTTGCCGTCAAAGTTGCCTTTGAAGTAGTTGGTGTTATTCCCAATCGGCACCCAACCCTTGCCGCCGTTCCAGCCCGTGCCGTAGGCGGAAAGGTCGATGTCTGACGTCAGCTTGTAGTATGTGCCGATGTCCGCATAGGGCGATGTGCTTGCGTTCACAAGCTCCGCAAGCTTGGCAAGCTCTGCCGCCGTGCCGATGAGGTAGGGGTCGGTGTCTGTGCCGTCGCCTAAAAACGGTGCGCCGGTTTCGTTGATGTGCCCGGGCATATCCACCGCTGCGCCAAAGCCGGGGAGTTTGCCGGAGGCGAATGTCCACATGGACGTATCATTGGTGAACACGCTTTGGAAAAAGCCGCTTGCCGATATTTCTGGGGCGGTTTTGGATAAGCCGTCTATATGGTCAAGTGCATTACCGCCGCCAAAGGCTGTGCCGCCGTCTGTACCCATGCCGCTAAAGGCGATGTTGCCTGAAAGGGTGCTGCCGCTTAAATACCCTATCACACGCCCGACATATGATCCTGTCGCTTTCACGGTTGGATTTAGCGCGGCGCAATTTGTGACGGTGCTGTTGCTGCCCCACCCCGCCACGCCGCCCACACTGGTGCCACCGCTGACTGCGCCTGTGGCATAGCAGTTTGTGATGGTGCCGAAGATGACCTCCCCAACCACGCCGCCGACATTGTTGTTGCTGCCGTTGACTGTGCCTGTGGCATAGCAGTTTGTGACGGTGCTGTTGTAGACTCCCCCAACCACGCCGCCGACATTGTTGTTGTTGCCGTTGACTGCGCCTGTGGCATAGCAGTTTGTGACGGTGATTGAGCTGCTGATACCCCCCGCCACGCCCCCGACATAGTTGTTGCCGGTGACACTGCCACCTACAACACCGAGGTTTTGAATCGTGCCCATTGCAACGTAGCCGAACAGCCCCATGTAATCAGTTGTGTTGTCGTTGATATACAGCCCGGTGATGACCTTGCCGTTGCCGTCAAATGTGCCTTTGAAACGGTTAGTAACATTCCCAATCGGCACCCAACCCTTGCCGCTGTTGTAGCCCGCGCCATACGCCGACAGGTCAAGGTCGTTCATCAGCTTGAGGTAGATTGTCGCCGTGCTGCTGCCAAGCACGGTGCTTTCTAACTTGCCGACGTTCACAAGCTCGGCAGTCTCGGCAAGCTGTGAAGCGTTCGTGATTTGCAACGGGTTCGCCTCTGTGCCTGCGCCCGCCATGCGCGCGCGTGATACGAGCATCACCGTGATTTTCGGCAGCTCTACACCGTATGCAAGGGCATAACCCTCGCTCACATTGGCGTAAAAGGCGTACAGCCCCACATCGGGCGCATCTGCGTTGTAGCCCTCTGCCTCCCATATCACCGGGATTTCGGCGGGTTCGCCGTCCACGATTGCCTCAATGGTTTCCGGCAGAACCGGGCTTGTGGCTCGCTGATAGCGGACTGCTTCATCCAGCGGCGCAAACGCCGTGATAAGCTGTGCGCCTTGCGGCGGTGTTTGTGCTTTTCCGCTGTCCTTGGCCTCGCACAACTCGCAAGAGTGTTCGCAGTCTGCGCCGACAACCGCCGCTATGTAGCCGCAAGCTTCGTCATGCGCCAGGTGACAGTCGGCTTGGGTGGATGTACCAAGGGGCAGTACAAGCTCCTCGGCAAAAGCGGTCATGCCGCTCATGGAAAATACCATTGCCACCGTTAGCAGGATGGATAGTATTCGCTTAAATGGTGATGTGTACATGGGTTCGTTCCTCCTTGAAATTCCTTAATCAGAATACACACAGCGGTAGGTGAAGTTGTATCCCCGATGGCTGTTTAGCACAACAGTCATCAGCTCTTGTTCTTGTACTTCTTTCTTAAAGTCATACACTGTCATACAATCACGCTCGTCTGTTATGAGTTCACACTCTGCCTTTCCCCAGCCGACAACACAGATACCGTTTCCGATATACTGTACCGAGCCGCAGGCAGATGAGTATTTTTTATAGATTTCCTTTCCGTCGAAGGCAACGCAGGTCTTTGCATTTTGGTCAATCTCATATCTTACCAATCGGGTTTTCCTACTGGTGTTTTGGTTGTCAAAGCAGGTTAGCTTGGTGACACCGCCAACACAAGCTCCCCCAATGTCATTTTGCTCAATGGTTCTGCCGTAATCGTCTTCTCGGCGTACATAGTGCTGATGGTCGGTTTTTTGTTCTTCTGTCAATCCAAATTCATCTTTGTCTCCGGAAAGCTGCCAAATGATCTCTCCGACACCAGAGGGTGCATTTTTGCCACGGCTGATTTTCATAATGGTGTCGACGTGACGGAAGGAACAAATCAAGTTTCCGTCACTGTCTAAGCACATCGAATTGAAATGGACGCTATCAACGACATCAGTATACGGCTCTTCCGCTTTCGAGGAATCAGACGTGAATGCAGACAGGTTTTCGTATAAAATACTGCTCCAACGCCAGACCACCTTACCCTCTTCCACCTCCTGCAAGTAGCTGTAGACAGAGTTACTATCTTGATCGAAACGATAGCTTGACAGGATATAATGGTCGGGGGTGAACAGCAAAAAATCATGTCCGTCCACATAATTGTCTTGGTCAATACCGTAGTTGGGGTATTCGTTGTCAGGCAACAGAGTCAGACACTTGCAGTCGGGGTCAGTCAAAAGGTTCAACTCCTTGCGGTCGATGTAATCCTCGGGCAGGATCACACGTTTCCCCGGATGATAGCCTGACACACTATAATTATTGGCATCATCTACCTTTGCATGGCAGTTGCAATAGACCTTGCCATCTGTGCCGATTGTCTTTTTGAAATCCCACCAACCCCGACCGTCCGGAAATTCTTGACCATCGGGTATTGTGTAGCTCTCCGGTAAGGGTTCGGCTTTCGCTGGTGCCTCGTCTGCCCAAACGAGATTTCCACTACCGTCCAGCTGAATGATGGCGGGAACAGAGATAAAGGATAGGTAAAAATTTCCGGGCAGACCGCTATCCCCAATGATGGTTAAGGAAGGTATTCTCTCAAAGCCCGTTTCGACTCCTCTTGGTTTGCAGTTTGACTTCGTATTCATAACATCTTCTCCTCTTACTATTTTATTTAGGGTGTTAAGGGTACCCTATGCCCTTTCCGCAAGTGCGGCAAGCTTCCTTGTGTTTTTGCTCGCGTGTGCTCACTCTTTTTCGGGGGTGAAGCTGTGTTACACATTCATCAAACCATTGCCAGCCGCATAGACAGCATTTCAAAGGGCTGCTCCAAATCCTTTGATGTGAGCACAAGCTCGATGTGCGCGCCGTAACAAAGCACGGCATCGTCTGCGTTGTCCGATATGACGGCAACCAAGCAAGTCGGGTGCCGCTCCTTAATTCGCCGTGCAATGTCTACCGCGCCGCTTGGCCTGTCGATGATGAATCTATCAAAGGTGTTTGCGGCAACCGCCGCGAAAAATTCCGCTTCGGTTTCAAACAGCAGCGCGCTTTGGTATCGACCGCGCCGCCCATTGTACCGCTCTAACTGCTCGGACAACCACTGTGCGTTTTCGATGGTGGTTGAGAGTATGGCAAGCATCTTCATTCCTCCTCATTGCAATTTTGTCTGCAAATTTTTGAACTTGCTTTATTCAGTCATCATAGCAAAAATTTTTTTCAAAATCCGTGAAGATGTAAAACCAGCAAGTTTTATGTAAAATCAGCAGCAAAATTTTTTCAAAAAGGCATTGATAAAGAACAAACGTTGACAATGCACATAAAATTACATATGATATGCATATTATTTTTGAGGAGCGTGACGATATGGGTCAGGTAAATATCAATATCCGCATGGACGAAATGCTAAAAAAAGATTTTGAAACGCTATGTGCTGAGCTTGGGCTGAATATGACGACAGCCTTTAATATTTTTGCGCGAGCTGTGGTGCGCAGACAAGGGATTCCGTTTGAAATCTCAAAAGACCAGCCAAATGCTGAAAAATTAAACGCTATACTAAACGGAATTGAACGCTATCCCAAGCGGTATTCGAGTTTTAGTGAGATACTGGCGGAAGTGGACGCCGACCTCGCAGCGGAGGAAAACGATGAGGTATGAGATTGTCCAGTACGCACAGCGGCCTGTTTTAGGTAATGGTAGGGGGTGACGGGGTGCGGATTGCCATATGTGATGACTTATTAGCCGAGCGGCAAACCATACGAGGATACCTCGCTCGATACGACCATGAGCATAACTTTGAATATGTAGTCGCCGAATACGACAGTGCCGAGGGTCTTATCGTGGGCTTATCAAAAGAGCCGGTTCATCTGATTTTCTTTGACATATACATGGACGGAATGACCGGCATGGATGCGGCGAAGCTTCTGAAAGCGGACGGCTATAAGGGTCATATCATTTTCACCACCACATCAAAAGACCACGCTGTGACAAGCTACAGTTTGGCAGCCGACGGTTATTTGGTAAAGCCGTTTTCTTATGACGAGTTTGCCGATAGCTTTTCCCGTGTAGCTTCAAGATGGCTTGATAGCTTTCGGAGCATAATAGTGAGAAGCGACCGCTTGGAGTTTCAGATTTACTTAAAAGATATCGAATATATTGAATCAAACAAGCGCAATACAATCGTTCACGCGCGCGGTGAAAGTTTAAAGACTACAAAACCTCTTTCGGAGTTTGCGGTAGAGTTTGAGGGTGAGTCATGCTTTTTACGCTGTCATCAGGGCTATATCGTGAACTTGAATTTTGCGAAAACGGTTGAGGAGGATGATCTGCTGCTCACTACCGGCGCACGGGTGTTGATTAACATGCGTAACAAGACGCAGATAAAACAAGCACTTGTTGATTATCACTGGCGAAAGATGAGGGATAGATAAAATGAACGAATCGCCTGTTTGGATATTTTTGTTTGGTTCGCTGAGTGTGTACCCGTTCTTCCCCTTGCGCCATGTGCCGGTCATGTCACGGCTTACGATACCTTTTCGGCGGCTGTTTTTCTACGCTACGATGATTATGCTCGTGCAAGGACTGAGCTATCTTTGGCTTTCGCAGCGCTTCGCATTTGGCTCGGCAGAACTCTCATGGCATCGCAAGCTGTTTATGATACCCTATGTTTTACTTACCTTGCGCTTTTCAAAGGATACATCGACCAAAACGTTGTTTATGGATTTTTTCATGGTGGGAATCGTTATGTCGACCATTGACAGTGCCTATATTATCTGCCGTACCCTGTTATTTGACAGCTTTGTCACGTCGCCTTGCCGTACAGATGTACTCGTTCGTACAGCCGTGATTGTACTGATTTACCCGCCGCTATATTTGTTTTTTTCAAAAGTGCTTAAGCCAATCATGGAAATAAAATCGGGTGATGTGTGGCAGTACATCACAGCCATTCCGGCCGTGTTTGCACTCATCTCGATTATCACAACGATGGAAGCCTTCGGGCATGAGATTTCACCGGTCATTATTGCGATACGCCTGTCGATTATTTTCGGTTCGGTGCTTGTTTGTTCGCTTATGGCGATTGTGGTGCGCCGTATGGAACACGCAATAGAAGTCGAGGAGCAAGCCAAACAAGCGCAGATGTTACTTGCCGTGCAAAGTGAACAGTATGCGGCACTTGCAAAGAACATTGAAAGCACAAAAGCGGCACGGCATGATTTACGTCATCAGCTTACCCTGATTTGTGCGATGGCGACCGAGGGGGATATTGCGGGGGTTCGTGCTTTTATCTCGAAGTATCAAAAGTCTATCTCACCCGAACGTGAGCTGATTGTCTGTGAAAATTATGCGGCGAACAGTATGATTGCCCACTATATAGCCCTTGCCGAAACCTCCGGCGTTATGAATTTGGACATTAAGTGCAACCTTGGAAACGAGTGCTCCATTGAAGATACTGACCTGTGTGTCCTGCTCGGCAACCTCTTTGAGAATGCCATTGAGGGCTGCACAACTGTACCCGAAGCAAGCCACCGAAAAATCAAGCTACGCATGGAAACACAGAGCAGTTACCTTTTTCTCACCGTGGACAACACCTTTGACGGCGTGGTACATAAAAACGGTGAGCGGTATCTCAGCCGTAAGCGAGATGGCGAGCGTGAGGGCGTAGGGCTTGCGTCGGTGTCCGCCGTGGTGGAAAAGTACGGCGGCAGTATGCGTGTGGAGCAGGCGGACGGGCAGTTTTGCGTTTCGGTGAGCTTGGGGTTGTGTCGGATGCAATAAGAAAGCGGACACGCCATTTGCTATGTGTCCGCTATCTTTAATTATAGCGTTAATTTATTAGATGCGAGGCAATCCAAAATACTCCGCTACTATATCCGCTGTTTGTTCAACCGTCGAGTTTCCATCCCAAATGATCTGTTTTACCCCATACTGTGTAGCTTCACCGGGAACTTCGCCCTTTGCTTTTTCAAATGCCGGATTTATGCTGCGAATAAGCCTATCTTTTTCATCTTCAGAAATAT
>CAYURR010000048.1:0-16761 GCA_964446745.1 uncultured Defluviitaleaceae bacterium | reverse complement strand
AGCGCGCCTGATTTGGGATCAGGAGGTCGCAGGTTCAAATCCTGTCACCCCGACTATGAGGTATTTGTATCTGTAGCTCAGTAGGATAGAGCAACGGCCTTCTAAGCCGTGGGTCGGGGGTTCGAATCCCTCCAGATACGTTTGCATCATTTATGGTGGGTATAGCTCAGTCGGTTAGAGCGCCAGATTGTGGCTCTGGAGGCCGTGGATTCGAGTTCCACTATCCACCTTCACATGAAACAGAAATCCCGTGAGGGATTTCGTCTCATGTTCATCATTTATAGTGGGTCACTAGCTCAGTCGGTAGAGCACTGGACTTTTAATCCAGGTGTCCCGGGTTCGAATCCCGGGTGACTCAGAATAAACAAAGCCCTCAAACGCCTGCTTACGCAGCGTTTGAGGGCTTTGTTTATATCGGATAGCCTTACTTCTTACCCATATCCTGCCGGATGACCTCTTTCATATCCAGTGCCCTGTTTTTAAGGCGCGGATTGATATTCTTTTTTAATATGACATTACTCATCCAGCGCAATGCCTCTTCATAATATCCCAGACGGCGCGCGAATTCACCGACCATGTACATGACGGTATCCTCGTCAAGACCACCGATCGGGAAGGTATCTTCCGAATAGGCCAGTTTGAATCCGTTGAATGCTTGCTCCATGAACATGCGTTCCTCGGCTTCTTTGCCGAGTATACGATAGAGCCAACAGAGCTTGAGGCAGAGATAGGATTTCTCGCCAACTTTTGAGTTCTTTTTCATTGCGATAAACAACGCCATTTTATAACGTTCGATGGCCATTTCAGGGGTCATAATCGCGGGGTACTTCTTATACTTATACTTTGGGGTGATTTCGGCCTGGATAACGGTACGGTGTCTGTCCAATACCTTGCCATAAAACGCCGACACGGCAGTATAGCCGCATTTACTGCACATGATTACATCGTAATACAACGGATCTATCGGATCGTATTGTGGCTTCAAGTCCGTGTCCGATCCTACAAACCTAAGCTTACTCTTCATCACAGTATAGTTTGGAAACTGGGTTTCACAAACGGAGCAGGTATAGGTCTTTTCAAAGACATAATCGGTCAGAACAATGGTCTTTTTTGCAGTATCACTCGAGGCGGCGGCCTGTTTAGCGGGATCGGCAAAGATGTTCTTAGGGGGCTCGTAACCCGATATTCCAAAAGCTTCCAATCCATCAAACATTCCGGGCATGCTGTCAGTCTCCTTGCGTTTTTTAGTGTATTGTGGTAAGTATACAGGAAATATTCTCAGTAAACAAGTATATGGAGGTTATGACAATTGGAAATAGTTAATGCAAGCCTTGCAGCAGTAGCGGTTAAAAAGGAACAGTATCCGGAAAGTGCCCTGCCCGAGATCGCGTTTATCGGCAAGTCTAATGTTGGGAAATCCTCGTTGATAAACGCGATGCTAAACAGAAAGGCTCTCGCGCGTACATCTAATACACCGGGTAAGACACGCACAATCAACTTTTATAACGCAGACGACCGCGTGATGTTCGTAGATCTGCCCGGATATGGCTATGCAAAGCTCTCGAAGCAGGAATACGAGAAATGGGGCAAGATGATCGAGGGATACCTAAAACACCGAGCGCAACTGAAGCTGTTGTTGCTGTTGGTGGATATTAGACACAGCCCCGGTCAGCATGACCTACAAATGCTCGAATGGGTACGTTATCACAACCGCCCGTTCGCGGTGGTCGCCACCAAATCCGACAAGATCGGCCGCACCAAGTTAGCGTCATACGTGAACACAATACGTAACGCTATGGATCTGAGCGCAGACGATTTTCTTCTGCCGTTCTCGTCCGAAAGCAAAGAGGGTAGGGACGCGCTATGGGAAAAGATACACGAATTAAGCGGTTTCAAGGACCTTACACAGATATGACCATAGCTTTTCGCAGCTAGGTAGGTATGTGCGCTCCTGCGGTGTGTGGATGAATTCATTCTCTGGACCCATCGCAACAATCTCGAGGCCGGGCAGCTTCCCCTTAAAGTAACCACACTCGAGCCCTGCGTGTATGCCAAATACCTGCGGCTTATGGCCATATTCGTTTTCATAGACTTTTGCGCAGTGCTCGAGGAATGGGCTCTCTGTATCCATGGGCCAGCCCGGATAATTGCCCGAGCGAGCGGCCTCAAAGCCTAACAGCGTGGCAATATCCTCGATCTCGTCACAAAGAATGGATTTCTTTTCCTCTGCGTCGCTGCGCACCGATACCTGTATGTTTATTAAACCGTCATCCATACGCAGGATGCCGATGTTGTCGGACAGCTCGGGCAGATCCGCTACCGTGAGGCTGCGCCGTCTTACACCGGTCGGCAACATGTGTAGCAGTCTAATCAATTTGCTTGAGGTTTCAGCGTTCAAAAGCTCTGTCGGAGCAGGGGATGGAGTCGAAATCAATTCGATGCTCATACATTCCTCATTCGGAAAATATACGCGCAGGTCATTGACTGTACACTCAAACGCGTTATTCATAGCGGACAGAACCTCGGGGTCTTCGCTTGTAATAGCTATGCGTGCGTTACAGAAACGCGGTATCGCATTGTCCGCGTCACCGCCACTAATTGAAACGATGTGCAAATTCACATCCGTCGGCAAGCTTCGCTGCATATCGCGTAATAATATCCCCATGAGCTTGATAGCGTTTGCACGCTCCTGATTGATCATACCGCCCGAATGCCCGCCCAAAAGGCCAGAGATATGCACGTCATAAACGCTGTATGCATGCTGGACGTCACACGGTTGTGGGCTACAAGCCTTGGTCAGCTTAAGCTTTACGCCACCCGCGCAGGACACGATGAACGAGCCGAGCGGGCCCGCGTCCAGATTGATCATGCGTTTTGCTCTTAGATGGCTCATGTCGAGGCCACCTGCGCCTATGAGGCCTATTTCCTCGCCTGAGGTGAATACGCACTCCAGGGCCGGATGTGCTATCGTGTCGTTATCTAACACCGCGAGCATCATGGCGCAGCCGATACCGTCGTCCGCCCCGAGTGTCGTGTTGTCTGCGTGCAGATAATCACCTTCGATGATAAATTTGATCGGGTCTGTGTCAAAGTTGTGGGTGGAATCGTCGGTCTTTGCGCCGACCATGTCTATATGGCTCTGTAAAATAACAGCAGCAGAAGCATCCTGATTGGAAGTGTCTTTATTAGATGCTTCTTTTTTTATGATCACATTGTTTAACTCGTCTGTGTATGACCAAAAGCCGCGCTCCTTCGCAAAGCGTAATAAATATTCTGCGAGGCCCTTTTCGTTGCCCGAAACATGCGGGATCGAGCAGATTTCCTCGAAGAATTGTAAGTAAGTCTTATTGCTACACATATCATCGTCTCCTTGTTTATAAATAATTAACATAAATATAACACGCATATAGCGGAGCGTACATATTTTTATGAATTGTTCCGGAAAAATGTTTGTAATATATAAGTGTTGGTGTATACTGGATTTGCGATTTAAAACGATTAACTTATTTCACGAGGAGGATTATTTATGGACAAGGTAAAGCTGTGCTTTGTGGGCTGCGGCGGGATAGCAGAGTGGCATTTATCCCATTTGCTGATGTTTGACGATGCGGTGTTCGGCGGTTTCTTTGATATCATTCCGGAAAAGGCCGACAATTTTGTAAAAAAAGCCGGCGGTAAGCGTTACGACAGTCTGACCACGATGCTCGATACCGAAAAGCCCGATGCGGTGTACATCTGCGTGCCACCTGCAGAACACGGTGAGATTGAATATGAGATCATCAAGCGAGGGATCCATTTCCTCGTGGAAAAGCCCGTCGCATTGGATATGGTTATGATAACGGATATATTTACAAAGGCGCAGGAGGCGGGCCTCATCACCGCAGCGGGCTTCCAGGATCGCTACCTCGATATCGTGGACGAAATGAAGAAGCAGCTCGACGGCAAAAAGATCGGCTTGATAACAGGAGCATGGGTCGGCGGCATACCGGGTGTGGCTTGGTGGAGAAAGAAAGCAACCTCGGGCGGCCAGCTCGTCGAGCAGAACATCCACCTGTTTGATCTGTTGCGCTATTTGGTCGGTGAACCCGACACCGTATATGTGCGCTCGGGTAAGGGGATCGTCACCGACAATATATGCCCCGGCTATGACGTGGAGGACTTCTCTACAGCCGTCATAACCTTTAAAGATAATAATGTTGTCGCTACTTTACATACAGGTTGCTATCAGGATGGAGGCGTCATGCAGAACGGTCTGACCTTCTATGCCGCAGATGCTACGATAGATTACGCGCTGCGCGATAGCGTTACCATTACCTCGGAAGAGAACGGCAGACGCATAGAGAGCCGTATGAAGACGCGTATAGATCAAGGTGTGACTGAGGATCGTGCATTTCTCAATGCGGTAAAGACTGGAGACCAGAGCATGGTACGCTCGCCGTACGCCGACGCATTGAAGTCCATGCGCTTTACGCTCGCATGCAATCATTCGATGGATACAGGCATGCCGGTGAAGGTGGATGAATTCGGGAGGTAATCATATGGCTCTAAAATTCTCACCATGTATAGAAATGATGTTCAATCAAGTGGACTTCTATGATCGATTTAAGCTCGTAAAGGATGCGGGACTATCGGCGGCGGAGTTCTGGGGATATGCAGACAGGGATCTGGGCAGGGTAAAGGCCATCATCGACGAACTCGGTATGGTGGTTTCGTCTATGTGCCTGGGTACGCGGGATAAGGAACTCGCCGACGAATACGGCAAGCGTATGTTGTTATGCGAGGATAGCGGCGATTACATGTATAAGGTTGTAAAGGAGAGTATCGAGAATGCCCGTGCATTGGGTGTTCAAAAGCTCATCATCACAGCAGGGCAGGAACGTAATGACATCACTCATGCCGAGCAGCATTCCCACATCGTGAGGGCACTAAAAAAGGCGGCACCGCTGTTTGAGGATGCGGGGATTATCGGGGTCCTTGAGCCACTGAACATCCTGTGTAACCACAGAGGATACTTCCTCTCGTCGGGCTATGAGGCGTTCGGGATCATCAGTGAGGTCGACAGCCCGAATATAAAGGTGCTCTACGATATCTATCACCAACAGATAACCGAGGGCAATCTCTCGGATAATATCACGAAATTCTTTAAATATATCGGACATTTCCATGTGGCGGATGTACCGGGCCGTCACGAGCCGGGTACGGGCGAGATCAACTATCGCCATATCTTCAAGCTAATCGACGGCTTGGGTTATGACGGCTATGTGGGCCTTGAGTACTCCCCGACAAAGGATAGCGCCGAAACGGTTAAACAGGTGTTGGCGCTCGTATAGAGATATTCCATTGAAGAGGGCTACAGAAAAAAGCTTTACCACGGATTTGCGCGGATATAAACGGATTTGCACGGATGTACCATATCTTTGTAATTATCCGTGTAAATCCGTGGAATGGTTTTGTACGCCTTAATTCCTTACGAACAACGTTCCCGATGCTGTCCATCGATCAGGTATTTGCCCACCGGACATCTCTACTTTGTCTGATCCATGGAAACGTAACACGGTGGATAAGCGCTCAATGTAAAATTCGCAATCTGATTTTGGAGTGAGTGTCCTTTTTACCCCGCTCGGGTCTATTAATATTAATCCCCGTATTTCAAGCTCTGCACCAAGGGTTTCGTTTTTATAAATCCCATTCGGCGGGAAAACATTAGGGTATGGCTGGCGCTCAATGCCTAGAAATGAGAGCATTTGACCTTCATATACTTCCCAGTTTTGATTTGTTATGTCTATAGAAATCTTTCGGCAATCTGCCATATCAAAAAGCCTTTTGGCAACATCGGAATATTCCTTCAGAAACTGCTTATGTCCCTCTGCGCCCTTTTGTTTATCGCTGTAATAGGGCTCGTCCTTATCCCTTTCCCATATGCGTTCCATAAAATGTATCCCACGGAGTTCTTCTAAGAAGCTAATTGTATCGTTTACATTATCACGGCAAAGATAAATAAGACTTGGATTTAACGGTTTTACTATGCTAATGAGTTTTTGAATAAAGTTCTGTAGTTCGCTATATGGAGCGTTTTTCAAAAGAAAGGTAAATATTTGAAATTGAAATATGCTGCTGTCCAGGATATAAATATCCCCTTGCTCAAGGGCCTTTTCTGTAAAGTAAGCCCACTTCTCCAAGGATATTTCAACTTGCTTATCGAGGGGGAAGTTCCACACGTCAAATTTTTGCAAATATTGAAACGCTTGATCTCCGATAGATTTCATATAATTCCATTCAAGTTCAACCAAATCGATACCTATCGTGTTTTTTCTGAATACAGTGATTTGATTGAGGATTTGCTCGCAGTGGGGATGGATATCCAAAAAAGATTTGTACTCATCGTAAGTCAAGCTGGCTTCGTTAAAAAACAGAACCGGATGGGGCTTTTCAACCTCATGTATCCATTTGGTTAGTTTTCCGTTAAGCTGCAGCTGCATACGTAAGAAATCCGAGTTTGTGGACTTGCCTGTTCCGGGCAGCCCCTCTAACATTATTAGCTTTGTATTTTCCATAACGATCCCCCTCATTTCTACCTCGCCTATGTAAAGACGTTATCATCCTTGTATGTTTTTAACAGCTCTGGCTGTTACAAATGTCTATAAATGTATTACTCAATTCGAATCCATCTTTATTATGTATAACAAGCATATATAAAGTAATGCCATCTTTCGTTAAATCATTTTGTTGCTTCAATAAAATTAGCTGCTTAATTACATTCCGGAACACCGATTGAAGTTCTGATTTATTATTTATTTGTATTTCCTTTATCTCACTGTTGTCTTTTCGAATATTAAGCATTGCAGGATCAGTCATATGAAAATGGACTTGCATAACATCTTGCCGTATACCGGCATTTGCTAATATGACGAACTCACTAAGTGGCCTTTCTAACTTTTCATTTATAATCATTGACACTTTTAAAACATCAACAAACAAATTCTCGTTTGTAATATCAAATAATGTCCTGACAATTCTTCTGGGTATAATCAATACATGGGGTTTATAAAACGGGACAGGATGAAAGAAGCAATATAAAGATTTATTTATATAAATCTTTTTCAAAGGTAAACATCCCGGTAGATAAGCAAATGCAAAACCAAGAATCGTCCCCATAAATTTCAAACGTGCTATACGAAACATAATTTTTTTAATCATATTAAGCACACCTTACTATCAAAAACCACGGATTATACAATTCAATCCCAAATCCGTGAAAATCATCCGTTGATCCGTGCGAATCCGTGGTCCATGTTTATATTCTACTTATCCTCTTGCAACCTCTCAATAAACCGCATTGGGTTTATAAACCTTATCCCATCCTTCATATATCCCGTTTTGAACAGCACGTCGAGCATTTGCTCGCCGGTATATTCGGGATGTACTTGAAACCCCATGGCCAAGACCCCGGCGGCATATGGGATAGACCAGCTCAAGCCGCCCTGTCGGCAGTAGGCGTACGAATAAACCCCCTGGGCATATTCCTCGGCTATGGTGCGGCGAGAATTAGGTACAAAGATGTGCTTATATGAACCTGTGTCCCTTGCAGCACCCGGAAAGCCGCTCACGTTTGTAAACATATGCAGCTTGCCCTCGAGTTTTTTGATGCCCGAGTAAGCATTAAACTTGGTTTCCTCAGGCACCGTATATCCGTCATTAGGAAAAACATAGGACGCATTCGGGTCGTTGCTTGAGCCGGGCGGCATAAACATATATGCAGATACACCGATAGCGGCGATAACACATACCGCCGCTACGATTTTGATTATTCTTTTCATGATTTTAGTACGATTATATTACCTCGAGCTCGTCACGTGACGGCAGCTCGGGCATATGTGTTGCGGGTTTGTCCTGATACCAGAACGCTACGGACGCGATATCGTCCTTTAACGGCAGGTAGCGCCCCTCGGAACGCCAGCCGAGCGCTTGTATCGTGACGCGCAGATCCTTTTCGAAGCGTATCGGGTCCATGATATGCCAGCGATAAAGCCCAAAGCGCTGGTTGGCCATGTATACGCCGTCCGGACGGATTACCTGATGCAGGCCCGCGTATGGGGTCGTGAATTCTTGATACTGATGTGTGCGTTGGTTCTCAAAGTTGTAGGAGCCGCAGAAATAGTCTTCTGTGCCAGTGCCGCAGATAGTCGGATATTCCTTGTCGCCGTCCATGTAGAATTTGATCTCGCCCTCGCCCCACCAGATGTTGTTATTTACCTGCCATGCCATGTATGTACCGACGTACTGTCCCTGACCCTGCACATTGTCGATGATCGTGTAGACATCTTTGTACGGGAGCGGGTTCGTGCGGCGAAACTGCGCGTGGAAATATCCCGCGTCCTCGGGTACCTCAGTCAGAGTGTAGTCAATTTGGTAGAAGAAGATGCTCTTTTCAGGTGCACGGTTTTCGACTGTTACGCGGCAGTTTTTGCGAAACGGCATCTGCCAGTAGCAGTTGAACGCGGAGCCCGGGTTTACACATACCGCTAACGAGGACAGCTGAGCATATTCATTCCATCCCATGCAGAAGAAATCTCCGACCGGGCATTCGACGGACGGGATCGCGCTGTCGTCCCAGTAGAAACGCAGAATCAGATCGCGCCATCTGCCTGTTGGTGTGATCCAGATGTGCTGTATCGCGCCGGGTCCTTCGATCTCTGCGAGTGTAAACGTGCTATTGGCCTCAAGCGCGATGCAGGGGTTTACCTTCCAGCCCTTTCCGAGATCGCGGCATTGATCCTTTGAAATGCCGTTTTCGGGCTCGCAGGTAGCGCCCGCTCCCTTACCGCCCGTGAAATTCTCCGCGCATATCGAGCGCGTCTTTGCGTTTGACATCAGTGACAGGTTACCCATGCCCATGTTCAGTCCGTTAAAAGTCATTAAAATACCCCTCTCTGTTTTGTTATTGCGATATATATTGTATTTTGACAACATTTGTATTACGAAATATATTGAGAAAAGCTGTAATATCTGGGTAATATATACGTAGAAAGGCTGTGTATATTATGAAGATAACGATGCTGCTACCAATATGCATATTGAGTATGATTTTGCAGTTTACAAACCCCATCGGAACAGATGCGACGGCTGAGTTCGATCCGTCCACGATGGACATGCCTATACACAAGGCGTACATACATTATATGGTGATCGACGAAGACAACATGGAGATCTGGAAGACCGAGGAGGTCAAACGATCCGAAACCGCCAAGGCAAAACCCGAACCACCGGATGCTATCGCGTTGCGGGTCTTTGAACAGCTCTTTTCAAAGCAAGAGGCCTACTGCATACCGTCGGATGTAAAGGTGCTCGGCGTGTCGTTATGGAAAAAGCGCTTGATATTGAATGTCTCCAAGGAGATCTGCGCATATGGCGGCGGCTCCGCATACGAATACGCGCTGGTCTCGCAGATCATGAAGACCGCTCTGGCATTAGAATTTATTGACAGCTTCGAGCTCGTAATAGAAAACGGTACACTTAGCCTGCCCGAGGGCACGATCCTTCAATGAACGCCTCATTCAGCGCTTGCTCAATTCATTTTTAAGCAGTTGCCTCAGATAATCTATACGCTCCCGATACTCGGGGGCGTTTATTTTATCCGTCAACTCGTGCGGGTCGGCCTTTAGGTCGAAATACCGCTCTGTACCGGATTTGCTGTACCGGATATATTTATCGGTCTGTGTGACGATCCAATGGGACGACAGATCACCGGCCTCATGCTCGCCATGGATAAATTCGCGCTCGGCAATTTTCGCATTTGGCTCGTCGTTGACTGCGCACTCGGACCACAGCGACATCCCCTCTACGCACTTGGGTATGTCTACACCCGCCGCGTCCAAAAGCGTCGGCATGATATCGCGCAGCTCGGCCAATGTATCGGAGACGATACCCCTTTTCACGCCACGCCCGGAGATAATCAGCGGTACATTCGTACTGCCCTGATATGCTCGGGACTTGCGAACGAGGTGATGATCGGATAAAAGCTCACCGTGATCGGATGTAAACACGATCAGCGTATCGCGCAAGCAGCCGTCGTCCGTCAGCGCGTTTATGAGGCGGCCGATCTGATGATCTAGATGCGTGATGCATGCGTAGTAGCCGACCATCTGGTCATGAATGAGCTGCGGATCAGCGGGGCCTGTTGAGTTGTTATAGACGCGAGCATTACGCTCGAGCGCGTCTCTGTCGGCCCAGTCACCGACAAACGGCGGTCGCAGATCTTTGTCTTTGTACATATCGAAATAGACCTGAGGCGCGTCGTATGGGGCGTGTGGGCGCACATACGAGGTCATTAGGAAGAACGGCTTATCCCTATCGCGGCGGCGCAGGAAATCGATGCTGCGATCGGTCGCCCAGTTGGTCGGGTGATATTTTTCTTCGTATATCCAAGGCCTCGCGACCCAGGAATTGCACTCGAGACCCGTATCGGTCACGTCAGCGTCTATGCCGAGGTTCTGTTTCAGAAAATGGAAATAGTCATCGGCTATCTTTTGATTCTCGTAATAGGGAACAGAGTGATCCCTATAGCTATGTAAATATCCGTCGTGCAGCTCGATATTCATAAAGCCCTGAAGTGAACGCAGAGGGTGTACGTGCATCTTGCCCACGCACTGCGTCTGATAACCGGCAGCAGTAAGCTCACCGGGCATCGTGTGCGGGTAATCCCAGTTCACGCGGTCTCTGTAGCCGTAGCGCCCGTGGCTGTCTTGCGTCAGGCCCGTCATCAGCGCCGCTCGCGCGGGGATGCAGCTCGGTGTCGCGGAATATCCGCATTCAAAGCGCACGCCCTGCACGGCTAATGTATCCAGGTACGGTGTCTTGACATCGGGATGACCCGCGACGCCGAGACAGTCTCCGCGCATTTCGTCCACAACGATAAGTAAGATGTTCGGTCGATCCATAGTTACCTCCGATTCCATCGAAAAAACGGCAAGGCTTAACCGATGGTAGCCCTTGCCGTTGCATAAGCGCGTTTAAATTGTTTTGTTATCCTGCTTGAAAAGTGTTGAAGAACCTCGTTGCAGCAGCAATATTTGTCCGACAGCGAAACGATATAAGAGACACGATGTCTCGGGAAACGTTTCGAGAGCGGCCACATATGCGTAAGGATCGCGTCCTGTTCCACATGGTTCAGTGCGGTGTTTTTCATCGCGTTGCGCAGAGCTACGATCGGATGGGCAAATGCGTGGCTGCCCTCCGGCTGCTTTTCCTCGCGCCAGTCGTACAGAAATAAATCATGTAAAAGACCCGCGCGCGCAGCAGATTTGTAATCAAGCCCCAGCTTCTTACAGATCACAAAGCCCTTGAACGCCACATTTAGGCTGTGCTGTAAACGGCTGCAATCGAAGTGTTGGCTGTACGCGTGGAGACCTTTTACATCCTCAAGCTCCATCAGCTCGTCGATACATTGCCAGAACTCATCTATATATTGCAGCTGGCTCGACTTGACCTGGATGGTGAGGGTCTGGTAATCCATATAGGCATTTCTCCGTTTCAAAAGGTTTGGCATATACATATTACACCCTATGATATATTCTTGCAACGGGTCTTAGAATGTTATGCATAAGAAATAATATACCACGGATTCACACGGATTGTTTCGGATTCACACGGATAACACCATGTCAAAATGGTTTATCCGTGCAAATCCGTTAATATCCGTGCGAATCCGTGGTATATGTTTAATATCTATAGATTATTCCTTGGGAGCGGAATTTTGAGCCTTTTGTCTGATGGTGATCAGTTCCTGCAGACCTAATTTGTCCAACTGAGCCTTATAGGTATCCCACTCAGCTTCTACATCGGCCTGATTGCTGACCCACTCGGCGCGCTTCTGATCGATGTAGTTGTTGATGTCTGTCTGTAAGACGGTAATACGCTTCGCGTCCTCAGGAGCGACCCATACCTTTGCGGGCATATCATCTAAGAACGGCTCGTACAGAGCATCTGCGGCGATCTTGACATCCGGTGTTTCCGGAATGCCCTCTGCAGGCTTGATAACTATTTCAAGCGGTATAAATTTTGGCAGAGATTGTGTAAACATATTTGCCCAACCATATTTCTCGCGTTCTTCCTCGGTGAGTTTATTCTCGTCTAAGTATCTGTAATCGCCTTCACCTAACTTCTCAAGGCGCTTTCCGAACAGACCGGCTTGGATCTGGATAGAGTTGTCTGTATCGAATACATTGTCAAAGTAGCGGATGATTGTAGCGGGGTTCTTGGCTTTATCGGTAATAGCGAGCTGGTTTTTAAACACTGTGGAGCCATAGCTGCCCCTTCTGAAAACCGGTTTGTCGACGCCGGGAGCTTTGAGCACCGGCAGCGCAACGTAATCGGTCAATTCGCCGGGCTTTAAGCCCTCATGGTAATCGCCGGGGCCATAAGCTATCGAGCAGCCATACAGACCCTGTACGCCCTTGGCCTTCCATTGCGAGTTGTCTTGTGTAAATATTTCAGGATCGATCAAACCCTCTGCATATAAACCGGCCAAGTACTTAATCGATTCCTTGTACGCATCTGAGGTTGCTGTGAATTCTAAGTTGCCGTTTACCATCGCGAAGTTTGCCGGTGAACTTTGCGGTACGGATGTGCCCCACCATCCGGCCAACAGGCCGAGGCTCAGGTTGTTCTTATCAGCTGTGAACGGGATTTCGTCTGCTTTGCCGTTTCCGTTCGGATCCTTTGTCTTAAATGCCCTTAATACCTCTCTGAATTCATCCGTGGTGGTAGGCATTTGCATACCTACCGCTTCGAGCCATTTCTCGTTGATCCATGGCAGGAACGGTACCAGCGGTTCTTTTATAACATATGGGATGGTATACATATGACCGTCGGGCAGTGTCATCGTCTGCTTTACGCCCTTGATCTTTAAGATGTTTTGCATAGTAGGTGCATACTTGTTAATCAATTCATCGACCGGTATGTACAAGCCCTCTTGCATGCCATCGGTGAGGATCTCGTCCTGAGACATGATCCAACCGCCGATAACGTCCGGATAGTTACCGCTGTTGATCAATATGTTTTTCTTTTCCTTAGCGATTTCGTAAGGGAATAAAAGCAGATCTACCTTTACGTTTGTCTGCTCCTCGAGGATGGGATACATGATCTTTGTATCAGGCGTGCCGCCGTCATCGACAAGGATCGTAAATGTTTCCTTCTCCTTAACGATCGGGAGCCCAGTCAGATACATATTGCCCTCCATCGGTCGATCGTCTGTAGCGGTTTCAGTCGTTGCATCCGTTGCCGTACCGGAGTCGGTCGAAGCGGCAGGCGTTCCGTTTGCGTTTGGTTGGCTGGCGGTCGTAGCTGTGGTTTTGCCGGCGCATCCGGACAAAAGCGCGAGTACCAAAAGAGCCGAAATAAACATTTTACTGCGTTTCATAAAAATCCTCCTTTTTTAATTTATTACAACAAGGCCGAGGCCTCGATTGTACGATGTTAACCCTTTACGGAGCCGATCATTACGCCCTTTACAAAGTGCTTTTGTATAAAGGGATACAGCAACAGGACAGGTATACTTGAAATGATAATAAGCGAATATTTCATCAATTCTACAACCTGACGCATACGCTGCATTTCCGCAACGGTCTCGGCATTTTGAGAGTTCATGGCTTGCTGCATCGAGTTCTGTATCAAAAGCGTCCTGAGTACCAGCTGCAACGGGAATTTCTCCGGCGTTGTAAGATATAAAAGTGAAGAGAAATATGCGTTCCAATGGCCTACGCCGTAATACAGAACTAAAATGGCAATAATGGCGTTTGATAGCGGCATCGCGATGCTGAAAAAGAAACGTGTATTACCGCAGCCGTCCAATTTTGCTGCTTCTAATAGCTCGGAGGGGATATTATTTTTGAAGAAGGTGCGAGCAACGATCATGTTGTAGACGCTGATTGCACCCGGAACGGTGATAGCCCAAATCGTATCGATAAATCCAAGACTTTGAACAACTAAGAATGTGGGTATCAGACCGCCGCTAATAAACATTGTGAGCATAAAGAAGAACATAAAATATTTTCGGCCACGCAGATCATCACGCGATAATGAATATGCCGCAGGTAATGTGACTAGGAGGTTGATGCTCGTGCCCACAAAGGTATAGACGATTGAATTAACGAATGAACGCATGACTGTACGTTCTTTAAAGACCGCTAAATATCCCTCGAGTGTAAACCCGACAGGGAACCATAGAACCTCGCCGCCGGCAACTGCCGATGGGGAGCTAAAGGACGAGATGATGACAAAATACAGAGGATACGCGACAACCAGCAATATGACTGTCAAGATTAAGAAAACGACTATATCGAAGATAATATCTTCTTTTGAACGTTTATTGCCTCTAAATGGCTTCATATTTTACCCTCCCGTCTACCATAGGCTGTTTCCGGACACTTTTCTGGATATTGTGTTCACGGAAATAAGAAGTATAGCGTTGACAATAGAATTAAATAAACCGATGGCCGACGAAAAGGACATGTCGTTATAAACAAGACCAATTTTATAGACATACGTGGAGATAATCTCGGACACGGTGCTGTTGAGGTCATTTTGCAGCAAAAAGGCCTTTTCGAAACCGACCGAGAGGATGCTGCCGCAATTTAAAATCAACAGTATCGTGGCCGTCGGGAGTATCCCCGGGATATCGATATGTAGGATGCGTTGAAATTTAGTGGCGCCGTCAACGGTGGCAGCCTCGTGCAGTTCCGGGCTGATACCGCTCAGCGCAGCGAAATAGATAACTGAACCCCAACCGGCGCCTTGCCATATACCCGTCCATACGTAGATGTGAGGAAACAGCTTTGCCTGACCCATAAAGTTGATGCTGTCGACGCCTATTAAATTTAATAAATGATTTATGATACCTATTCTCGGTGATAAAAATAAAACGATCATACCGCACATGACGACGGTGGATATAAAGTTCGGGGCATAGGTAACGGTCTGAATGACCTTCCTATAGCGCTTGCTGTTCAATGAATTCAAAGCCAATGCTAATAAAATTGGAATAGGGAAGCCTGCGATCAGAGAATAAACACTTAATGAGAGGGTGTTCCAGATCAAGGTCCAGAAATTCGGGCTGTTGAAGAAGCGGATAAAATGCTCAAGGCCGACCCATGTGCTGCCCCAGATGCCCTTTCGAACCGAGAAGTTACGAAAGGCGATCTGTACGCCATACAGCGGAATATAACTAAAAATAAAAGTGATGAGCACAGCCGGTAGTAAAAATAAATATAGGTCGTAATTTTCCCTAAGATATGAAAGAAAATCGCCTTTCTTCTTAAGCTGCGTTGATTTTGTTGTCACATGATATCCTCCTCTGCTCTTATTTTTAATACATGCGCTATGGGTGCTTGGTTAGTCGGTTTGGTATCAATATTGATGAAGCCGTCTTGTAATTTGAAATCAACCCTCTGCCCGTTTGCGAGCGATGTTATTTCCGCTACTTTGCCCGAGAATGGGAATTTGACAGTTTGCGGAGGTAATTGATGTTCGTCTTCGTACATCACGATTGCATAAACGATATCTCTGTGGGTTACAGAACGGGTAAATGCTATGTTGTCTTTTTTATATGGAGCGATGGGGCGTGTATCGTAGATGGCTTCGCCGTAAACCTTGAGCCATTCCCCAAGGCCCTGCATAGATTTGATTGCACCCTCAGGCAGTCGGCCGTCCGGCTGTGGGCCTACATTCAATGCGAGATTGCCGCCCTTTGCGACGATGTCAGCCAGCATATGCACAAGCTGCCGTGGCGTTTTATATGTATCCTCGTACTTGAACGAAAAGGATGTGCCCATCGTAATGCAGCTCTCCCATGGGATTTGAAGCGGTCTTTCGGGGACACATTGCTCGGGGGTTACGATGTTTTCATATGGCCCGCCCACGGTTCTGTCCGCACTCAATATCCACGGTTGAAATTTACGGACCTGATCCACCAGCTCATTCAAGCGTATATCCTGACCGGATTGAGGGCAGACCCAGCCCGCGTCAAACCAGAGCATATCGATCTTGCCGTATTCGGTGCATAATTCTTTTACTTGGTTATGGGTAAAGCTGACGAATTCTTCCCAGAGTTCTGGGTTTTCGGAGGGGATATAGCTTGGGCCTCGCCATGAAAAGGATCCGCGTGCCATATTTTTAGTCCAATAGGTCGGCACATGCCAATCCGCCTTTGAAAAGTAAACAGATATGCCTAAGCCTTGTCTGCGAAATGCCTCGAATAGATTTTTGCATATATCGGCATTATGATTTGTATGGAACGGGCAGTCGGGGGATGTGATTTTATAGTCTGAGTATTTGCTATCCCACATACAAAAGCCGTCATGGTGTTTTGTAGTAAATGTCAGATAGCGAAAACCTCCGTCCTTTGCGAGTTGAGCCCATAGTTCAGGCTGGAAGCGAATGGGGTTGAATGTTTTGTTCAGGCCAAAATACTGTTCTTTAAATTGGTCAGCGTTTACGTTCCAGTCGACCCCGCCGCGTGACCAATCGGCATCCTGATCACTTAACGCCCAGGATTCTACTATGCCGAGCTGTGAGTATGGACCCCAGTGCATCATCAAACCGAGCTTTTGGTTTTTGAACCATTCTAGATGATCTATTACCTTGGTTTCGGTCGGTGCGACATAGCTGTCCTCCTCACTGTAATTGTGGGCGTAGCCTGTAGCTGCCTCGCTCACAATGGGTTGAAAATCATCTGTCATATACCCGCCTCCTTATAAAATAATGTAC
>CAYURR010000047.1:0-16860 GCA_964446745.1 uncultured Defluviitaleaceae bacterium | reverse complement strand
GATAAAATACTTCTGCCAAAAGTCGATGTCGTATTTAAACTGTTATTCGGTGATAATAGGAATAAGGATATACTCGTTGATTTTTTAAAAGGCATATTAAATCTTTCAGATGACGAGTATGAAAATATCACGATCGTAGACCCACATTTAAAGCGAGAAGACCTTGATGATAAGTTAGGTGTTGTAGATGTAAAGCTATCTACAAAAAATGGCAAGGTCATACATATAGAAATACAGGTACTACGCGTAGAAGAAATGCCGGAACGCGTTACATACTACAATGCAAAGGCTTTGACCGCACAGATTGGCAAAGGAGACGGCTACGATAGTCTACAAAAAACGATAAGTATATTGATAACTGACTTTGAGATCATAAGAGGTAGCGACAGATATCATCACATTTTTCAATTGCGAGACAGGTATACCGGTATATTGTTTACGGATATTATTGAAGTAAACACATTAGAATTAGTTAAACTGCCAGAAGAGGCTGATGGGTCAAAGTTATATGATTGGGCTATGTTTTTGAGGGCTGAAAGAGAGGAGGAGTTTGAAGTGATAGCCGAAAAGAATCCGGTATTTAACAAAGCATTTATGGAAATAAAGCGGCTAAGCCAAGATGAAGAAGCGCAGATGATTTATGAGGCTCGTGAAAAACGCTGGAGAGATGAACAATCAAGGATTAGATCCGGAATAAAGCAAGGATTACAAGAAGGTTTACAGCAGGGCATACAACAGGGCATACAGCAGGGCATACAGCAGGGCATACAGCAAGGTATACAGCAAGGTAAGATGGATGAAAAAAGGGAGATAGCAAAAAACCTTTTAGAAATAAATGTATCGCCGGAGAAGATAAGCCAAGTAACGGGGTTGACCATTGAAATGATCAATGAAATAAGTAACAGTTAATGGTGAGTGTAAAAGAAAGGATGGTATTATGCAAAACACTAGGCAATTAACGGAGCAAGGCAGAACGACAATTATGAATACCTACAGCCGTTTCCCGATGGTACTGGAGAAGGGGGAGGGTTGCTTTGTATTTGATACGGAAGGTAAGAAGTATCTGGACTTTGTAGCCGGTATAGCGGTCAATTCGCTCGGTCATGGTCATCCGGCGTTGCTTTCGGCGATATCGGAGCAGGCACAGCAGTTCATTCATATTTCTAACCTATATTACAATATCCCTCAGATAACTTTATCAAAGAAAATGGCCGAGCATAGCTGTTTTGATAAAGTTTTTTTTTGTAACTCGGGGGCGGAGGCCGTGGAGGGTAGCCTAAAGCTCGCACGCAAATACGCACGCAAGCACGCAGCCGAAACCCAGGACGAGGACGTTATTCAGGATGCGCCGTTTGAGATCATATCGATGAAAAATTCGTTCCATGGGCGTACATTTGGCGCGGTCACCGCTACGGGTCAGGAAAAGTACCAGAAGGGTTTAAGCCCGATGGTGCCGGGTATTAAACATGTAGAGTATAACGATTTCGAGGCGCTCGAAAAGGCTGTGACGGACATGACCTGTGCTATCATCGCAGAGCCGATACAGGGTGAGGGCGGCATCGTGGCAATGGACAAGGAATACGCCAAAAAGCTCCGCAAGCTCTGCGATGACAAGCATATCATGCTGATCTTCGATGAGATTCAATGCGGTGTTGGGCGTACGGGTACATTGTTTGGGTATGAGCAGCTCGGTATTGAGCCCGATGTGGCCTGCCTTGCGAAGGGCCTTGCGGGCGGCGTTCCGATTGGTTGCTTGCTCGCGAAGCTTCCGTTCGCAGACGGCTTCGAGCCCGGTGATCATGCGTCCACGTTCGGCGGCAATCCACTCGCAACAGCAGCGGCCAACGTCGTCTGGGATCAGCTCACGCAACACAATTTGCTTGCACATGTGGTCGAAATGGGTAAATACCTTAAAAACGCGCTTACCATGGTTGCGAGAAAACGCCCGGTGATCCGCTCGTTGCGCGGTGTGGGTCTTATACAGGGCATAGAGCTCGATACCGCTCCCGCCGATGTCATAAATACCTGTATCGAGAACGGGCTGCTGCTCGTAGGAGCGGGCGGTAATGTCATCAGATTTGTGCCGCCGCTGATAGTCGAAAAGGAACACATCGACATGATGATAGAAATACTGGATAAGGCGTTGGCGTAAGGATCAAATCTAAGAAAAACACTGGAGGAACAGATACCGAATGAAGGGCTATTTACTTTTTGAGGATGGGGATGTACTAGAGGGAAAGGCCTTTGGCGACACGCGCACACGCGCCGGGGAGATCTGCTTTTGCACGCACATGGCCGGATACGAAAATATTCTGACCGATCCCGTAAACAGCAATCTGATCATCAATATGACCTATCCACTAATAGGCAATTACGGGTTTTCTAAAGAGGATATTGCGAAATTCGATAGCAACAAAGGCACGATGCCGATGGGTATGATCGTAAAGGATTACAGCGAGGCCCCAAACCATTTCGAGTGCGTTGAGACTATCGCAAAGATGTTTGAACGATATGGGATATTCGGCTTGTCCTACGGGGATACGCGTTTTGTCACGCGCAAGATAACGCAGAGCACGAAGCCGTTGCGCTGTCTGTTGACAACGGAACAGCCGACGACGGATTTGCTTGAGAAGCACTTCAAAGCGCCGACCGATGGCGTAGGCGGAGAGATACGTTTAAGTTATGGGGCAAGCAACGGGTGCGCGGATGAGGTATTACCATATTCCGTAAAAGCGGATGTGTTGCTAAAAACACTCAACGAGAAAAAGCCCCAGGCTATACATATCAGTCACGCAGGCGGCAGCATGGATAAGCTGACTGAGACGATAGATGCGATCAAGTCCCTCGTCGAATATGTTCGTACCACGACATCGGATAATCAAGCATCGAGCCCACAGCTCACGGCAACGGGTCTCGGTGCGCTGTTGCTTGCGATGGCTGCGAGCAATAGCGAAGCGGTAAAGCCCGTACGCCTCGCAAACGGTTATAGGGGTACAAACTACCCCGTGATGGACAAGCAGACGGGTAAGGTATTCATGGCGGATTACTCTATGGGGTATGCGATACCTACTGATGCATTACCGGATGCTTTGATATGCACACATATAAATATCAATGACAACACGGTGGCGGGCTTTATGTTAAAGGATTGTACTAATATTAAGGGTCGCTTATTCAACGGGGGTGATGCAAATGCCTAAATTTGAGCATATAAAAAAGGTACTCGTAATCGGATCGGGTCCGATCGTCATCGGGCAGGCCGCAGAATTTGACTACGCAGGCACACAGGCCTGTAAGGCGTTGCGCGAGGAAGGGATATCGGTCGTATTGATCAACTCCAATCCCGCGACGATCATGACCGATACGGATATGGCAGACAAGGTGTACATAGAGCCATTGACGGCTGATGTAATTACGGAGATCATCAAAAAGGAGCGTCCGGACGGCTTGCTCGCGGGCCTCGGTGGTCAGACCGGCCTCAACATGGCCGTAGAGCTGTCCGACAAGGGCGTATTGGATGAGTATGGTGTCGAGCTGTTGGGCACAAAGCTCGACGCGATAAAGAAGGCCGAGGATAGACTGCTGTTCAAGAGCCTGATGCAGGAGATCAACGAGCCTATCCCGGACAGCGCGATCGTCGAAACGGTCGAGGAGGGCATCGCTTTCGCGGAGAAGACGGGATATCCGCTGATCGTAAGACCGGCGTATACGCTCGGCGGCACGGGCGGCGGCTTCGCTACAAATACAGAGGAGCTCAAGGACATACTCACAAAGGGTCTTATGAGCAGCCGCATACATCAGGCACTGATCGAACGTAGCGTTGCAGGCTGGAAGGAAATCGAATACGAGGTCATGCGCGACGGCAACGATACATGTATCGTTATCTGTAACATGGAAAACGTAGATCCGGTTGGTGTGCATACAGGTGACTCGATCGTCGTCGCTCCATGTCAGACCCTGCGTGCCGATGAATGCGACATGATGAAAGCCGCAGCGATAAAGATTATCAGGGCATTAAAGATCGCGGGCGGATGTAATATTCAATTTGCGTTGAACCCGAAGTCGAAGGAATATGTGGTCATAGAGGTTAACCCCAGGGTCAGTCGTTCGTCGGCACTCGCGAGCAAGGCTACGGGATATCCAATCGCAAAGGTCACAACCAAGATCGCGATCGGCTTGGATCTGCACGAGATACCGAACTACGCACAGCCGGGTATCAAGGCCGCATTCGAACCCGCTATCGACTATGTTGTTGTAAAGATACCGAAGTTCCCATTTGATAAATTCTCATATGCTGACAGAAGCCTCGGCTCGCAGATGAAGGCCACGGGCGAGGTCATGAGTATCGACCGTAACTTCGAGAGCGCGCTATTAAAGGCCGTAATATCACTCGAGGGTAAGCATGCGGGGCTGCGTCGTGCGGATCTGATGAAGATGACGCTGAGCGAATTGATCGCACAGCTCAAGGTATGTAACGATGACCGTATATTTGTGGTAGCGGAGGCCCTACGTAAGAATGCAAGCGTGGATACAATACATGCGATGACGGGTATAGATCCGTGGTTCTTGATGCGTATAAACAAGATCATCGAGCTCGAGCGCGCGCTGCAGTCCGAGGAACTGGATGCGGTGTTGCTGCTGCAGGCAGAGGAGACGGGCTTCACGGACACAGAGATCGTAGAACTCACAAAGAAGCCGTTCTTTGTGATCGATGCGATACGCCGTGCGCATGGGCTGTATTCGGTTTACAAGCGCGTAGACACTTGCGCAGCGGAATATTATCCCGCACGCGAGTATATCACATCGGACTCCCAAGACAGCGATGCAAAGCCCGTAGACTATTTCTACTCGACCTTTGACAAAGAGGACGAGAGTGTGCGCAGCGATAAGCCGAAGATCGTTGTCATCGGCTCCGGACCAATCCGGATAGGGCAGGGTATCGAATTTGACTATTGCTCTGTGCATGCGGCATGGGCTATACAAAAGGCCGGATACGAATCCGTTATAATCAATAACAACCCCGAGACCGTGAGCACAGATTTTGATACCGCAGACAAGTTGTATTTCGTGCCGCTGTATATCGAGGATGTCATCAATGTAATCCAGAAGGAAGAACCCAAGGGCGTTATCGTACAGTTTGGCGGACAGACCGCTATTAACCTTACACCCAAGCTTTTTGAGCGCGGCGTGCATATCATGGGCACCTCGGTACACTCGATAGACGTTGCCGAGAATAGAGAGCGTTTCGAGATACTGCTGCAGGAGCTTGGTATACCGAGGCCGAAGGGCTTTGCGGTATCGACCGTGAAGCAAGGTCTCGATGTAGCCGAGCAGCTCGGATACCCCGTGCTCGTGCGACCCTCGTATGTAATCGGCGGGCGCGCGATGCAGGTCATTGACTCTAAGGAACAGTTGCTGAGCTATATCTCAGATGCGCTGCTGGAAAATGACAACATGAGCATACTCGTTGACAAATACATCAACGGCAAAGAGGTTGAGGTCGATGCGGTTTCGGATGGCAAAGACATATTGATACCGGGCATCATCGAGCACATTGAGCATGCGGGCGTACACTCAGGTGACAGTATCACGGTGTATCCGACGCAATCATTATCCGCTGCAGTCATAGAAAAGCTCGTCGCATATACGGAAAAGATTGCTCGCGCGGTTCAGGTAAAGGGCCTGATGAACATACAGTTCGTAGTCGAGAACGACGAGGTCTTCGTGCTTGAGGTGAACCCGAGGGCGTCGAGAACGGTCCCGATATTGAGCAAGGTCACAAAGGTGCCGATGGTCGATATCGCCGTAAACGTAGTCTTGGGCAAGAGTCTGAAGGTTGCGTGCGCAGAAATAGGCTTGCCGACAGGTTTATTGCCTAATAAGGATCTCGTAGCGGTAAAGGCGCCTGTGTTCTCATTCCAGAAGCTGCTGGATGTTGACCCCGCATTGACACCGGAGATGAAGTCCACCGGCGAGGTACTCGGTATAGCAAAGACATATCCGATAGCACTGTATAAAGCCATGAAGGCCGCGGGCTATACCTTTGCGAAGACCGGTAAGGTGCTGCTGTCTGTGAGGGAGCGCAACCGCGAGGAGTTGCTGCCGACCATACAGCGTCTCGCGGAAATGGGTTACGAGCTCGACGCGACGGACGGTACAGCCGAGTACTACCGCAACAAGGGTGTGGATGTGCACACGGTTGTTTATGAACAACAGGCCGGTCTCTCATCGCTTATCAGGGATCAGACCTACGCGTTTATCGTAAATATCCCGACCTCGGGACGCGATATCTCAAAGAAAGGCTTTCGTATACGTTCGGCAGCCGTACAATACAAGGTACCGCTGTTTACCTGCTGCGATACGGTCAAGGCCTATACCGATGCACTGTTAGCAATATCGGGGGACAGCCTGACAGCAGAAGAGATCTGCACTGTAGATGAGTATTGAAATGGAGCATAAACAGCCCAATGTGATATGGATTTTGTCCGATCAGCAGCGCGCAATGGCTTTAGGTACAAACGGCGATCCCAATGTGTTCACGCCGAATATCGACCGCCTCGCGGCTACGGGGTTAAACTTTGAACATGCGGTATCGGGATTTCCGCTGTGCTGCCCATTCAGGGGTTCTATGTTGACCGGAATATATCCTCACAAATGCGTGCCGGGACATGAGAAACAATTAAATCCCAACCAGCCGACCATAGCCAACGTGTTTAACGATAACGGATATGACACCTGCTATATAGGCAAATGGCATCTGGACGGCTTTCAAGAGCGGGAAGGCCGTGCGGCATATCACATCATACCGCCCGAACGACGTGGTGGTTTTAAGCACTGGGTAGGATTTGAGAACAATAACAGCCAGTGGGATTGTTTTGTTCACGGCTGGGAGGGTGACAACGCCTTTCACCACCGGCTGCCCGGCTACGAGACGGATATGCTCACAGATATGATGATCGACTATATCGATCAAAAAGCTTCGGAGGGGGATGGCGGCAATCCGTTCTTTGCGGTATTGTCCGTTCAACCGCCGCATGATCCATATATAGCCCCGGAGCAGGATATGGCCAGGCACAACCCCGGTACAGTCCGGCTGCGCGCGAATGTGCCCGATATCGAGCGCGTAACGACCGAGGCTCGGCGCGATCTCGCCGGATATTATGCGATGATTGAAAACCTCGACCGCAATGTGGGACGTATCATGGGAGCGCTCGACAAAAACGGCCTTTCGTTTAACACGCATATCATATTTTTCAGCGATCACGGAGACATGCACGGCAGCCATGGGCAGTTCAGAAAGACGTCGCCGTATGAGGAAGCTATACGTATACCGTTTATCATATCAGGTGAAAAGCCCATGTATTATGAACAGCGCGGCTGCGGAGTGATTTCTCGTGTGCCAGTAAACCATGTGGATATCGCACCCACAACTTTAGGGCTATGCGGCATCGAGCCGCCGGAATGGATGGAGGGCACGGACTATTCCTTCTATCGGCTCAAGGATAGGGAGCCCAAGCCCATTCCAAAAAGCGCCTTTATACAATCGGTAATTCCTACAGGGCACTATGACTCTATAGACAAGCCGTGGCGCGGCGTGGTTACGGATGACGGGTATAAATATGTCTGCTTTGAAAATATGCCATGGTTGATGTTCAACCTGAACGAGGATCCATACGAGCTCGTGAATTTGGCACATAATACGCGATATCGAGAAAAACTCGTGGAGTTGAACACGATGGTGCGCAATTGGGTAGACGAAACAGGAGATGTGTTTTCGGTTCCGAATATATAAAACAGTTCACTAAAGCAGGGGTTGTGGCAAAAGCAAAACAATACCACGAATTTACGCGGATTTTACGGATTAACACGGATAACACCTTGAAAAGAGGTTTGTCCGTGCCAATCCGTGGTATATGTTTTGTTTTGCTACGGCTCCTGCTTTTTATGTTGCGCATATCGTTTGAAAGAATCCAAGATGTGAAGTATACTAAATGCCAAATATATCGGTAAAACATCCCTAAAGGAGGACGTTATGAACAACGACTTCACCACCTACGACTACATCTACCGCAGCCACATACCCAATGTCGACATATCGCATATCGACGCGTTCCATTCGATCACGGACAGGGAGGAAGGGGTATATCTCGGGCACCCGGACAGCATTTTACTCGACAGCGGCAGGATATGTACATTATATCCGAAGGGGCATGGCAGGGGAGAGATCATATTCAAGACCAGCGACGACGAGGGTAAGACATGGTCAAAGCGCTTACCGTTACCCGAAAGCTTCAAGACGAGCATGGAAACTCCCACAGTGTACCGGATTGATTCGGTGAAACAACCTATGCGCGTGCTGCTCGTGAGCGGTAACCCGTATGATAACGGCGGTTTTCGCACAGCATGGTCGTATGACAACAGCGAGAGCTTTACGGAGCTCAAGGGCTTTTATGACGATGTGGGATTGCGTACGATCGTGGCGCATTCAAGCCTGACAAAGCTCAAGGAAAAGGAAGGCCAAGAGCGCTGGATGGCTGTATTCCACGACCCACAGTTCAATAACTGGAAGACGATACTGACATTTGATGAAAACGGGAATGAGCAATGGTCAAAACCCGAGCGTTTACTGGCCGAGCATGACGAGATCGAAAAGGCAGCAGAGCTTTGTGAGATAGAGATATTACGCTCGCCGGACGGAAACGAGCTTGCGTTGCTGTCGCGTGCGGAAAAGAAGTGCCATAACGGGATGATCGCTTTTTCGTCAGACGAGGGCGAGACATGGACAAGGCCTCGTGAGTTGCCGCGCGTACTCAGGGGTGAGAGGCACAAGGCCTGCTACAACAAGGATCAGAGCAGGCTCGTGATTACATACCGCGATATAATCCGAAACCCGTATGACGATACCAAGTGGATGGCCGGGAACTTCATAGGCTGGGTCGGCAGCTATGATGATTTGCGAAACGGTTCGGAAGGGGATTACACGATCCGCCTCGCGGAGGATTACAGCCGTGCGTATGGGCGCGGCGGGGACTGCGGTTATGCGGGGGTCGTGTGTACGGACAGCGAAACATTCGTTGTGACCACATATGGCCATTTCGATGAAAAGAGGCCTAGCGAGTGCTATGTATTAACCACGCATTTTAAGCTTGTGGACACGGATCGTATGGCGTTCGGACTATAGTGGGGGAGGTTAGTATGAACGACTTAAACAGACTTAAGGGTATGTTTCCGGCGTTTTACGCGGCGTACGAGGATGACGGTAGCGTTTCGCCCGAGCGAGCGATAAAGCAGGCAGAATATTTAAGGGAATGCGGCATGAAGGGATTATATCTGAACGGCAGCTCGGGTGAAGGCTTTCTGCTTACGGCCGAGGAGCGAAAAATTTTGCAAGAGGCCGTGATCAAGGCATTTCGGGATGAGATGACGATGATCGTACATGTTGGAGCGGCATCCACAAGGGAAGCCATCGAGCTAGCGCAGCATGCGGAGACTGTCGGCGCACATGCGATATCGGCGGTGCCAAGCGTATATTACAGACCGTCCGAGCAGGCGATCTACGAGCATTGGGCAGCGATCATCAAGGAGACAAGTCTGCCGTTCATCATCTACAACATACCGCCGTTTACAGGTTATGATCTGAGCATGGAGTTATTCGGACGGATGATTGAGCTACCGCGCGTCGTGGGTATAAAAAATTCATCGATGAACAGCTATCAGATACAACGCTTCAAGCGTGCGGGTGGGGAAGGTTTTATTGTATACAATGGCCCCGACGAGCAATACCTCTCGGGCAGGATAGCGGGTGCAGACGGCGGCATAGGCGGTACATATGGCGCGATGGCGAGGCTGTTTGTGCAAATGGAGCGGTTATATACGCAGGGTAAGCTCGAACAGGCACAGCGTATACAAGTATTTATAAACGAATGTATAGAGAAATGCTTTGAAACGCGGAACCTCTATGCGGCCATGAAGGAAATCATGAAGCTGGACGGCGTGGACATCGGTTCGGTGAGGATGCCGTTTTTGGAGCTGTCAGATACAGACAGGGAAGAAATGAAGAAGGTGCATGGTAAGATTAAGGCGTCCAATGCCGAGTGAATGAGTGAGTGAATGGATGGTAACTCGTGAAGACATTGAGAAAATAGCTCCAGTGATGAACTTATGCAAATGGGTTTGCACAGTGGTACTCGTACATCGGAACAAATCATTGACAATGTATCAAAACTAATATAGATTATACCAATCAAATGAAAGCGAGGTGGGCAAAATGACAATAAATATCAATTTTATGATGTTGCAGAGCACCATTTTGTCCGCTAATGAGGGGCCTCTAAACTAAATAGGGTCTCCTTTTCAATAATTTGTGCGGATAAATTGAGTTGCCTCTGAATGTCTTCGGGGGCAACTTTTTTTGTAAATAAAATATCATCGACGGAGCCGACAGGCATTACAGGAGGGAAATGTATGGCGTACACAGTTTTATCGGAGACTCAGGCGGTCAAGTTAGGCGTGTTGAACCAAAGGCTCGCGCATCTAAACACAAAGGTAGAAGGCTGGATGCAGGCTGATTACAAAAAAAGCGTTGGCGTTGAAGATTTTGTATCATGGCGAAAACATCTTTGAGGGTTGCTACGGTGACGTGAACTGCGACACCATATTCCCTGTGGCCTCGCTTACAAAGCCGATCATTGCCACGTTACTTTTGAGTTTGCAGGAGGACGGCGAGCTTGACTTAGTTGATCCGATAAAGAATTATTTGCCCGAGCTCGCATGTTCAACGATTGGCGAGCGCACATTATTACAGTTTATCACCCATTCAAGCGGCGTGGTTGATGAGGAGCTAGGCAACATAGCAGTCGAGTTTATGAAAAACGAGCTCAAGCTCGATATACCCGAGGACGGCAGCGAGCGCGACACACGCGAGGTTTGGGATGAGATCATGCAACAGGCCGGCAAGCTGTTAGATGTGCCTACCGATAAGGTCTGGGAGCATATTATCTTGAAAAACGCAAAGGACATCAAGGACGCGGGCAGTTTAATGAGCTACTGCAACACAGGCTACAACCAACTTAAAAACGTCGTCGTAGCCGTGGGTAAAAAGAGCATTGATGAGATCGCAAGGCAGCGGATATTCGATCCGTTGGGTATGGTAGATACGCATTTCGTTACACCCGAAGAGAAATGGGATCGCATCATACGTCGTCCCGAGGGCTCAGAGGGATTTCCTTTCCAAAACAGTGAGCAATGCTTCAAAAGCGATTACGGCGCAGGCGGATTGAAAACAACACCTAACGACTATCTCCAGTTTTGCGAGATGATCCGCAAGGGTGGTACTCACAACAACGCGCGTGTACTCTCGCGGCTAACAGTTGATGCCATCATGTATGACTACAACTTCCAACTCTCGCAGAAGAACCCGTTTGACGCATGGGCGTTAGGTTTCAACATTCGCGGCAAAAAGTGCGACGACACGGGCATCATTCGCCCCGAAAGCTGCTTGGATCACGGAGGTTGGGGCGGCACAAAGATTATCGTCGATCCTCAAAACCATATCTCTATGGTCATTTTTGGCGTATTAACAAATGGCAAGCCGCTGTTGAGTAGCAACATACTAAACATTACATATTCGGCGCTTATTTAAAAGGAGGCTATGTATGATAAAGGTATCCGGCTTGGCCGACCCTCTTGAATTGGGTTATTGGCCCGAGCGCATCACAGCCATCGACAGCGCGTTTGAAGGATATTTGAGTAGAGATATTCTGCAAGGCGGCAGCTATTGCCTTTCACGCAATGGTAAGGTATTTGCGCAGGCTGCTTTTGGCAAACTGTCTTATGAAGCCGAGGACGAACGTCTGATCCAACCTGATTCGTTAATGCGTATTGCCTCTATCACAAAGCTATTCTGCGCGACGGCGATAATGAAACTGGTTGAGGACGGTAAACTGCTTTTAAATCAAAACGTGAGCGACGTGCTCGAGGAATTCGATTGTTATTCGTTCAAAGGCATAAAAATATGGCATCTGTTGACCCACACATCGGGGCTTTATCCCGATGGTGGTGCGATGCCATATACAACACTAAAAACTCCGTGGGACTACATATCTGAGATGAAGCCCGGGGATACAAACTGGATACGTGCAGCCATGACCGCAGGCGTGCGCTGCAAGCCCGACACCGAGTGGGCGTATTGCTCGTTTGGCTATTTGCTGCTTGGCGAGATCGTAAGCCGTATCAGCGGCATGTTTGCAAACGATTATATCGTCGAACATATAGCAAAGCCCCTCGGGATGCACGATACAACATTCAAACTCACGCCCGAACAAGCTCAGCGTTGCCTGTTTCAAACCGAGCGCGCAAAAAATCATCTCCAATCCGTCATAGACGGCAACAACGACGCGGTTAATTATAATCCTGTCTGGAACATCATTCCATCAACGGGTGGCGGCTTATATTCGACGCTTAATGACCTCTCGATCTTTGGCAACATGCTGTTGAACATGGGGCAGTTGAACGGTGTACGCATATTGGGACGCAAGGCTGTCGAAAAGATGACCATGCGAGCCACGGGCGAGCACATCCTAAACAACTGCTGGAAAGCGGTCGACGAACCCCGCGCATATGGCTACGGGCCCGATAAACGCTACACCCCCGGCGAAATCTTTTCGCCCACAACCTATTACCATGAGGGCGCGGGTAGTTGTATGCTTGTGATTGACCCCACAGAGCAGTTTGTTTCGGTCAGCTTTACACCGTTTCTCAATGCGGGCTGGCACGATGAACCCTCTTTCCATCTCAAAAATCTAATCTGGTCAGGAATAATGTAATGTTAGATTTCTTAATACATAAAATTCGCATCGCCCGCTCTGTTGCCTTTGTGACATACAAGGAATGGGCCGCCTACCGCACCCACTCGATGGTATCCATCTTTGTGGGGCCTGCATATTATTTGGTGCAGTTTTTCATCTGGCGGGCGGTCTATTCGGGGCAAGGTCAACTGGCGGGCTTGACCCTATCCGACATGCTCTCTTATTACGCAGCGGCGGCGCTCATAGGCTATCTGACTATGGACTTCGCCGACTGGAATCTGCAAATGCTCATACGCACGGGCAAGTATTTGAACTTTGCATTAAAGCCCATGAACCACCGTTTCTTTGCGTTCTCGCAAAAGCTCGGTCATCGAACCCTCGGGCTGCTTTATGAGGTCTTGCCTGTCGCGTTGATCTTTGGGTTGGTGTTTCGTATCAATCTCATGCCCAGGCATTTGCCTCTCACTATCCTATCCGTCATGTTCAGTTTTCTTATCAATTTCTATATCCATTACGCGATCGGGTTGTTAGGGTTTTGGTTCACGCAGACTGGCGGCATCCGCAGCGTTTATGCGCTTCTCGTGAGCGTGTTTTCGGGCGTGCTGCTACCTCTGACTTTCTATCCCGAAGCCGTCCAGCGCGTGATGATGTTTCTGCCATTCCAATACATTACCTATGTGCCCGCGATGGTTTGGACGGGGCGGTATCTGATAGGCAGTCAGTCTATACCGCTGACTCTGATCGTAGCCATACAAGGCGTATATGTCGTGGTCGCGTTTCTGATCAGTCAGTTGCTGTATGTATTAGGCAACAGGCGCTTTTCGGGGGTGGGTGTATGAAACGGCTACTGTTGATGTACCGCGTATCTGTAAAATCGGCGTTCGCATCCGCAGCCGCATATAGGCTTGATTTCTTTATAAGCTTTGTAATTGTCCTGCTAAACAATTTAATACTGCCGCTTGTAACGTTGTTGATCTACGGCGCGGGTGCTGTCCTACCCGGCTGGACGCTTTATGAGGCCCTGCTGTTTCAGTCGGCATTCATGCTCGTGAATGGGCTATGCGCGCCGTTTTTCAACAACATGGTCTGGATCACGATGGAAAATGTACGTGAGGGCAATTACGACCTACTGCTGATAAAGCCCTGTCCCGTGATCCTAACAACTGCTGCATATTCGTTTAGCTTAGACAGCATCGGCGCATTGGCCGGTGGCATCGGTGTATTCATCTTTTCGGTTACAAAGCTGCCGCCCATCGGGTTTATGTATTGGCTCACCTTCTTCTATTTCATCCTCTGTGCTGTGATGATGATGTTTGGCGCGTCATGCCTCATGTCCGCCACGACATTTAAATGGGTCGGCAACAGCCGCATATTTGAAATCTTTGGCGCTGTCACGACGTTCGGACGTTATCCGTTAACCCTTTACCCGCGTTTTGTACGCGGCCTCATCTCTGTAATAATCCCCGTAGCTGCGTTAGGCATTTTCCCCGCGTATGCGCTACTCGGGGTCGCGAAGCCTCTATACTACTTAATAATCCTCCCATGCGCCGGTTTCATGCTGTTGGGTGTTTGGAGCTTCTTGTATATGATCCGCACGTACCAAAGCGCGGGCGGATAAGCGCACAGAAAGGAAACGATATGGCAGACATAATCACCGCGCAGCATCTGACAAAGGAATATCGCACGCACAAACGCGGCAGCACACTCGGCGAGACTATTCGCAGCCTGTACAGGCGCGAGCATGTGACCGTAAAGGCCGTAGATGACATCAGCTTCTCTATCCCAGCGGGGCAGATCATGGGTATGCTTGGCCCCAACGGCGCGGGCAAATCCACGACCATAAAGATGCTTACAGGCATATTGACACCGACTGCGGGGCAGATAGAGGTTATGGGTTACAACCCGCAAAAACAACGCACACGTTATGTCTCGCAGATAGGCGCGATGTTTGGGCAGAAATCACAGCTGATCTGGGACATACCGGCAATGGATGCGTTTGTAATGAACAAGGCGATCTATAACATCCCTACCGAGGCATTCGATAAGCGTTTATCCATGCTCGTAGAGCTGCTCGATGCGAAGGACATCATCAACAAACCCGTGCGCGTGCTCTCGCTCGGCGAACGCATGAAATGCGAATTCATCATTGCTTTGCTACACAACCCGCGTGTAGTGTTTCTCGACGAACCGACCATCGGCCTCGATGTAATAGCCAAGGAACACATCCGCACGTTCATTAAGCAAATGAACGAGCAGGGTGTGACCTTTATTCTGACCACGCACGATTTAGGTGATATCGAGAGCCTTGCGCACGCGATTATGATCATCGACAAGGGCACGATCGTCTTTAACGGTAAGGTAGAGGAATTAAAACGATATTTGGGCAACAAGAAAGCCGCTATGGTCACGACCAAAACGGCTGTAGATTTTAATAGCATATTGCGTGACGGACTCATGATCACATCCGTCGAAAATAATCAGACCACGTTTAGCATAGACGTCGACATGATGCCGATGGGAGAATTCTTGACGTTATGCAGCACTCGGGCCGAGATACTGGACATGAGTGTGTTTGAGCCTGAGATGGAGACGATAGTTAAGGCAATATACAGGCAGTGAAAACCGTGGCAAAATCGTCAGTGCGATTTTATTGTACTTCTCCAAAAAAATAATTATTTCTGTCACAACCTGTACTCAACGATTGTCTAATTAGGTGAAGTAAAAAATAAAGGAGAAGATTCTATGTACAATGAAAACGTTGATTTGGTGGATAAGGCTGTGAGTGGTGATAGTCAAGCACTGCAAGACCTTATCGTCAGCGTAGAGGATATGATCTACAATCTTTCACTGCGTATACTTGGAAGCCTACACGATGCCGAGGATGCGATGCAGGAAATCATCGTCAAAATCATTACCCAGTTATCTACCTTTCACAAGGAGAGTGCATTTTCAACTTGGGTTTATCGTATTGCCGTCAATTACTTAATCAACTACAAAAAGTCCATGTTTGCACAGCGCCCCCTTAGCTTCGAGATCTATGCTGAAGATATTAACGCCGGCTTCATTCCAAATACAGATGACCTGCTGCAAGGGGTTGAAGAGAACATTTTGGCCGAGGAACTAAAACTGTCTTGCACGAATGTTATGCTACAATGTCTTGATCCCGAAAGTAGATGTATCTATGTTTTAGGGGTAATGTTTAAGGCTGATAGTAAGGTCTGTGGAGAAATACTTGATATTACCCCAGAAGCATATCGTCAGCGGCTTTCACGCATACGGAAAAAGGTCGGAGGGTTCTTGAGCGAGTATTGCGGTCTATCCCAAACTGGCAGATGTGACTGCAAAAAGCGTGTCGGTTTCGCAATTAAAAGCCAGCGATTAAACCCCAAAAGATTGGAATACAGCGGATTAGAGAAGCTTGATAGCGCGGTTGCACTCGGTTTTACACAGGCCATGGAGGAAATGGATGGGTTGTCGCATATCTATGAAAGTCTGCCCAATTATCGTTCTCATAAGGTTACCAGAGGTTTTCTTGAGAAACTGCTCGACTCTAAAAATATGAGCATTATCAAAGCGGAGGCGTAGGATACAAAGGATGTCAAGAATACCTAAAACCAAAGAGTTGATAAACACAAGGCTAGCTAGTGGATATGGGGGCTGGATTTATTGTGAAAGCTGCAATAAAACCATCGGCTATTTGTGTTATGTTACCTATGACAGCTTTATGCTATCGTATCAATGCAAATGTAATGGGTCGGGTAGTATTAACATAGATTTTGTTGATGATAGCAGCACAAGCGCTAGTTGCAGCGCATGCGCTACTGAAGACAAGCTGATAATTATCAAAAACAGGCTATGCTGTCCATCCGACCAATCCCCGCTTTTCACCATCCTTGATAAAAACCTGGATAGATATAAATATGAAGTCGTATGTAAATCTTGCAATACAAAATATACTTCTTTCAAATGAAAAGAATTATATGATCTTAAAAGATAATGCTAGGCCTTGTTTGAAAAATAACTAAGCCTGTGCTATTTCAACAACAAAGTAATT